>NZ_JAWJUW020000001.1:0-460873 GCF_033052795.2 Halovibrio sp. HP20-59
GCCAGCATGATATACATCGCCAGTTACGCCTGACGACCATAGCGAGCGTGAACCACCTGATCCCTTGCCGAACTCAGCAGTGAAACCGCTTAGCGCCGATGGTAGTGTGGGGTCTCCCCATGCGAGAGTAGGTCATCGTCAGGCACTTATTTAACGAAGAACCCAGCCAACCGGCTGGGTTTTTTGTCGCCCGAAAGAAAAGTGCACACCCCTTGTCATGGCGAGGAGCTTGCGACGCGACCATCTCGTCCTGCGGTGGCACCCACCCCGAGATCGCCGCGCTTCGCTCGCGATGACAGAGTCAACGGCAATGCCGAGGCGGGAAAAGCGTCATGTCATGGCGAGGAGCGCAGCGACGCGGCCATCTCGACCTGCGGTGGCACCACCCCTGAGATGGCCACGTCGCTTCGCTCGCGATGACAGAGTCAATGGCAATGCCGAGGCGGGAAAAGCGTCATGTCATGGCGAGGAGCGCAGCGACGCGGCCATCTCTAGCCTGAGGTGGCCTTCGCTGCGCTGCTGGTTAGTTAACCGCAGATTGTCTCTAGCGCTTCAACCAAACTATCCATCTCATCATCGGTGCCGATAGTGATGCGAAGGAAGTTGTTGAGTTCTGACGTATTGAAGTGGCGCACCAATATGCCCCGCTCGCGTAGGCTGGCAAATAGCTGCGCGCCTTCGTACTCGGGGTGCTGGGCAAGCACAAAGTTGGCCTTGGAGGGCAGTACCTCAAACCCCAGTGTTTCAAGACGTTGACGGGTACGCTCGCGGGTAGTAATTACATGCTCGCGGCAGGCCTCAAAATGCTCTGCATCCTTTAGTGCGGCAATGCCTACTAAGCTTGCCAAACTATCCACTGGATAAGAGTTGAAAGAGTCTTTGACCCGCTGTAACCCGTCGATTAACTCCTCTGAGCCCACTGCATAGCCCAAGCGAAGACCTGCTAAGCTACGTGATTTCGAAAAGGTGCTAGTGACCAACAGGTTCGGGTAGTGATCAACCAGCGCGACGGCGCTCTCCGCGCCGAAGTCGACATACGCCTCATCTACCAGTACCACACGGTCCGTCACCCGCTTAAGCAGTGCTTCAATAGTCGCCAGCGAGTGCGCATGGCCAGTAGGGGCGTTGGGATTGGCAAAAATAACGCCGCTGCGTTCGCCTTCGTTGGCGAGAGCATGGGTGTCGACTTCCCACTGAGCATTAAGCGGATGCTTGCGAAGCTCTATGCCGTAGAGATTGGCGTAAACGGGATAAAAACTATAGGTGATGGCAGGCACATCAAGCGGGGCGTTGTGGCAAAAAAAAGCCTGAAAGGCAAACGCCAACACCTCATCGGAACCATTGCCCACAAAAATTTGGCTACTGTTAACGTTAAGCGTTTCCGCCAGGGCTGCCCGAAGCGATGCGGATGTTGGATCCGGGTAAAGCCGAAGGTGGTCGGTGGCGTAATGGCGTAGCGCTTCGCCGACGCCCGGCGCAGGCGGGTAAGGATTTTCATTGGTATTGAGCTTAACAAGCTTCTCGCGTGGCTGCTCACCGGGTACATAAGGTGTTAATCCGCGAACAGCCGGACTCCAGTATTGGCTCATGGGGGTAACCTGATTATCGTAGCAAGGTATGTCATGGTCGCTTGAAGACTAACCAAGCGCAAGCATTCGCAGTGCTAGGGGTGTGCGTTGCACCTTGTAGCGGTTATGCTGTCATAACTGTGCAACCATAGATATGACGTCCAACACGAGATTAAGGAGACACTCAATGCAACTCAAGAGTTTGCTAGCCGGTTCGGCTATGTTGGCACTGCTGGCTGGCTGTGCGAGCGGCCCGATGGAGCAGCCACAAGAAGAAGCAGCGGCCGCCCAGCAAAATTACCAAGGCTCGCTGCCATGTCGTAACTGCGATGGTATCGATCTGGATGTCACGATGGTTGGGGAAGAAACCAGTGCCGCTGAAGAGCGCACCTTCACGTTGAACGCTTCTTACCGTAACCATCCCCAAACCCCGCCGGACGAAAACTACGCGGGTAACTGGGAAGTGTTGACCGGCACGCCGTCTGATCCGGATGCAACGGTTTACGAGCTGACGCCGGATGGCGACGGTCAAATCTATTACTTCATGCGTATTGATGAGGATACCTTGGAGTTGATTGATCCAGAGCGCCGCCGTTTTGAAAATGGTGAGATGCTTCAGCTAACGCGCCAGTAAGCTAATCGTAAGCATCGCAAAGGCGGCCATTGGCCGCCTTTTGTATGTATATATACCCCTTAGCTGAGTTGCTTCCTTCGTGCAGCGCTCAGCCCTCATCGTGATAGGAGCGTCATCGCAGTGGCCAAAGCCAAAAGCGCCTTTGTGTGTACCGAGTGCGGCGCTGAATATCGCAAATGGCAAGGGCAATGCAGCAGTTGCCAGGAGTGGAATACCTTAAGTGAAGTCCATTTGGCGAGTGCGCGTCCTGGTGCTAGTGCAGCCCCTGGCCGTTCTGGCTACACGGGTGATCTTTCTCGAGAAGTGATTGATCTGGGTAATGTTGATCTCAGTGAAGTGCCGCGGATGAGCTCTACGTTTGCCGAGTTCGACCGCGTACTGGGTGGTGGGCTTGTGCCCGGTTCTGCAGTGCTGCTTGGTGGCAACCCAGGGGCGGGTAAATCGACCCTGCTGCTGCAAACGGCCTGCAAACTTGCTCAGCAACGGCGCATTCTCTATGTGACGGGCGAGGAATCACTTTCTCAGGTAGCCATGCGTGCCCATCGCCTGCAGCTACCAACCAGCGGTTTGAAGATGCTCGCCGAGACTAGCGTCGAAACCATTCTAGCGGTCTCTGAACGCGAAAAACCGGAAATCCTGGTGATCGACTCGATCCAGACCATGCATCTGGAAGATATCAGCTCGGCGCCAGGGGGCGTTGCCCAGGTACGTGAGTCAGCCGCGGCGCTAACGCGCTTCGCCAAAAAGACCAATACAGTCTTGTTGCTAGTAGGGCATGTGACGAAGGATGGATCGTTGGCGGGGCCCAAAGTGCTTGAGCATATGATTGATGCCTCCCTTTTGCTGGAGGGTGGTGCAGACTCGCGCTTTCGTACCCTGCGCGGTCAGAAAAATCGTTTTGGCGCCGTGAATGAACTCGGCGTTTTCGCGATGCTTGAACAAGGCCTTAAAGAGGTTAAAAATCCCAGTGCGATCTTTCTTTCCCGCCAGGAAGTGCAGGCGCCCGGCAGCCTTGTCATGGTGGTGTGGGAAGGCACGCGGCCTATTTTGGTTGAGGTGCAGGCGCTGGTCGATGAGTCGGCGCTGGGTAATCCACGACGCGTTGCGGTTGGCGTGGATCAAAATCGTCTGGCCATGCTGTTAGCTGTACTCAACCGCCACGGCGGCCTGTTTACTGGCGATCAGGATGTGTTCTTGAACGTCGTCGGCGGTGTCAAAGTGCTTGAAACCAGTGCTGATTTAGCAGTGCTGCTGGCGGTCGTATCTAGCCTGCAAAACCGTGCACTGCCCAAAGAATTAGTGGTGTTTGGTGAGGTTGGGCTTTCCGGCGAAATACGCCCGGTGCCCAGCGGCCAAGAGCGCATTGCCGAAGCGGCCAAGCATGGCTTTTTACGAGCGATAGTACCGCGTGGCAATGCCCCCAAACAGGCCCCTAAGGGGATGGAGGTGATTGCCGTTGATAAACTGAGCGATGCCTTAGAAGCGCTGTAGCGTGAGCTATACTAATCTTATTTGCTAATATCTAGAGTGCCAAGGAGAGACACCATGAGTTCGATTCGTTTGACCCAATATAGCCACGGTGCTGGCTGTGGCTGCAAAATTGCTTCCAACGTGTTGGATGGGATTCTAGCCAAGGCGGGGCCTGCAGCGGGCCATAAGCATCTCATCGTGGGCAATAATGGGCGCGAAGACGCGGCGGTGTACGACCTTGGTGATGGCCGCGGTATGATCGCTACCACCGACTTTTTTATGCCGATTGTTGACGACCCCTTCGATTTTGGGCGTATCGCTGCCACCAATGCCATCAGCGATGTTTATGCCATGGGCGGCACGCCAGTCATGGCGTTAGGCATTTTAGGCTGGCCGCTGGATAAGCTTAGCGCCGAAGTCGCGGGGGATGTCATGGCAGGGGCGCAGGCCGTGTGTCGTGAATTAGGCGTTGCCCTGGCCGGTGGCCACTCTATTGATGCGCCCGAGCCGATTTTCGGGCTTGCCGTTAACGGCTTGGTGGATCTCGACAAGCTCAAGCTCAACAGCACCGCTCAGCCTGGCGATCTACTGTTCTTAACCAAGCCGCTAGGGGTGGGAATGTTAACCACGGCGGAAAAGCGTGGTTTGCTGGAAACCGGCCATCACGGCCTCGCCCGCGAAACCATGCTTAAGTCCAACAGCATTGGTATGAAGCTCGCTGATGTGAAAGGCGTTAACGCGATGACCGATGTCACCGGGTTTGGTTTGGCAGGCCATCTGTCTGAAATATGTCAGGCCAGCAATGTCATGGCGAAAATTGACTTTCGCCGCCTGCCGCGCCTAGCCGAAGCAGAAACATACCGCCGGCAAGGCGCTGTGCCCGGCGGTACGCTGCGTAACCGCGATGCCCTGGGTGAGAGTCTCCCCGCCATGGATGAACCTCACTGGCAGTGGCTGTGTGATCCGCAAACCTCGGGCGGCCTACTGCTCAGCGTAAACCCAGCATGGGAGGACGACGTTGAGCGTATCGGCCGCGAGTTCGGCTTAACCTTGCAGTCATTTGGTGTAATGAAAGCGCGTCAAGGTAAAGCGTTAATTGAGGTCGTCGGGTGACGCAGACGACGCCAACTGGCTTGAGCTTGATCAGTGAAGCTCGACCATTAATCGACGTGCGTGCCCCGGTAGAGTTTGCCCAAGGCGCGCTGCCGGGTGCCGTTAATCTACCCTTGATGGTAGACGACGAGCGTCGTCAAGTAGGCATTGCCTATAAAAAGCACGGCCAAGCCGCGGCGATTGAACTAGGCGAGCGCTTGGTCAGTGGTGATGTCAAGCAGGCCCGGATCGCGGCGTGGCAAGCGTATTTAGCTGAGCATCCAGATGCCCTAATTTACTGCTTTCGAGGTGGTCTGCGCTCGCAAATTGCCCAACGGTGGTTAGCAGATGCGGGCATTTCAAGGCCGCGCCTGGAGGGCGGTTGGAAAGCCATGCGTAAAGCGCTCTGTGAGCGTATCGACGCCGCGGCCTTTCAGCCTATGCTGGTGATCGCCGGGCTAACCGGGTGTGCTAAAACGACGCTGATCAATCAGCTCGACAACGGTGTCGACCTGGAAGCCTACGCCCGGCATAAAGGCTCTGCCTTTGGTCGTAGGCCCGAAGAGCCCACTACTCAAATCAACTTTGAGCATGCGCTTGCCAAGCGGTTAATCGGTCTGACCGAAGGGCTGGTTGTTGAGGATGAATCCCGCCAAATTGGCCATGCCAATATCCCGCTCAATTTCTGGCGGGGGCTTCAGCAAGCGCCTCGGGTCCGTATCGAGATGCCATTGGATTGGCGGATTGCCCAGATACAGCAGGATTATATTAGCGACTTAGAGCAAGCCTACACGGCTCGCTATGGCGGCGACCAAGGCTGGCAATTAATGCAAGCGCAGTTAAGCAATGCCCTTATTCGCCTGGGTAAACGCCTGGGTAACGCCCGCCTGCAGCGCTTACAGCGTCTTCAGGCGCTGGCATTCAAAGAGCATGCCCAAGGTAACCCCCAGGCCCATGAAGCCTGGCTCGCACCATTGCTCACCGAGTACTACGACCCGCTCTACCGTTACCACTTAGAGAAGCAGCGCGACGCTGCGCCGCCAGAAATCTATGTGGGCGATTGGGATAGCTGTCTAGCGGCCGCCAGACAGTGGAACCGCTGACGACCTGGCTGGCTACTGTTACGCTGCTTTAAGCCACTGAGTCATCACTCGATCAAGTAGTGGCGCGAGGTCAACAAAGCGGTTGGGATTGTCGAGAATTTTGGCGTTGTCTTGCACATAGCGCGTCACTACCGATGAAGTGTTCTGAGGGGGTGGGGCAGTGCTAAGTAACTGTTGCACGCTGGTGGCGGTGGCTTCTAAATGGCACAGCAGACCGATCACCCGGCCTTTGTCCCAGGTAAAACCCTGCAGCGGCGCAGCTTCGCTACCGCCTAGTGGGAGCGCATCTTCAGGCAAGCTAAAGATATAGCGATGCCACATAAACGCCGCGAACGCTTCGGGTAAATCCAGCGAGCTTTCCGGCGCTAGGGTGACGCTATGCCAGCCCGTCTCAAAGTAAGTGCCAGGGCCCACTACCGCGCCTAGCGCTTGGGCTATCCAGTGGGCGCCTACACCAATACCCAGCAGCGGTTTTTGGCCATCCAAATAGCGGTTGATGAGTTTATCTTCGGCTTTAAACCACGCCGGTGGTTGGCTGAGTAGCGCCTCTGGGCCATCAAGTATAATCAGTGCGTCAGACTCGTTTGGGCGAGGTGTGAGCTCGCCTGCGTAGAGATGAAAAACGGTGTAACTATGGCCCATACTGGTTAGCCAATCGGTTAAACGGGCGGGGCCATAATCAGGGCCGTGCTGTAGCAGATGAATATGCATGATAATCTCCTCGCCGGCCTTAAAATCGTCAAGACATTGGGAGGTTCCCCAATGCTATTCAGTGACGATAACGTAACCGTGACTGTTCACCAATATCCCCCGTTAAGCGATTCAGGAAATTAGTATGGTGTCGAACCCTCAGGGCTTTTATCAACGCCTGCAAGAACTCCCCTTACCGGCCCAGCAGGCCTTTATGGCGGCATTATGCGAACGCTTGTTGCCGAACTACGCGCTGTATGAACAAACCACGGGGCAGGGCGATGGTCATACGCTCAACGCCGTGCTGAGTTTGGTCTGGGAGCGGCTCAACGTGCCCAGCGCTAACATCGATTTTGCCCGCCAAGCAGAAAAACTCGCCGAGTGTGAGCCACCTGCAGAAGATGACAGCTTTGGCGCCCGGCGTGCCCTTGATGCGGTGGTTGCTGTGTCAGCGCTACTGGACACCCTGCAAGGCGAATCCCCCGAGGCCGTGCTGGATGTTAGCCGCACTTCCCGTGCCGGCGTGCGCGCGTTTATAGAGCTCACCGAGGGCGAAGATGATGCGCAAACACTGGCTCTGATTATTCGTGACCACCCACTGATGGCTGATGAAAACGACTTCCAAGACGCCGTATTGGAAGCCGTCAGCCAACCGTTGGATAAGACGACGATGAAAGAAGTGCGCCAGTTAGGCCGCAACGGCGGTATCAGTAACTTAGGTTTAACGCTGGAAGACACCGGGGTGTAATGCCCCGGCAGGCTGGGGTTTCTATAGCCGCATGTCGATGCCGCGTTCGGCCATATAACGCTTAGCTTCGGGAATGGTGTACTCGCCAAAGTGGAAAATGCTTGCCGCGAGCACCGCATCAGCGCCACCTTTCAGCACGCCATCGACAAAGTGATCCAGATTGCCAACACCGCCTGAAGCAATGACCGGCACGCTAACCGCTTCGGAAATTGCGTGGGTCACGCCTAGGTCAAAGCCAACTTTGGTGCCGTCGCGATCCATGCTGGTGAGCAGCAGCTCACCCGCGCCGAACTCAACCATCTTTTTAGCCCATTCAACGGCGTCCAGGCCTGTTGGGCGACGGCCGCCGTGGGTGAAAATCTCCCAGCGGGGCGTTTCATCCTCTTTAGACACCCGTTTGGCGTCAATCGCCACCACAATGCACTGGCTGCCAAAACGCTCGGCGGCTTCGCGCACAAACTCAGGGTTTGTTACCGCCGCAGTGTTGATCGAGACTTTGTCTGCCCCAGCGTTCAGCATGGTGCGTATGTCGTCACAGCTGCGAATACCGCCGCCGACGGTCAGTGGAATAAACACTTCGCCAGCAATACGCTCGACCATCTCCACCGTGGTGTCGCGGTCTTCATGGCTAGCAGTAATATCGAGGAAAGTGATCTCGTCGGCACCCTGCTGGTTATAGCGCTGGGCAATTTCCACTGGGTCGCCGGCATCGCGAATACCGATAAAATTAACGCCTTTGACCACGCGCCCGGCATCGACATCCAGGCAGGGGATAATGCGTTTGGTAAGGCTCATGAACGGCCCCCCGTTAGTTGGTCGCTTAATTGCTGTGCTTCGGCGACGTCTAGGCTGCCTTCATAAATCGCCCGGCCAGTAATAGCGCCTAAGATGCCGCTATCAGCTACCTCGCAAAGTGCTTTGATATCGTCCAAATTGGTCACACCACCGGAGGCAATCACCGGTAAGCCGCCTTCGCGGGCCAACTGCGCGGTGGCTTCAACGTTGACGCCCTGCATCATGCCATCACGGGCGATATCGGTGTAGACGATACTAGAGACGCCGTCGTTGGCGAAACGCTTGGCAAGCTCAGTAGCCTTTATTGTCGATACTTCGGCCCAGCCGTCAGTGGCGACATAGCCATCCTTGGCATCAAGCCCAACAATGATATGGTCAGGGAACGCGCGGCACATCTCACCTACAAACGAGGGTTCCTTGACCGCTTTGGTGCCGATAATCACGTAGGAGACACCGGCGCTTAAGTAGTGTTCGATGGTTTCAGCGCTGCGAATGCCGCCACCAATTTGAATCGGTAGGTTAGGGTAGGCACGGGCGATCGCGGTAACAGCGTCACCATTTACCGGCTTGCCTTCAAAGGCGCCGTTCAAGTCTACCAAGTGCAGGCGGCGAGCGCCGGCTTCCACCCAGCGCGCCGCCATGGCCACCGGGTCATCGCCATAGGAGGTGGCGTCTTCCATACGGCCTTGTTTCAGCCGGACGCACTGGCCGTCTTTGAGATCAATCGCGGGAATTACCAACATAAACAATCCTCTCAGGGCGTCCAAGTGACAAAGTTTTCGAGCAGGCGCAGGCCCGCGCGGGAGCTTTTTTCGGGGTGGAACTGCACCGCGAAGGTCGAGTCACGACCAATGGCGACGTGGGCGCTGACCTTGCCGTACTGGGTAGTCCCCAGCACTTGCGCATCTTCAGCCGCATTCACGTAGTAGCTATGTACGAAGTAAAAGTGTTCGTGGTTATCAATACCGGCCCACAGCGGGTGATCGTGATGCTGCTCGACCACGTTCCAGCCCATATGCGGCACTTTCAGGCGTTGCTCGTGGACATCGCGCATATCACTTGGGAAACGGTCCACGCTGCCTTTGAAGAAGCCCAGGCACTCCACGCCACCGTTCTCCTCGCTGCGCTCGAGCAGCATCTGCTGGCCTACGCAGATGCCCAGCAGCGGTTTAGCTTGGCGCGTTAAAATATCCTCTACCAGCCCGCGTAATTCGGTGCGTTCAAGTTCGCCAACACAGTCGCGAATAGCCCCTTGGCCAGGCAGGACCAAGCGGGTCGCGCCAAGAATGCGGCGTGGGTCGCGGGTAATGACTACATTCTCATGCGTCACATGTTCCAGGGCCTTGGCCACAGAATGCAGGTTGCCCATTCCATAGTCGATCACAGCAATGGTCATGAAGCGCTCCTTAGAGAAGTAGACAAGATGGGAGTAGCAGCATCGCCTGTGGCATCAAACATGACATGGCGCAGCATTACAGGCTCCCTTTGGTGGAAGGCATTTGGCCTGCCATGCGCGGGTCTTCCGACACCGCCATGCGCAGGGCTCGCCCGAAGGCTTTAAAAATTGTTTCCGCCTGGTGATGAGCATTAAAGCCTTTGATGTTGTCGATATGCAGAGTGACACGGGCGTGATTGACGAAACCTTGAAAAAACTCCCAGAACAACTGGGTGTCCAGGCTGCCAATGGTATCGCGGGTGAACTCGACGTTCATATATAGACCAGGGCGCCCGGAGAAATCGATGACTACCCGGGAAAGTGCTTCATCAAGAGGAACATAGGCGTGACCATAACGATAAATACCGCGCTTATCACCAATAGCGGCTAAAAAAGCTTGGCCTAGGGTAATCCCAAGGTCTTCTACGGTATGGTGGTCGTCAATATGCAGGTCACCAGTCGCGTGGATGTCAAGATCAACCATCCCATGGCGGGCAACCTGATCAAGCATATGGTCCAGAAACGGAACGCCGGTTTGGCAGCTAAGACGGCCTTCGCCATCGAGATTGACGCTGACCTTGATCTGCGTTTCGTTGGTGTCACGGCTCACCGTGGCAATACGCGCTGACATGTTGCATCTCCTGCGCTGTGGCACGCTATGGGGGATAGTCCTTAGGAACGGATCCTTAGGAACGGTTCCTTAGGAATGGTCCTTAGGGGCAGTCGGTGACTATGCATCAAGTTACCACTGTTTGAGGCAGCCAGTGACAAAACGGCCATTATAGTGAATTGGCACCCTCATCCGCTACAATGCGCGACATGTAGCCGTTATTAACAACGACACAAACAGCAGCCAGGCTGCTTAGGCGAAGAGGATTTCATCATGCCGGTGACACTGCAGCATGTCGACCAAGCCTGTTGGGAAGCCGACGAGCAGGTGCGCCTTGACCTAGTTCGCATTTACCAGGATGCGCCCCAAGAGCGCATGCCTACCCCAACGGTTGAGCCATTTATCGAGCAGCATTTTAAGGGCCAGCACTTTTTTGCCTGTGCACACTTTAACGACCGGCTATTGGGGGCGGTTGCTGTGCAAGAAGGCGCAGACGGGGCCTGGTGGCTTTCAGAGTTGTGTGTCCGCAAAGCGACGCGTCGTCGTGGCGTCGGGTCGCGCTTAATGGCGCTGTTAGGCGAGCAGGCCAAACAAGAAGGTCGCGTCCTACGAATTGAAACCTCTTCGCTGCCACTGGCCGACCGTGTAATGCTATCTAAATTAGGCTATCGGCCAATGGCCAATCCAGAAGCTCCGCTAGCGGGAATGCCTGCTACCAGCGATTTTGTAGAGTTAGACCCACAAGGGAAAGGGTAATGAAACAGTTATTACGTATTTTGCTGGCGGCCGTTGGCATCCTTGCCATCGTCGCGGTCGCCGCCGTGGTCTATGTGACCACCTTTCTTGACCCCGAAGATTTCAAGCCCCGCTTAACCGCCGTTGTGGAAGAGCAAACCGGCCTCAATTTAGCGCTAGAAGGCCCTATTAACTGGTCATTCTACCCGCGAATCGGTGTCAGTGTAGAACAGGCGCGGGCTTGGTTGCCCGAACAGTCTGAAGACAATCCCGCTTTTGCCGCGGTTGACCGTGCAGAGGTAAGTGTGGCGTTTGGCCCGCTGCTACGTGGGGAGATTGCCGTTGATGGCTTAACGCTGGACGGTGTGCGCCTAAATCTAGAGCGCGATGCTCAAGGCGAAGGTAACTGGGAATCTTTGTTAGAGCGGCTATCCGAACAAAGTAATGGAGCGGCGGAAACGGTGCTGGCGCCTGCCAGCGCAGGCCCCAATGCCGACGCCGGTAGCTTGGCCGTAGTGCTGAGTATCGCGAGCGTTGAAGTAAAAAACGCCGACATTCGCTTTCGTGATGTACAAACCGAAGCATTGTGGCGCCTGCAGGAACTCAATATCTCAGGGAGCAACGTCAACCCTGTGCGCGCCTTTCCGCTTAAGGCCATGTTCACTCTGACCAAGCATAACCGCCTGGACGCGGAAGTGCTGGAACGTGCCCCCGACATGACCAGCGAGGTAAATCTTGAAACGCGCATGCGGCTTGGTTTGGAAGAGGAGCTTTTCGTACTCGAAAATACCGCCTTGTCCACGCGTACGCACACCAAGGTGAATGAAGAACCACAACAGCTCAGCTTAAAAGCCACCGAAATCGTCGCTCGTATGGGCGAACAGCAACTTTCTATTAAAGAGGGGTTGCTGGAAACAGGGCTACGTAATGCTGACAACTGGCAGGGTAGTCTGGCGATGGCACTTGCCTTTGGTTTGGAAGGTGACTGGCAAGCGCAAACTGCCCAGCTGAAAGAACTGCAACTGACCGGGCCAGACGGCCTACGGGTTAGTGGCCATTTAAATCTGGCACAACTCCGCGAAGCACCGACCTATAGCGGGCAAATAACGGCCGCCCCTTTTACCTTGCGCCCATGGCTTTCTCGCGCAGGCATTACTCTTAATACCGCCAGCGAATCTGCACTCAGCGATGTGGCTATGACCAGTCCGGTTAAAGGTGATACCGAGCAGTTCTCGCTGCCGAGTCTCTCGCTGGTAGTGGACGATAGCACTTTTACAGGCGAGCTTTCCGCGGCGTTAGACGGTTCTCGGCTGGCATTCGACTTAGCTGGCGATCAGTTAACGCTGGACCACTACTTGCCTGGAGCGGCCACTGCGAAGCAGGCCAGCCGCGGCTTGTTGCGCAAAGCCTTCGCGCAAAACGGTGAGGCGCTGCTGCCGCAAACCGTGCTGGATGAATTGACGCTAGAAGGCGATTTGAGTGTCGATAACCTAATTTTTGCTGGGTTGACGTTCGATAACCCGCGTTTGCAGCTGCGCGGGGAGAACGGCGTCCAGCGGCTAACGGCGTTTGAGTCAGGTTTCTACCAGGGTGAACTCAACGCCACCGGCCAGGTGGATGCCACGGGGTCAGTGCTAGAGTGGCTGCTGTCGCCGACGATTAGTAACGTCCAAGTGGCGCCGTTAATTGAAGCGATCAGCACAGAAGAAGAGGCGTCACCGCTACGCGGGCGCTTTGACCTATCTGGCGACCTGACAAGCCAAGGCAACACGCGGGCAGCATTAACCAGTAATCTCAATGGCACGCTCGCGGCCCGCCTCAACGACGGAGCTATTTTAGCCACCAACATCTCTCAGCAAATGTGCGAATTGGTGGCCCAATTAGAAGAAGGCGAGGGCACTCAGCGCGACTGGTCTGCCGATACCCGCTTTGAGCGCTTTGAGGCCACCTTGCAAATTAACAATGGGGTGGTGGCAAGCAACAACTTGCTGATTACTTTGCCGGGCATTGATGTTCAGGGCGAGGGTGAGTTCAACCTTACCAGCATGAACTTTGATACCCGCGCGAATGCTCGTTTGGTCGATACCGCTGACGTGGCATGCGAGGTTAATCCACGCCTTGAGCAGCTGCCGCTCCCAGTACGCTGCGAGGGAAATTTGGGCGATGAGCGCACCGAGTGGTGTCGTTTTGACCGCGAAATGTTCCAGACCGCCGTGGTGGACCTGCTGCGTAACGAGGCTGGAGAGCGTGTGAATGAAGAAATGGAAGAACGCTTAGGCGATTCTTTAGACGATTTAGATGAACGCCTTGGCGAAGGCGCTGCCCAAGAACTCCGCGACGGCCTGCGTGGTCTGTTTAACTGAGTATCGGTGCAGGTTCCAAATGTAAGCCATCAGAGCTGCGCCGGCCTCAACACCGGCGCTTTTTTATTGAGAGCTTATCCATATGAAACACTCTTGTTAAGGAGCGTGCATGGCTGATATGCCCACGCCGCGGCTAGCGGCGGACGAGTTTCAGCGTCGTCTCCTGGTTTGGTTCGATCAACATGGCCGCCACGACCTACCTTGGCAATCGCCGCGCAGCGCTTATCGGGTGTGGGTGTCGGAAATTATGCTGCAACAAACCCAGGTCGCCACCGTTATTGCCTATTTTGAGCGCTTTATGGCGCGCTTTCCTACCCTGGAAGCGCTTGCGAACGCACCGCAGGATGAAGTGCTGCACTTATGGACCGGGCTTGGCTATTACGCTCGTGCGCGGAACTTGCATAAAGCTGCCCAGATTGCGCTAGCCGAGCACGCTGGAGAACTACCGACACACAGTATTGAGGCGTTAGTAGCGCTCCCCGGCATTGGCCGTTCCACCGCTGGCGCAATCATTGCGCAAAGTGCCGGGCAGCGGGCCGCCATTTTAGATGGCAATGTAAAACGCTCGCTTACTCGCCTGCACGCGTTGCCTGGTTGGCCGGGCAAGCCAGCGGTAGAACGCAAGCTATGGGCGCTTGCCGAATATTACACGCCCGACACGCGGTTAGCCGATTACACCCAGGCGATGATGGATTTTGGCGCTACGCTATGTAAACGCAGTAAGCCCGATTGCCCGCGCTGCCCGTTTAATGATGTCTGTTTGGGCTATGCTCAGGGCGAGCCGCAGCGTTACCCTGAATCCAAGCCGAAAAAGGCGCTACCCACGCGCCAGACAATCATGCTGATGCTGCGCGACCCGGAAGGCCGGGTATGGCTGGAGAAGCGCCCACCCACCGGCCTATGGGGTGGGTTATGGAGCCTGCCGCAGTTTGACAAACACAGCGAACTCAACGACTGGCTGGAAGCCCATGCGGTGAATCCCGAGCGTGAAAGTACCCAGGCTAGCTTTTATCATACTTTTAGCCATTTTCGCCTAGCGATTACCCCGCAGCCGGTCAGCTGCGATAGGCTGGGCGGTATTCGTGAAAGCGGCGTGTGGTACGACATCAATCACCCGCCGGCGCTAGGTCTTGCTGCCCCGGTAAAAGCACTGCTCAGCCAGCTGGCACCGTTTACTCTCAATCCAACCCCAGGCCACGCCTAAGCGTTTTCTAGAGGGTTCAATGATCGCCAATAAAATCCCAGAACCAGGAGCATTCTATGAGCAACACCGTTTTTTGTCGCAAGTACCAAAAAGAGCTGGAAGCGCTGCCGTTTCCACCGCTTCCAGGTAAACAGGGCCAGGAGATTCAGGCGACGGTTTCCAAGCCCGCTTGGGAGGCTTGGCAGGCACTGCAAACCCGACTGATCAACGAAAAGCACCTTAATATGCTGGATCCGGAGTCACGGGCGTACCTGATGGAGCAGATGCAACGCTTCTTCGATAACCAAGAAACCGACCAGGCTGAAGGGTACGTACCGCCTCCACAGGCATAAGCGACTAAGCGGTGCGATGAAGAATGCAGTACAAAACACCCCTAAGCACCGGTATAGCAAGAAAGTTTCACAAAGGTGTTGACGGAAAGCGGCGATTTTAGTTTAATACGCACCGTTGGCAGCGGCCAGATAGCTCAGTCGGTAGAGCAGGGGATTGAAAATCCCCGTGTCGGCGGTTCGATTCCGTCTCTGGCCACCACACTGCTGGGGTATCGCCAAGTGGTAAGGCACCGCTTTTTGGTAGCGGCATTCCCAGGTTCGAATCCTGGTACCCCAGCCATTGCCAACAAAATTTCTTGTTGATTGTGGAGCCTAACGGCAAAGCAATCATGTTCTCAAGAAAACGTGAAGCGCCGACATAGCTCAGTTGGTAGAGCAACTGACTTGTAATCAGTAGGTCCCGGGTTCGACTCCTGGTGTCGGCACCACTAAAAAGTGGTTAAAAGCAAAGCGTTAGAGAATTAGATTAAGCCGTCCGAAAGGGCGGCTTTTTCGTATGTGTCTACAAAGTGTCTGCACTTAGAAACTGCAAATGTTTAATGTTGCACTAAAACCAGCCTGCGGGTTCGGCCTCTAAGTACCAGCTGAAGATCAGCAATTCTATACATCTGAGCCTTTGCCAGCGTCGGCTGTGTAGCGGATGCCAATGGTTTCGATGAAGTATCCCGCGAAGATACGGTGGATTTTTGGGTGATCATCGAGGCTGATAATACCTGAAGACCGCCTCCCAATTGGAATGTTAAAGCAAGATACTCAGTCCCTTTTGGTTTTTAGTAAAATGCTGCAAAATTAGTGATGCGAGTCCCGACACTGAATGCGGAATTACTTATTGAGTTTTTTACGGCGCTGATCTGCCCGCTTGAGAGCGGTAATTTTTTCCGGGCGTTTCATCGATTTCCAGTGGCGTATCTCCTCCACGCTCCTTCCGCAGCCGGTACACAGGCCCCCTTTGAGCTGGCAGACGGATATGCAGGGGCTGTCGATTTTTTTGGCCATCAATGACTCACTGCTGCTGATTTTAATCGGTGCTGCCAGTCACCGTTATGGGTACGCTGGCACGCCTGTTCGCTATCAAAATCGATATGCTGCGAGATGTCGTCAATCGCGACATCGGCCTCGGCCAGCGCCGAAGCGGTTAGCTCATGCAAACGCTGCTTGGCCTCACTCTTGAGCGCTTGGGCTAGATGGGCGTCCGTGTCGAATACCCAGGTAATCAGCAAGCTGTCAGGAAAATGTAAATAGTCGACGCGATGAGTGAGCCATGCGAACCCCTGAAATTGAGGCTTGGCCTGCTCGCAGGCGTGGGTCAGCGAAGCAATCAGCTTTCTCTCTACTTTGCCGCGTTCCCTTTTGGGGATCATAACTACTCCTTGATGGACAGCCCAGCGCCGCTTTTGCTTTATAAGCATTAGCTGGTTATCTAGTCGTATCCGTTACAATAAAGCTTAGAATCATTAGCGGAAATAAGGTTGTGAAAGTGCTGATTAAACGTCGAGTCGCCTTAAATCCACTCTTCAATTTTTTTCACGTAACCTACGTTATCAAACCGTCATTCGCTCCTTGCAGAGAAATTTAAGTTGGCTAGGCTGCTCTTTGCACGCCGTTTAGGTCGTGCATTTTAATTTCTATGTGCAATATCTTCGATCTGAAACCTAATCATACAAGGAGTGGATTAGATGACAGTCAAAAACACATCGTTAAATACTGTAAACATCCATAAGCAATATAGCGAATTAGCCGACACGCCTAATGCTCACAGCAAGCAGGCTCAGCGCGCGCAGGAGGGACAGGATGCCTACCCGTCGCGCTTGGCTTATACCCCTGAGAAAACCTGGCTGCCGCGCCAAGAGGCGGTGGTCAAAGGTCGTCAACGCTCGGGGCCGTTGAGCCAAGCACAGCTTGATGAGTTTGAACGTAAAGGGTTTTTGTTTATTCCCAACCTCATTGAAGGCGCTGAGCTTGATCAACTGTGTCAGGAAATGAGGGCGTTGATGAGTAACGATGAGTATCTCAATAAAGATTTCAGCGTTACTGAGCCCGATAGCCAGGAAATCCGCTCGCTATTTGCGGTGCACTTTCTTTCCGAACGCTTGGGTAAACTGGCCAGAGATGAGCGTTTAGCGGGGGCTGCTCGTCAAATCATTGGCGCCGATCCTTATGTGCATCAGTCGCGGATTAATTATAAGCCGGGGTTCGCCGGTAAGGGCTTTAACTGGCACTCTGATTTTGAAACTTGGCACGCGGAAGATGGCATGCCAGCGATGCACGCAGTAAGCGCATCGCTAATCTTAACCGACAACCACGAATTCAACGGCCCGTTAATGCTAATTCCCGGTTCGCACAAAAAGTTTGTACCGTGCTTAGGGGAAACGCCGGAGGACAACCACAAACGCTCGCTGAAAGCGCAGGAAGTGGGCGTGCCAAGCCCAGAGGCGCTTACCGAGTTAGTGGCTCAGCATGGAATTGAAGCGCCAAAAGGTAGGGCGGGTGGTTTGCTGCTGTTCGATTGCAATACGCTGCATGCTTCTAATGCCAACCTGTCACCCGACCCGCGTAGTAACGTGTTCTTCGTGTTTAATCGCCAGGACAATCGTTGCATATCGCCTTACGCAGCGGCTAAGCATCGTCCTGATTTCTTGGCTCACAGCCCTGATCAACAGGCGCAGCCATATCGCTAACGCGCAGTGGGGAAACAAATTCATGGCCGAAGGGTGTGGTACCTTCGTATGGGTGGGGTAAACTGTTGCGTCTGTCGTTGCGAATGCGGCACGCATAATGAGAAGGAGAATACCCGCCATGCGTTTTGTTCCACAGTTTACCGATGGCCAGGAGTTTCCCCACCCGCTGGGCAAGGTTGTCTGCATCGGGCGTAATTACGCCGACCATGCGAAAGAGCTGGATAATCCGGTTCCCACGGAGCCGCTGCTGTTTATTAAGCCAGCGACGAGTGTTGTTGATCTAAACAAACCGTTGGATCCGCCGTTTTCCCGGGGCGATGTACATTACGAAGTAGAGCTTGCTCTGCTGGTGGGTGAAACCTTAACCCATGCAACCCTCGATGAAGCCGAGCGCGCCATTGTAGGGATTGGCTTGGCGATGGATCTGACCTTGCGTGATGTACAAACGAAGCTAAAAGAGAAGGGGCATCCTTGGGAAGTTTGCAAAGCGTTCGACGGTGCCTGCCCGCTTTCGACGTTTCTGCCGCTAAGCCGAGTGCCCAACTGGAATGCGCTTGAGTTCACGCTTGAGATCGATGGTGAAGAACGTCAGCACGGTGAGGGAGCTGACATGATCTTTGCTGTCCCCGCGCTGGTGGCCGAAATGAGCCGTCACTTCACCCTGGAACCAGGCGATGTGGTTCTAACCGGCACGCCTTCAGGCGTTGGGGAGCTGGTGCGAGGCTCAAAACTGCGCCTAACCTTGACCGGTGGTTTAGAAGTTGAAACCAGCGTGGTTGAGTAACACAGATGCCTTAAGTAGCTGTTAGCGTTAAGCTAATAAAACGCCACCCGTTAATCACGAGTGGCGTTTCTTTTTTGGGGCTATTTAAACCAGGTTGTTCAAACCCGGTTATTCAAGGCAAGCTATTCAAGATCAGCTATTCAAGATAGGTATAGCCTGCGAGACCTTCGCTTAAGTTCGCCGCAAAGCGTGCCTGCTCGTCAGCCGTGAAGCCGCTTGCTGCTAGCTGGTCGGTGAGTTTTTGTTTTAGCACATTGGCATTAAAATTAACGTAGGCCAGCACGTCGGCCACCGAGTCGCCCGCTAGCGGGTTAGACAGCGTCCACTCGCCATCTGCATTGAGCGCGGCGTCGACGGAGTCGGTATCGCCAAACAGGTTATGCAGGTCGCCTAGAATTTCTTGATAGGCGCCCACTAAGAAGAAGCCGATCCAGCGCTCATCGTCCGCTGCCCATTCGGGTAGCGGCAGGGTACTTTCCACACCCTGGCCATCAACATAGCTGTCGATACGGCCATCGGAGTCGCAGGTAATATCCTGGATCACCGCCCGGCGGGTGGGCGCTTGATTGAGGCCACTCAGGGGGAGTACCGGGAAAATTTGCTGGATGCCCCAAACATCGGGCACGGATTGAAACAGCGAGAAGTTGACGAACAGTTTATCGGCAAGCTTTTCTGCTAGTTCATCCATGATCTCGCGGTGGGCCCGGTTGCGGGTGTCAAGCTGCGTACGCAGCCGCGCACAGGCGGCCATATACACCCGCTCGCCCTCGGCACGGGCGGCAATATCGCTTAACCCCATGACAAAACGATCTTGCAGTTCGCTAACCGCTTGCAGCAGGTCGTGCCACGCTTCTACCAAGACGCGTGGTTCCTGGGGCTTGGCGAGTTGCTCGAATACCCGCCATAGCAAATCGACTTGCGCATCGTCCTGAGGGCGTCGAACGGGCGGTGTATCATCGATACGCTCTTCGCCAATCACGTTGGTAATCAGCACGGCGTGGTGGGCGGTCAGGGCGCGGCCGGATTCGCTGATTAAATGTGGCTGCGGCAGGTTCGCTTCTTGGCACAGTTGGGCAAAGGCACTGACGACATTGCGCGCGTATTCGCGCATTGAGTAGTTAGCCGAGCAGAAGCTACGCGAGCGAGTACCTTCGTAATCGATGCCCAGGCCACCGCCGACGTCCACAGTGTCGATCGGCACACCCAGCTCCATCAGGTTCTGATAGAAGCGTGCGCACTCGCGCAGCCCGCGCTGGATATCGCGAATATTGGCAATCTGGGAGCCCAGATGGAAGTGCACCAGCTGTAGGCTTTCCAGCGCGTCCTGGTCACGCAGTGTGTCCACTACCTCAAGAATCTGACTGGCGGTCAGCCCGAACTTGGACTTCTCGCCACCGGTATTCTGCCATTTGCCTTTACCCACCGAGGCAAGGCGGGCGCGCAGGCCAATCCGCGGGGTGACTTGCAGCTCGCGAGCCTCTTCTAAAATCAGCTGCAGCTCGGAGAGCTTTTCAACCACAAGATAAACTTTATGGCCGAGCTTCTCGCCCAGCAGCGCCAAGCGTACATACTCGCGGTCTTTGTAGCCGTTGCAAACGATCAGCGAAGAGCCGCCGTCAGAAAGCGCCAACACCGCCAGCAACTCCGGCTTGCTGCCCGCCTCCAGCCCCACACGGCCACTGCCACGCTCAGCGGTGGCCAAAATCTCTTCCACGACACGGCGCTGTTGGTTGACTTTAATCGGGTAGACCGCGGTATAGCCACCCTGGTAGTTGGCATCTTGCATGGCCGCATCGAAGGCGGCGCATAGCTGCTCAACGCGGTCGTGGAGGATATCGCTGAAACGCACCAATACCGGCAGGCGCAGGCCGGCACTTTGCAACTGGCGAACCAACCCACTCAGCGGTAGCGCGGGGCCTTCAGCGTCGCTACCCAGCGGACGCACAAGAGCTTCGCCCTGGTCGTCGACATCGAAGTAGCCGCTGCCCCATTGGTCGATGTTCCAGGTGCGCCGCGCGCGAAGCGCAGGGCTAGTCGTCTCCATCACAGTCATGCAGAAACCTCAGGCAGCGGCAGCGCACCATGGGCAATGCGCGCGTTTAAAATAGTGCGGAAACGGTCGGGGTCGTGGGGTGTTAAATCGTGGGCCGGCGGGTCGACGTAGACCACCAGCAGGCGCGATAGCCAGTAGCGAAGCGCCGTCATGCGTAGCATGGTGGGCCACAGTTCCTGCTCATTGGCAGTTAACGGGCGGCGCGCCTGGTAGGCGCTCAACAGCGTATTGTAGCGCTCAGGGTGAAGCGTGCCATCGTCGTTAGAGGCCCAATCATTGATCACAATTGCCAGGTCAAACAGCAGGTCACCGGTGCAGCCATTATAAAAGTCAATAATACCGCCGAGTTGATCACCCTCAAACAGGGTATTGTCGCGGAAAAGGTCGCCGTGCAGGGCCCCTTGGGGCAGCGTATCGTGCTGGCTAAAGGCGCTTTCAAAGTCGTCGACTTCGTCCTTCATCAACATTTGATCGGCGGGGCTCAGGTAGCTAAGCACCTTGTGGTGCATCACATGCAGCCAGTTTAGGTCGCGCGGGTTCGGGCGGTGGCCAGAAAAACGCTTCGATACCACGTGCATACGGCCCAGGGTGTCACCCAAGGCTTGGCACTGGGCTAAATTGGGGGCCTCGGGATGGCGGCCTGGCAGGCGCGGAAACAGCAGCGCCGGTTTGCCTTCCAGGCTATGCAGCGCGACACCGTCCCTGTCGTGCACCGTACCCGGTACCGGTAAGCGGTGCTCGTCCAAATAGTCCAGCAGTTCAACAAAGAACGGCAGCTCGGCGTGCTCGCCTTGTTCAAACAGCGTTAACACCAGTTCGCGGCGGTCGGTGGTGACAAAAAACGTCGAATTTTCGGTGCCGCCGGCCACGCCCTGTAGGGAAACGAAACTGCCGACATCAAATTTTTCTAAAAACGCGGCGACCTGTGCGTCGCTAAGCGGAGTAAATACAGCCATGAGAGTCTCGCCCAGGTTGCTAAGCCCGTTATTGTAGCGGCTTGAAAGCTCAGTTGGCAGCGTTGTCGTTATCGATGTCGACACACAAGCGCTTTGGCTCTGCAGGCTGGCTGCGCAACGCGTATCATAGGGGCAACGATTTTTAACACCTCTTTGCCACAGTTCTCTTTGTCACAATTTTCTTTGGCAATTTTTCAATAATGGAATTTGGTTATGGCTCGCGCTCCAATCGTCCTCGTTGATGGCTCCTCGTACCTTTATCGCGCGTTTCACGCGTTACCGCCGCTAACGACCTCAAACGGTCAACCCACCGGTGCGGTGAAAGGCGTGTTGAATATGCTCAAACGGCTGATTAAGGATTACCCCGAAAGCCCGATGGCAGTGGTGTTCGATGCGCCGGGTAAAACCTTCCGCGATGAGCTGTACAGCGACTACAAAGCCCACCGCCCGCCGATGCCCGACGACCTGCGCAGCCAAATTGCGCCATTGCACGCCTGTGTAAAAGCACTGGGACTGCCGTTGTTGTGCATTGAAGGTGTCGAAGCGGACGACGTGATTGGCACCCTGGCGCATCATGCCACTCAGGCGGGGCGCGACGCGGTGATCTCCACCGGTGATAAGGACATGGCGCAGCTGGTTAATGCCCACATCACGCTGGTGAACACCATGAAGGACGAAACGCTGGACGAGGCGGGCGTGGAAGAAAAATTCGGCCTGCCCCCCGCGTTGATTATCGATTTTCTCGCCCTGATGGGTGACAAGGTCGATAACATACCCGGTGTGCCTGGGGTTGGTGAGAAAACCGCTATCGGCTTGCTGCAAGGCATGGACGGCGGGCTAGAGACCATTTATGGCGACTTGGAGCGTGTCAAAACGTTGTCATTCCGGGGCGCCAAAACGCTGCCTAAAAAGCTTGAGGAGCATCGCGAGCAGGCGTTTCTCTCTTATCAACTGGCGACCATTAAAGTTGACTGTGATTTGCCGGTGGGCCTGGATGATTTGGATATCGCTCATCCCGATCGCGAAGCGCTGGTTACGCTGTATAAAGAAATGGAATTCCGCCAGTGGCTGGGTGAGCTGTTGGAAGGCAAAGACGAAGGCGTGGATGATGTTAAAGGCGGTGAGCCGACGCCCGCCAGCGCTAAGGATGCTGATAGCGAAAACGCGCCTAACGAAGAGCCGGCCCTTGCAAAACCAGACCGCGAAGATCAGATCATCCTCGAACCAGCAGACTTCGAGCGCTGGCTGGATCGGCTGAAAAACGCCGAACGCTTTTGTTTTGACCTGGAAACTACCAGCCTCAATTATATGGACGCAGAAATCGTTGGCGTTGGTTTGGCGCTACAAGCGGGGGAAGCAGCCTATATTCCACTTGCCCACGACTACCTGGATGCGCCTAAGCAGCTTGACCGAAAAACCGTGTTGGCGGCGCTAAAGCCACTGCTAGAAGATCCGACAAAAACCAAGATTGGCCAAAATCTCAAGTACGATATTTCGGTACTGGCCAACTATGCGATTGCCGTCGCGAGCCCTTTTGCCGACACCATGCTGGCCTCCTATGTGCTCAACTCTACCGCCACCCGCCACGATATGGATTCGCTGGCGCTGAAGTACCTGGGCGAAAAGACCATCTCCTTTGAGGAGATTGCCGGTAAGGGTGCCAAGCAGTTGACGTTTAACCAGATTGCCCTGGAGCAGGCGGCGCCTTACGCCTGCGAAGATGTCGATATCACCCTACGGCTGCAGCAAACCCTGCGTCCCCAGGTCGAAAGCGAAGGGCGTCTGGCGGAGGTGCTGGATAATATTGAACTGCCGCTGATCAAAGTGCTTTCACGCATTGAGCGTAACGGGGTAGCGGTGGATGCTGACCTACTGCACAAACAAAGCCAGCAGCTAGAAAAGCGTATTGGCGAGTTAGAGCGTGAGGCGTTTGAACTGGCCGGGCGTGAATTTAACCTGGGCTCGCCCAAGCAGCTGGGTCAGATTCTGTTTGAAGAGCAGAAAATCCCGGTGCTGAAGAAAACGCCCAAAGGCGCGCCCTCTACCGCGGAAGGCGTGCTGGAAGAGCTGGCGCTGGACTATCCGCTACCTAAAGTCATTATGGAACATCGTGGCTTGGCTAAGCTTAAATCCACTTATACCGATAAGCTGCCACGGTTGCTTAATAAGGCCACCGGCCGGGTACATACCAGCTACCACCAGGCGGTCACCGCTACCGGGCGGCTGTCATCATCGGACCCTAACCTACAGAACATCCCTATTCGAACCGAAGAGGGGCGCAAGATCCGTCAGGCGTTTATTGCCCGCCCCGGCTACCGTATTGTCGCCGCCGACTACTCGCAGATTGAGCTGCGGATTATGGCGCACCTTTCTGAAGATAAGGGGCTGTTGGAAGCCTTTGCTGAGGGGCGCGATATCCACACCGCTACCGCGGCGGAAGTCTTCGGTACGTCGCTTGAAAAGGTCTCAGGCGATCAACGCCGCAGCGCCAAAGCGATCAACTTCGGCTTGATCTACGGCATGAGTGCTTGGGGGCTGTCGCGCCAACTGCATATCGAACGCAACCAGGCGCAAACCTATATTGACCGCTACTTTGATCGCTACCCTGGCGTGGCCCGCTACATGGAGCGCATTCGCTCTCAAGCGGCGGAAGATGGTTTTGTCGAAACGGTATTAGGGCGGCGCCTCTACCTGCCGGAAATTCAGTCGCAAAACCGTAATCGCCGCCAAGGCGCTGAACGCACGGCGATTAACGCGCCAATGCAGGGCACAGCGGCGGATATTATCAAACAGGCGATGATCGACGTAGATGCGTGGCTAGCGGAAGGTGAGTTCGACGCGCTAATGGTGATGCAGGTGCACGATGAGCTGGTATTTGAAGTCGCCGAGAAACAGGTAGAAACGTTTATTGAGCAGGTGCAAAAACGCATGCAGGGCGCAGCCGAGCTTAAAGTACCACTGATAGTGGAAGCCGAAAGCGGCGCCAACTGGGACGAGGCGCACTAACTCCCCAGTGTGACCATTGTCACAAACGGAAACCCCGCAGCCACTGGCTGCGGGGTCGGGCTAACCGCGAGGGTTAACGCTTAACGCCAGCCGACGCGATCAAAAATGCGGATCGCTTCGGGGTTGTTTTCACCCAGAATGCTGATGTTGACGTCGTCTTTTTTGAAGTTGCCCCAAGATTCCAGTACCGGATCTTTCTTGATGCCCTCAACCACGGGGAATTCGTTGTTGCCAGAAGCAAAGATTTCCTGAGCCGTGTCGGACGCTAGGTACTCAAGGAAACGAACGGCATTGTCACGGTTAGGTGCGCCCTCAACCACGCCGGCGCCGCCAACGTTGACGTGTGTGCCGCGGCCATCCTGGTTGGGGAAGATAATGCCGACTTTACGAGCGGCTTCGCGATCAGCGTCGTCGTCGGATTTCAGCAGGCGTACGTAGTAATAGTGGTTCGCTACTGCGATATCGCACTCGCCGCTGGCAACGCCCAGAATTTGGTCTGTATCGCCACCTTCGGGGTCTCGCGCCATATTATCAACCACGCCTTGAGCCCATTCTTCGGCACCCTCTTCGCCGTGATGCTCAATCATTGAGGCCAGTAGCGACTGGTTGTAAATGTTGTTGGAAGAGCGAATACAAACCTGGCCTTCAAACTGCGGGTCGGCGAGATCTTCGTAGCTTTCGATCTGGCTCGGGTCGAAGTTTTCACGGTTGTAATAAATCGCTCTTGCGCGCTGACTAAAACCGAACCATAGGCCGTCAGGGTGACGCATGGATTCAGGCAACCGCTCGTTAAGAGTATCGGACTCGACACTCTGGAAAATACCTTCGTCTTCCGCGCGCCATAGGCGACCCGCATCGACGGTCATCATGACATCGGCAGGGCTGGCAACGCCTTCGCGCTGAATGCGTTCAATCAGCTGGTCGGAGTCGCCTTCAAGGATGTTGACTTCAATCCCGGTCTCTTCGGTGAAAGCATCATAGAGGCGCTCGTCAGAGTCGTAGTGGCGAGCGGAGTAAAGGTTAAGCTCGTTGGCCAGTGCGCTACTAGCAACGGCGGAGCCGGCCAGAATGGCGGCGATTGATAGCGTCAGGCGTGCTTTTGTCATTACGAATATCTCCCTATGGTTTTGATAATAAGTTGCATTATCACCGTCTTGTATTCAAGCGCTTCTACCCGTTGAGGTCAAGTTGAATGCTAACCAACCGCATTCAACGAAAGCGCTAGACGTGCATCTCATCGCAATAAAAAATAGAATACAAATAACTTGCAACCGTGTTCGCAACTGTATTGCGTTAGCTGCGCATAATGCGAACGAAACAGTGGTGAAAAAATGACGGCAACTGTGTCACTTTCTGATCTTGCAACTCATGAGCAGACCCTGTCATTGCGCGGTGTCCAGCACACGTTTGCGGCGAATCAAGTCGTCAAAGGGGTCGATTTAGATATTGCTCCCGGGGAAGTCGTTTGTCTGTTAGGGCCATCGGGTTGTGGAAAAACCACACTGCTGAGAATTGCGGCGGGGCTGGAAGTGCTTCAGAAGGGCGAGGTTAGCCTGGAAGGAGTGTCAATTGCGGCGCCGGGTAAGCGACACGTGCCGCCGGAAAAGCGCAACGTAGGACTGGCCTTCCAAGATTCAGCGTTGTTCCCTCACTTAAGCGTGCTGGAAAACGTTGCTTTCGGACTGAAACACCTGCCTTCCCAGCAGCGCCGCGAACGGGCGGTTGAGCTGCTCACGCAGTTAGGCATGGGGGACTATGTCGAGACCTACCCGCACATGCTGTCAGGCGGGCAGCAGCAGCGTGTGGCGCTGGCGCGTGCCCTTGCCCCCAGGCCCCGGTTGATGTTGTTGGATGAGCCGTTTTCCAGCCTGGATGCGCGGCTTCGTGATCGCATTCGTGATGATACGCTGCACGTATTAAAGAAGCTTGGCTCGGCTACCTTGCTGGTGACCCACGACCCTGAAGAAGCGATGTTTATGGCTGATCGCATCGCGCTGATGCGGGATGGCAAAATTATTCAAACAGGTACCCCGCGGGAGCTCTACTGCGCGCCCAGCGATCCTTTCGTAGTAACGTTTTTTGGCGATGTCAATGAGCTAAACGGGACTGTGAAGGGTGGGAAAGTGCAGACGCCACTCGGGGTCGTGGACGCCAGTTGGCTGCCCGAGGGGAGCGACGCGCACATTATGATTCGCCCCGAAGCGCTGCGCATCCAAGCACGTGACCTGCCAGCTGAAGCACACAGCCACAGCCACGTGGTGATGGCAAAGCTATTAGGGCGCACTAGCCTGATTCACCTTTGCGCCCATAGTGAAGGGGGCCTGGAGGCGCACTTGCATGCCCGCGTACCGGGGGTTTTTCTGCCCCAGGAAGGCCAGCCGATCGACATCGACTTGGACCATTCTCAGGTGTTTGTTTTCCCTCGCTCGACACATTGAACGTCAACAGGTCCTGGTCGGCAGTCACCGACTAAGCCTGACTGCCTGGCCGTGCGCGTCGCATGGCCAGGCTCAGCAAGATAACCGGCAAAATCCCCACCACCACGATGGTGAGTGAGGCGGTGGAGGCTTCCGCCAGCCGTTCGTCGGATGCCAGGTTGTGTGCGCGGACCGCCAACGTATCGAAGTTAAACGGCCGTAGAATAATCGTCGCGGGCAGTTCCTTCATGACATCAACGAAGACTAAAATTCCTGCCGCTAACAGGCTGCTGCGCATTAATGGCGTATGAATTTGGCGCAGCGTGCCTCCCGCCGTTTGCCCCAGAGTGCGCGAGGCGGCATCCATGCTCGGCGTCACTTTGCCTAAGCTCGCCTCAACCGCATTGAACGAGACTGCTAAAAAGCGCACGACATAGGCGTATAGCAAGATAAACGCCGACCCACTGAAGATCAGGCCAACGATGTAGCCATATTGGTTGTTTAACCAGGTGTTGAGGGCGTTATCCAACCAGGCAAACGGAATCAAAATGCCCACGGCGACCACTGAACCCGGAATTGCGTAGCCCATGGAAGCGACTCGAGAAGCCACCCGAGCAAACGTCGTATCGTGCATGCGCACACCGTAGCTCAGCACAACGGCCAAGCCCACCGCGATCAGTGCGGCCACGGTTGCCAGTCCCAGGCTATTCCAGGCGTAGCCGATAAAGCGCGAGCCCCAAAGTGAATCGCCGCCTTGCAGTGCTAAATTGAGCAGAATGCCGCTGGGCAGTAAAAAGCCCACCAGCACCGGCACCAAGCAGGCTAGCGTTGCCGCAGCGGCTCGCCAGCCGTAAAGTGCGTACTCGGGCAACTGTTGATAGCGATTGGTTGTATGAAAGTAGCGCCGCTTGCCCCGGGACCAGCGCTCAAGCAGCACTAACACAATCACGAAGGTGAGCAAGCACGCCGCCAATTGCGCCGCCGCTACCTGCTCCCCCATGCCAAACCAGGTGCGGTAAATACCGGTGGTGAAGGTATCAACACCGAAGAACTGAACGGCACCGAACTCGTTCAGCGTCTCCATCAATACCAGCGATACTCCACCCACCAGCGCTGGGCGTGCCAGCGGTACGGCGACGCTGGCAAATAGCTTCCAGGGGCCGCGGCCTAAAGTACGACCCACATCCAGCACGCAGACCGACTGCTCTAAAAACGAGGCGCGTGCCAGCAGGTAGACATAGGGGTAGAGCACTAGGGTAATCACCGTTGCGGCGCCACCCAGGGAGCGAATATTGGGAAAGTAGTAGTCGCCATACCCCCAGCCAAACGTTTCGCGTAGCAGGCTTTGTAACGGCCCGGCGTACTGCAAGAAATCGGTATAGGCATAGGCAATAACGTAGGTGGGCACCGCCAGTGGAAGCAGCAGGGCCCATTCGAAGAGTCGTTTACCGGGGAAGCGGCACATCACCACCAGCCACGCAGTGCCCGTGCCGATGATTAAGGTGCCGAGCCCTACGATCATCACCAGCCAAAAAGTGTTGTTCAAATAACGACCAAGGACGGTGCTGGCTAAGTGTTGCCAAACACCGTCGGTGGGCATAACGATATGAGCGAATACCACCAGCACCGGTAGCGCAACGATAAATGCAACGGCCATTAGCGCAATCGACCAGGGGCTGGTACGACGGCCAAGCGAAGCGGAGACGGCGGATAGCCCGCGACGACCTGTTCTGAGCAAGCGAACTCTCCTTGAATAAGCGGAAGTGGGCGCAGCAAACGCCGAATGAGACACGCTGTCGGGCGTGAATAGTAGCATTGGCGCTGCACTGCTGCAGCTTCATCCGCCTATCCGCTGTTGGAGTTGTTCGCTTAATAACCGACCATCATGCTGGGCAGGCCAGTCACCAGCCAGGGGAAGAAGGCCATTAACGTACACGCCAGCAGAATCAACGCGACAAAGGGCACGACTGCTTTATACAGATCGACGATTTCGACCCCAGGTGGCGCCACCCCTTTCAAGTAGAACAGCGCATAGCCAAAGGGTGGCGTCAGGAAGGACGTCTGCAGCACCACTGCCACCATCACCACGAACCACAGCATATCCACGCCCATGGCTTCGACGATAGGCAGCATGATCGGGAAACTCAGCAGTACAATGCCGGTCCAGTCGAGGAACATGCCTAGGATAAACACCAGGAACAACATTAGAATCAGCGCGCCAACGGTGCCGCCAGGCATGGCCAGCACTAGTTCGCTGATCACGGTCATCCCGCCGCCACGAGAGAACACGCCGGTAAAGGCCGTCGCC
Source organism: Halovibrio sp. HP20-59 (assembly GCF_033052795.2). Taxonomy (NCBI): domain Bacteria; kingdom Pseudomonadati; phylum Pseudomonadota; class Gammaproteobacteria; order Oceanospirillales; family Halomonadaceae; genus Halovibrio; species Halovibrio sp. HP20-59. The sequence goes on from NZ_JAWJUW020000001.1 coordinate 28,982, forward strand.
CCAACTAATACGAGCATCACCATGGTGGTGGTTTTGCCCGCCTCCACCATTGTCCAGAAGCAGGTGGTGATTTTGCGGTCACCAAAGATCATAAACAGGATGAAAGCAATCAATACGCCGATCGCGGAAGCTTCGGTAGCGGTGGCAATGCCGGTAAACAGCGCACCGAGTACGCCCAAAATCAGCGACATCGGCGGCACTACGTACTTCGCCAGCATGATCAGCAGTTGTTTAGTACTGACTTCTGCACGCTCTGCCGCCGGTACCTTGGGGCCGTAGTGGGGTTTGATATAGCAAATGATCAACACGTAAAGCGCATACATAGTACCCAGCAGCAGACCCGGAACTAACGCGCCGGCAAACAGCGCACCCACCGATACCGGCGAGTAACTGGCCATCAAAATCAGCATAATGCTGGGCGGAATCAAAATCCCTAAACAGCCGCTGGCCATAATCACGCCTGCGCTGAGCTCTTTGTTATAGCCATACTTGAGCATCGGGACCAGCGCAATCATGCCCATCACCGCAATTGAGGCGCCCACGATGCCGGTGGTGGCGGCCAGCAGCACCGACACGATCACCACGGTCAGCGCTAAACCGCCACGCAGGTTGGCTAACAGCAAGCGCATGGCGTCAAACATCTTCTCGGTGACGCCGGAGTCGTTTAAAAATCGTGCCATCAAAATAAACAGTGGTATTGCCACCAGAACGTAGTTGTCCATGGCGTTGCCAAAAATATTATTGATCAGGGTACCGAGGATGCGCTCACCGGGACCAAGAAAGGCGCCGATAACGGCGACACCGCCGAGCACAAAGGCCAGTGGATGGCCCATAAAAAGGCCCACTAACAGCCCGCCGAACATCACCAGCGTGAGCATTTCAGGACTTAGGTTCATGCGGGTGTCTCCTCACGCAGCACCATAATAGCGCGCAGCACAATGGCAATGGCCTGCAGCAAAATCAGCACAGCGGCGACTACAATCACCCCTTTAATCGGGTAGACGGGGATTGAGACCATACCGTAGGTGGTTTCGCCGCGGCTCCAAGCGCGTTCAAAGAAGCTCCAGCCCAGGGTGATCAACATCCATATAAACGGGACAAAGAAGATCAGATAGCCGAGCAGCTCAAGCGCAGCCTGCTTTTTACGAGACAGTAAGCGCTTGAGTACATCGACTTCAACATGGGCATGGTGGCGTAGCCCATAGGCCGCCATTAGCATGAAATGGGCGCCAAACAGCATTTTGGTCACATCAAAGGCCCAGTCGCTGGGGCGCCCAAACACAAACCGAGAGGCAATGTCGAAAAGCACAATGAGGGTAATGATGACAATCAACGGGGCGACAATACGCCCAAGCGTTTCATTGATGGCATCAATCGCCTTGGCAATCGCATTCATGGAAGATCTCCGCGGTCAGCACAAACCGGTCAGCACAAACAACCGCCTCGGCAAACATTGCCGAGGCGCCACACAAGCGTCTTATAGGCAGGCTTCGATCTCTTCCAGCGAAGGCAGGTCATCCATCACGCGGCTCATGTTGTAGGGTGCCGACACGTCGCGCCAAGTGGCATACTCCTGCATATAAGTAATCATTGAGTGGTACACCTTGGCGTGGTCGGGGTCTTCGCAAGCGCCGCGCAGGATTACCTCATTGGTAACTTCCTGAATGCGCGCCAAGTCCTCCTCGGAGAACTGGTTAATTGTTACACCTGCATCAATAAACTTCTGTGTGGCTTCGGTTGATTGGCGCTCGGACCAGGCCAGTGACCACGCCATGGTGGCATCTGCAGCAATACGAAGGGTTTCTTGGGTATCTTCGGAAAGCGCGTCCCAGGCGTCCTGGTTAATCATCACCCCAAAAACGCTGGCCGACTGGTGCCAGCCCGGCGTTGCCCAATACTCGGCGACTTCGGCAAAGCCTGCGTTGTAATCGACTCCGGGGGTAGAAAACTCGCCTGCGTCGATAACGCCACGCTCAATGGCTTGGTAGACTTCGCCACCTGCCAAGGTGACCTGGGAACCGCCCAGCTCTTCCAACACGCGGCCCTGGTCGCGGCCCGAAAGGCGCAGACGCTTGCCATCTAAATCGGCAATGCTCTCAATGGGGGTGCGGCCCATAAAGCCCGATTCATTGTTGGTGATGCCGTAGGGCAGATAAACCATGTTGAACTGACCATAGATTTCTTCGTACAGTTCGCGGCCACCCCATTGTTGAATCCAGTTAAGGTAGTCAACGCCGTTGAATAGGCTGGTGGTGGTGGCGAGCGGCGAAAACGCTGGGTTAAGGCCCGCCCAATAGCCCGGCCAGTCGCCAGCTGCTTCGATGCTCCCGGTTTCCGTTGCGTCAAACACCTCGGTACCCGGCATCAGCGTGCCGCCCGCGCGGAAATTGATTTGTAGCTCATCGCCTGCCAGTTTGTTGACTAACTCGACCCAATGTTGATCAATTTTGATTAGGTCTAAGTTATCTGGCCAAGTGGTGGTCATTGTCCACTCTTCTTGAGCGTGGGCAGTGGTGGCTAGGGCAGCAAAGGCGACGCCTGCTGCGAGGCTAGTGAGTGCGAATTGGGTCGATTTTTTCATGGTGTGTTTCCTAGTTTGGCGTGTGGCGTTAGTTGTGTTTGTTACCCGAATGCAAGAAAGTGCACAGGGTTACGTTTACGTAAACAAGGATTAAAACGCTGCATAGCTAAATTAGCACAGTAAGCCCACTGCGGCGCAACATCCACAAAAGCAGCGGTTTCTCAAACATTTTGCTCCAAAAATTACTTATTTTTTAACAAACAATTGCTTAGAGAGAAGGTTAAGATGCATTGCTGACGGCTAACCAGGCTAAAAACGTTGAAAGCAGTTAAACAGTTAAACCAAAGTTGTAAACAGAAGGCGTGTGAATAAGACGCTAAACGGCATGTGATCAGCGGCTGGGCAAACGGTAATGCCAAACAATAAGGCAGGATGAAAGGAGACGGCAGCGTTGGCAGACAATAGTACCCATGCGCGCTCGGTGGCGACGCTGATTCATCATGCACATCGCCTAGCCCGCCGTAGCTGGCGCCAACTGGTATGGCTAAGCGGCGACGCTCAGCAGTGCCACGCTATCGCACAGGCTTTATGGCAGGCCCGCCCCTGGCAGGCGCCTCTATGGGTAGGCGATGAAAACGCCTCACCTTTGCCGGCCCTTTCACCGCGCAAGGTGCGCACGCGCTTGGGCGCCGAACACCAGTTGGTGGTGATGGATACTCACGGCACAGGGTTTGACCCCGAAGCGTTAGGTGCCCTGGCGGGAACACTGACAGCGGGTGGTTTTCTGGTGCTGATCACGCCGCAGCCGTGGGGAAATGCCCCTGATCCGGACTACGCACGCTTTGCCGACTACCCATGGCACTGGTCTGACTTAACCAGTCACTATCTAGCCCGGCTGGCGCGTCAGCTGCAGGCTTCTTCGCAGGTTGTGCGCTGGAAGGCTGGCTGCCTGCCGCACCTCCCGTGGCTTCCTGCCAGTGATGCACACTGCGCCACCAGTGGCGATAGTGTTGGTGATAGCGACTGCCGGACCTCAGATCAGGCCTACGCGGTGGCCCAGCTGGTTGGTTTGAAGCGCCGACGGCCGCTGGTGATAACCGCAGACCGTGGACGCGGCAAAAGCGCGGCGTTGGGTATCGCCTGTGCGCGGCTGCTGAAACGTAAAACCCAGCGTATTGTGCTAACTGCGCCGCGGCTCAGCGCCGTGGAGAGCGTATTTGAGCGGGTGGCGGCACTCTGCCCTGATGGCCAGCGAGCGGCGCCTGGCCGCTTTGTGCTCTCCCAGGGCAGCGAGTTGGTGTTTTTACCGCCGGATGGCTTAACCGAGCAGGTCGAGGCGCAGCAGCAGGGGGGCGCTGGCAGCTATTTAATGGTCGATGAAGCGGCAGCCATCCCCGCGGCGCTACTCGGTCAGTGGCTAACGGCTTTTCCACGCGTTGCCTTTGCGACCACAGTGCACGGCTATGAAGGTTCCGGGCGTGGGTTTGCGCTCCGTTTTCGCGCTACTCTTGAGCGGTTAACGCCGCAATGGAAAGCACTGGAGATTCACGCGCCTATTCGCTGGCGTAGCGGTGATCCGCTGGAAACCGTGGTCAATCAACTGCTGCTGTTAAAAGCACCGCTGCCAATGGCCCTACAGCAAGAGGCTAGGACGTTGGCGTCTACGCTTGTTGACCGCGCCTGGCTTGCCCACCAAGATGCCACGCTGGAAAAACTGTTTGGGCTGCTGGTGCAATCGCACTACCGCACCTCGCCCAACGACTTGCGCCAGCTACTTGATGGCCCAGGCACGCAGATACGTATGGTGGAGCAGTCAGGCGAACCTCAGGCGGTGCTGGTTACTCGTGATGAGGGCGGTTTTGAGTCAGCCCTTGCCGACCAGGTGGCCCGCGGTGAACGCCGCCCCCAGGGGCACCTATTGGCGCAGTCGCTCGCCACGCATGCGGGGTGCCGTGGCGCATTGAAGGCTCACTGGCGGCGAGTGGTGCGTATTGCTACCCATCCTGACCGGCGGCGCCAAGGGTTAGGGCAAGCACTGCTTGACGAAGGTACGGCGGCCGCCAGGCAGGAGGGCGTGGTACTTTATGGCGCGACCTTTGGCGCGGAGGCGTCACTGCTACGGTTTTGGCTGGCACAGGGCTTTGCTCCGGTACGTTTAGGAATTAGCCGCGAAACGGCGACCGGCGAGTTTGCGGTGATGGTGGCGAAAGCGCTGAATGCTCAGGGCGAGGCCGTGCTGATGGAGCTTAAGCAGCGTTTCCAGGTGGCTTTACCCAACCTGCTGGCGTTTGAACTCAGGTCGCTACCCGCCTCGGTGGTCGTTTTATTGCTGGCAAGCCTGCCTCAAGCACCGCTCTGTGCCCGCCAGTGGCAAGACGTAACGGATGTGGCCACGGCACATCGCGATCCGGCTCTGGCAAGAGACGCGTTGCAAGCCTTGGCCCGTGAAGTAAGCCACTGCGCTTTAACTCAAGCCCACCAGCCGTTGCATCAGCAGCTGGCTGCATGGGCGTTTCAAAACGTGCCTTTGGCGAGTAGCCACCATGAGGCGGTTCGCCTCTTGCGTCAGGTGGTGGCCACCTTGGCCGAACAGTTCTATCATCCACGGCATGCTTTTCCTGTTAAGCCCAGGAAGGTAAAGTAGACCGGTTGCCTATAATGAAGAGTCGCCATGAACGCACATCTTGAAGCGCTGACGCCAAGCTTGGTTTGGCGCCACTTCCGTACGCTGTGTAATACACCACGCCCCTCGGGCCACGAAGCTGCACTGGTTGCCGTTCTTGAGGCTTGGGCCGATGCCCAGGGCTTTACCCACGACCGTGACGCCTTTGGTAATTTACGACTGCGTAAGCCGGCTACTCCCGGCTGTGAAGCAGCGCCTGGCGTAATCCTCCAGGGCCACCTGGATATGGTGGCCCAGGCCAATAGCAGTCACGCGCATGATTTTACCCGTGACCCAATCAGCACCTATGTCGCCGACGGCTGGCTACACGCCGATGGCACCACCCTAGGGGCGGATAACGGCCTGGGCGTGGCGGCGATTCTCGCCGTATTAGAAGACCCCGAGCTTCGCCACGGACCGTTGGAGGCGTTGTTCACCCTGGAGGAAGAAACATCCATGGGCGGCGCGCTGAACTTGGCCGAAGATTGGCTAGAGGGCTCGCTGCTGCTCAACCTGGATAGTGAGGATCGTGGCCAGGTGTATATTGGCTGCGCGGGCGGGGCCGACGTTGAAGTCGATGCCCAGCTACCCAGCGCCGCCGCTGGCGACCACGAGGAGGTGATCGAGATTGCCCTGACCGGCCTGCAAGGCGGCCACTCCGGCATGGATATCCATAAACCGCTGGGTAACGCCAACCGGTTACTGGTCAGAGTGCTGCGCTCTCTTGAGGCGTTTGATGCGCGCTTGATTAGCTACCACGGTGGCACCTTGCGCAATGCAATCCCCCGGGAAGCCTTTGCCCAAGTAGCGCTGCCCGCCGACGAAATAGATGCCGCCATGGTGGCTATCGCTGGTCTGGAAACGATCCTGTTAAGAGAATTAGGCAGCGGTGATAGCGGCCTTAGCATCAGCGCCCAACGTTTGACTGAAGTGCCCGAAACCGAGCCGTTAACGCTTGATGCTAGCGCTATGTTGGTAGCAGCGCTTCACGCGGCTCCCTGCGGAGTCGAACGGATGAGTGCCGATGTGCCGGGGGTGGTGGAGACCTCCAACAACCTGGGCGTATTAAGTCTTGAGAAGGGGCGGCTGCACCTCTGCGCACTGGTGCGCTCACTGCACGATAGCGCGGTAGTGGCCATGTCGGATCGCTTTCACGCCTTGTTTGGATTGATTGGCGCGCGGGTAAAAGTCGAAAACAGCTACCCAGGCTGGGCGCCGAATCCCAACGGTGCGCTGCTGGCGACTTTTAAAGCCCGGCACGCCGCATTATTGGGCCGCGAGCCGGAAGTCAAGGTGATTCACGCTGGTCTCGAATGCGGCATTTTAGGCAGTAAGTACCCGCACCTGGACATGATCTCCTTTGGTCCGCTGATTCGCGGCGCCCACTCGCCGGATGAGCGGGTGGAGCTAGCCTCGGTTGAAGAGTTCTGGTTGATGCTACGGGCGCTGATTGAAGAGCTTGCCGATCAACGCTAGTTCTTGAATCCTAGCTGACGCGCATAAAAAACGGCACCCGAAAAAAGGAGGTGCCGTTTTTGTGCTACAAGAGCGCGCTTAGTTGCTTAAGACTTAGTTGCTTAACACTTACTTGCTTAAGTAGGCGTTGAGCATCCAGATGGTTTTTTCCTGCTCGCGAATATAATCACCCGCCTGAGCCGCAGTGCCTTCATCGTCGGCGTCTGAGGCGATCGACAAAAGCTCGCGCTGTAGCTCGATAATCGTTTGGTAACCTTTCAGCACCCCTTGGACGCAGGTAGTGCCATCGTGGACATCTTTATCTTCCTGGATGCGCGACAGCGTTACATAGTCGCTGTAGGCGTGTACGGGCTTGTGGCCAAGGGTCAAAATACGTTCAGCCACTTCGTCAACTTTGGCGAGTAGATCAGTGTAGAACTCTTCAAATTTGGCGTGCAGTTCAAAAAAGTCGTTACCGCGCACGTTCCAGTGATAACCACGTACGTTCATATAAAAAATTTGGTAGTTGGCCAGCAGGTGGTTAAGCTTTTCGGCGAGCTGGCTCGCGCTACCTTCATGTAAACCAATGCTATTAGTATCAGTCATATCCTGCTCCCTATCGATGCCGCAGCGCGGCGGGTTAATACGTGCCTACAGAATAGGAGGCTCTTAGCGCAACGCAAAAAGTTGTTTTGCATTGCCACCATAGTCTCATGGTATTACAAGCCTATTAGCTGTTGGACAACGTCTATTAATCATTAGTCTTTAATGCTGGCGGCTAAGGCGTTTTTCAAGGTCTCTGTCCCCATAGCCGAAGCAGGCTTTCACAGCGTGTTTCCAGTAGCTCGGCGGTGCGGGGAAGCGCTTCTGCTAGTGTCATGGGGCCATCGGCAAGGGCAAATGCAGCCGTGACGCCTTCGTCAAAGCAGGCTTGCCAGCCGTCACCTAAGCTACCTGCAAGCACAATAACGGGCTTATTGAGGCGTTGAGCAGCCCGGGCAACGCCAATCGGCGTTTTGCCTGCCAGGCTTTGGCCATCTAAGCGCCCTTCACCGGTAATCACCAAGTCAGCCTCGGCCAGCCACGTGGCCATATTGGCCTGCTGCATAATCATCTCGATACCCGGTTTTAAGCTGGCGTTCAAAAAAGCCCGCGCCGCAAACCCCATACCGCCTGCCGCTCCGGCGCCCTGCAGCTTTCGGTAGTCAGCGCCTAATACACGAGCACTCACGTCAGCGAAATGGCCAAGCGCGCGGTCAAGCAGTTCAACTTCTTCCTGCGAGGCGCCTTTTTGTGGGCCAAATACCGCGGTGGCTCCGCGTTCACCAAGCAGTGGGTTATCGACGTCAACGGCGGCTTCCACGCGCAAGCTCGCTAGGCGCGGGTCCAGGGTATCAAGCGATAAACTGGTCAGTCGGTTGAGGGCGCTACCGCCGCGGGCCAGCGGCTGGTCGTGTTGATCAAGTAGCTGGACGCCTAGCGCCTGCAGCATGCCGGCACCGCCATCGTTAGTGGCGCTGCCGCCCAGCAACAGAAGCGCTTTTTCAGCCCCTTGGTCGAGGGCTGCGCGCAGCAGCTCGCCGACCCCAAAGGTCGATGTATGCAGGGCGCTGCGCTCATCGGGCGAAAGGTGTTGTAAGCCGCTGGCTTCTGCCAGTTCAATAAACGCGGTACGCTGGTCGCTAAGCCAGCCCCAGGCCGCTTGGCGAGGACGACCCAGGGCGTCTTGAACGGTTAGCTGGCGTCGTTCGGCGCCAGTGGCGGCGATCAATGCGTCTAAACTGCCTTCGCCGCCGTCTGCCAGCGGGCAGAGATGTACCTGCGCATCTGGCGCGGCGCGCTGAACGCCGCGGGCCATGGCGGAAGCCGCCGCTTGAGCACTCAGCGCATCTTTGAAACTATCGGGGCAAAGCAGCACGTTCATAGGCACGATCTCCGCAAAAAATTGTCATCACATACAGCCATTATGGCGAGCCTAGCCAGCGGTAAACCAGCGGCCGCGACCGTTAGAGGACCTAACATGAAGTCAATACCCATCAGTTTAACCTGCCTGCTGGCGCTTGCTGGCTGCCAGACGGTCCCTGATCGCCTGCCAAAAGCGGAGCCAGCGCCTGCCGCCTCTTGTTACTTTCCCACGACAGCGGAGGCAGCGCTAGAAACCAGCGTTGATGTGTTAACCGAATGGGGATTTACCCTAGACTCCACCGATACCACATTAGGCTTGATCAGCGCCAGTCGCGAGCGCCCGCTACACGGCTACTATGACCGGTACGACGATAGCTATGGGAGTGGGATGCGGGTCTTTGGTGGTTTGGGTATCGGCCGAGGTTCAGGTGTAGGGTTCGGTATAGGTAGCAGTTTTGGCGTTGGTGGCGGGGTAGGCGAGCCGCCGGTGGAGGTAGAGCGTGTATCACTGCTGGTCAACGACTCGAATGTGCGCATATCGCGCGATATTCGCCGCTTCGACCACTGGGGCGATCTACGCGAATCGTACAGCGCTAGCAACGATGACTTCTGCCGGCGCTTCCAGGCCCGCTTTGAACAAAGCGCCCCAGCATCCGGGAGTCCGCTATGAAAATACGCCATTGGTTGTTGAGTCTGCTCGTTGGGTTGGCGGGCTGTGCGGCAACGCCGCCACCGGAACCTCGTGAGCTGGTGTACCCTACCCCTGCTGAAGAGACGTTTCGTGAAGCCGTTGAGTTGATGATCGAACAAGGCTATGTGGTTCGTCATGCCGATCTTTCACTGGGCCGAGCTGAAGCGTCTCTGGCCCGGTGGCCCGAATATCGGCTGCAGCTTCAGGTGAGCGAAGAAGGAAGTCGTAGCCGCGTGCGCCTATCGGCGCAGCGCGGTAATCAGCCGTTGCCGCCTTATGTGCTGGACCCTTGGCTTGTCGACTTGCAGGTTAAATTGGGAGTTGCGCCATGAAGAGTACGGGTCTCAGTGCTTTTATAGCGCTGCTGGTAGGCATGGGTAATCTACTACTTAGCCCTCAAGCAAGCGCTCACCCCCACGGTTGGATCGACCTAAGCGTGCGGGTCATCACCGACGATCAGGGCGCGGTGAGTGGCCTGCATCAAACCTGGCGGATGGATCCGTTCTATAGCCTGGTCGTTTTTGAAGAGCTGCAGCAGGTAGACAACGCCAGTCTTGAAGAAGGGCTGGATCAGCTAGGTAAAGAGATACGCGATAACCTAGCTAAGCAGCATTATATGACCGAAGTGCGTATCAATAATGAGCGCCAAGGGTTGGGTGAAGTGAGTGAATACACCGCGATGGAGCGCGATGGGCGGCTAATCTTTATGTTTATTTTACCGCTTGAATCCCCGCAGTCACTGGCCGACGCTACCTTAACTTACCAAGTATTCGACCCTACGTATTACTTAGAAGTCGTGCACGAAGAAGAAGGCGGTCAGCCGCGCGACAATGCGCTGATGCTTCACGGTGAGCCCGCCTGCGAACTTGCGATTCTGCCTGCCGATCCTGACCCTGAACGGGTGATGCAGGCCGCACTGCTGGATAAAGACGAAAGTGGCGAACCTGGGTTGGGCCGTTATTTTGCTGAAACCGGCCAAGTTGATTGCCGTTAGCCGCTGCTCGCGGCCAAATGGTGTTGTGCGAATTTATTTCCGCGTTACCTTATAACGTCTTTTGTTTGCCACCTTTTCTATTTGGAGCGGTACGATGTCTTTAACGCGGCCCTTCACACGACACGCCGGTATAATGCCGGCTTTGCTGCTGCTAAGCGCCATTGTGATGATAGTCGTTTGGCAAGGTGGGCTGCAGAGTGTGAGCTATCAACTCCTTGGCTGGCAGCGTGATCTTCACCGTTCGCTAACGCTGGCGATTACCGAACTGTCACGCACGCCCACCATGGCGACATGGGTAAGCCTGCTGGGTATCAGCTTCGCCTATGGCGTGTTTCATGCCGCTGGGCCTGGGCACGGTAAAGCCGTCTTGGCGACTTACCTAGCCACCCACGGAGGTGCGGTAAAGCGTGCCTTGGGGCTCTCTTTTGCGGCCTCTTTACTGCAAGGGATGACCGCCGTTGCGCTGGTCGTTGTGCTGGTTTATGGCCTAGGCTGGGTAACCCGCCAAGCCATGGGTAGCGTCGCCTGGGTAGAGCAGGCTAGTTTTCTCCTGGTGGCGGCGTTAGGGGCTTGGCTATGCTGGCGGGCCTTCAAGCAGTTGCGGCAAGCCTATCAGCCGGAGCGAGTGGCTCCTTCGCACAGCTCAGGCCATGAACATAATCCAAACCACGAACATAGCCAGGGCCATGACCACAGCCTCTGTTGTGGTGGTGCTCATCATATTGAGCCGCATCAGGCGTTAGATTGGCGAACGGCGATGATGACAGTCGGTGCCATTGGTATGCGCCCCTGTAGCGGAGCGGTATTAATGCTGGGGGCGGCCAGCTTGCTGGGTCAATTTGAGGTGGGCGTGGCATCGGTAGTGGCCATGTCGATCGGCACGGGGATAACTGTGTCAGCGCTCGCCCTGGCGAGCATTTTTGCCCGCGGCTGGGCGCAGCGGCGCTTATCCAAGCAGCAGTACAGCCAGCGCGGTGTACAAAAAACTACCGGCTGGGTGGCTCTGGCTGGCGGTGCGCTGATAATAGTGCTGGGGATTTCGCTAAGCGTGGCGGGTGTTGCACAGCCTGCCAGTGGGCCGCTTCTCAATGACCCGCCTGCGCGGCAAGGCCACCCATTAACGGGGTAGATGTGGTCTACACATCAAGCCCATTGATAAGTGCCAACAGCTGATTCCGTAGCTGTGCCTGGCCATCCAGATCGTAGGTTTCGGGACTGCCATTGCCCCATACCGGTGCTGGCCAAGTTGCATCGCTGTGCCGTCTAAGCACAACGTGTACATGCAGTTGACTAACCACATTGCCTAACGAGGCAATGTTGACTTTGTCCCCTTTAAACGCTGTTTTCATTGCCTCGCCTAGCAGAGTGGCTTCACGCCACAGCTGCTGCTGGTCGTCGGCAGAAAGCGCAAATACTTCACTGATAGAGGCCTGGCGCGGTACTAGAACCACCCAGGGGTAGCGCGCGTCATTCATCAACAGCACGCGGCTTAACGGCAGGTCTGCGATGGGGAAGGTGTCAGCAGCAAGGCGTTCATCTAGCTCGAATTTGATCAAATGATAGGCTCCAGGCAGCGGTTTAAATAATTGTTAGCATAGCAGCCGCGAAGTGAAGTAGGGAAAGCGAGCGCGATTGCCAAAACGCTGTTACCCTGAAAAAACTCCCAAGTGGCAAATTAAGTTGCCAGTGGAGTTCCCCGATGTTGAATGACTCGTTAAGGAGAACGGAAAATGAAAAAATTATTGGCCATGAGCTTTATGCTGCTGATGACAGCGGGTGTTCTAACCGGTTGCAACACCATTGCTGGCGCTGGCCAGGATGTGCAAGAGGGCGGTAGAGCCGTCCAAGAGGCAGCTGAATAAATAAGTCTGCGTTTTAAAGTAATAAAAATAGTACCCCACGGGCTAGGCTAACGCTTGGCCCGTGGGGTTTTATAGCCTATACCCATAACCTACTTTTTGGAGATTCAAGGATGAAACCCTGTATTGCGCTGGTTAAATTTGCCGCTGTTAGCGCTTGTGCGCTGCTGCTAACGGCCTGCGTTAGTTCCCAAATGCCAATCTCTCCTGCCAACGACGACGTAGACGCAGCGCCACCGCCGCCGACGTTAACGCCGAACAGTTCCAGTGATGAACAGCCTGCCAGCTGTGATCTGGACGCTATTCAATCCGCTATCGGTGAGCCCTTCGACGAGGCTAACGTTTCGCAATTACAAAGTGATAGCGGTGCTCGACAGGTGCGCGTTTTGCGCCCTGGTAATATGGCCACCATGGATCACCGCCCGGATCGTTTGAATATTCATCTTGATGATCAAGATAGGATTAACGACCTACGCTGCGGCTAGAGTGTTATCAACCTAAGCGTGGTTTCAGGCTAATCTAAAATCAGCACAACGCAGGCGGCCGGGCAAGGGTTGGTCAGTGCAGTGATTATTCATAACGATCTTTCCAGCCCTGGTGGCTGACTTGATCTTTGAGCATCTCGAGGATGTCATACAGTACCTGCTCGGTTACCCGATCGCTGCCTTCGTCAACCGTCAGCCAAGTATCAAACCCGCTGTCGGCGGTGCGCTCGACCAACTGCCTAAACTCCTCAGAGTGAATCCCGAGTACCAGTTCATCGACTAGCCGCTGGGCAACACCGCTGAGTGATGCTTGGATTGCATTGGTGGCCTGCTGCCCCATGGGCAGGCGGTTCAGGCGTTGAATCTCAGGACTTTCACGTAGCGTGCGGCTGACTAAATCGCTGATCGCCGTCATGATGGCTTGACGATTGTGCTGGTAGGCCTTACCGACGGTATTTTCCAAACGCTGGGCGATTTCATGAATCAGCTGTGCCTTGCGCGGCATGATTACACGGTCGATGACCCGCTCGGTGAGCGAGTCGCTGGCGCGTATCTGCTGCTGTACATTGCCCAACAGGCGCAGGGCGATGCGGTCGGAAAGCTCCTCAAGCAGAATGTCGTAATACTTGGCCACAAATTGATAGATGTACCAGTGGGTAACATCAATCATGCCGAGGCGATGCAGCCGATTGATTAACGATACAACGCGTAAAATACGCAGTAGTCGGAAGCCCGCGAGGGGAATGCAGCCCAGCACGTCGTACCAGTGCACGAAGGGGTAGAAAAACCAGCGGTGGTAGCGCCGCTCGGCAATTGCGATTGACCAGCCCAGCAGTACATCGGCGATAAAAAAGCTGACAAATATCAAGTCGATGGTGATGAAGCGGCTATGAATCACGTCATCGTAGAAAGTATGAAAACCGGGTGCGAGATTGGCGATGCCCTGGTTAATAGGGCCGAGTAGAAACAGCGAATCAAACAGCAGTAGTGAGAGATTAATCACTACCAGCGTTAAAATGAAAAAATCCCAACCAATATGGGCGTATTCAACCGCTTTAGGCAGGTGCGGATAGCGATCCCTGGCGGGCATACGAACTCCTTGCCGTTGGGTCTTAGTGGGTTTGGGACTGATGCTGCTGCTGGGTCAGCAGTTCCTCTCTTTCCGCCTGTTTGCGTAATTTTTTGCGCAGTGCCGCCTTTTCAAAGCGTAGCTTCTGCAAGGGGGTTGCCAAGCTGAGCGGCGGTACACTGGCGGGTTTGCCGTCAGTGTCCACTGCGACCATGGTGAGGTAACAGCTATTGGTGTGGCGTATCAGCTTATTGCGAATATCTTCAGCGACGACCTTAATCCCAATCTCCATTGACGAGCGGCCGACGTGGTTGACGCTGGCTAAAAAGGTCACCAGCTCCCCAACGTGAATCGGCTGTTTAAACAACACCTGATCCACCGACAGCGTCACCACATAGTGGCCCGAATAGCGGCTGGCACAGGCAAAGGCGACTTCATCGAGCTTTTTAAGAATGGCGCCACCGTGCACTTTGCCACTGAAATTGGCCATGTCGGGCGTCATCAGCACGGTCATCGAAAGTTCGTGTTGCCCTGGGAATGCCGTGTTCTCGCCGATTCCAGTCTCTGACATATAGTGCTCCTTATGCGTAACAGCCCACCCAGCCGGGTGGGTGGGCTGCGCCCAATGGGTTTAGAACCACGTCAAACCGATTGAGATGATAATGCCGGTAATAAACAGCTGAATGAGACAAAAGCCCATAATATCTTTCGCCTTCAGTCCGGCAATGGCGAGTACCGGTAACGCCCAAAAAGGCTGCAGCAGGTTAGTCCAGGCATCGCCCCAGGCAACCGCCATGGCGATGCGGGTAATATCGGCCCCCAGCGCTTCAGCGGCGGGTAGCATCACCGGTGCTTGCACAGCCCATTGGCCACCGCCGGAAGGCACAAAGAGGTTCACTATCCCCGCGCTGATAAATGACCAAAACGGCAGTGTGCCTGCGGTGGCAAAGGAGACTAATGACTCGGAGAGGCTTTCTGCCAGCCCGGATTCCACCATAATCGCCATAATGCCGGCATAAAACGGAAACTGAATGACGATCCCCGCGCCGCCTTTAATCGCTTCGTTCAGGCTGTTGAGCAAATTACGTGGGGTGCGGTGCAGCACAATGGCTAAAAACAGAAACAGGAAATTAACCACGTTTAGGTTCAAGCCGCCGCCGCGTAGCAAAAAGTGATCGAGTAAAAAAAGCAGGCCCGGCACCCCAACAAGCAGGGCGAGAGACACGCTGTTTTCAAGGCGCTCAGCCGGGCGGGAGATGCGCCCGACCGCCTCGGGAGCGTCGTCGAGTACTTTAGGGTCGACGTAAACACTGTCTTTTTCATCCGGCAGCATCATGCGGTTTACCAGCGGGATAGAGATAAACAGGCAGACCACAATAGCGAGGTTAAAAAAGGCGAAAATCGTTGAGCCAGTGCCGATGACGCCAATCTGGTCGGCGGTAAAGTGCCCCTCTGTGGCGATGGTCAGCGGTATTGAACCGGCTAAACCGCCATGCCAAACCACAAAGCCAGAGTAGGCGCTGGCGACCAGCAGCCGGTAGTCAACGCGGATCAGCCGGGCCAGCTCTTTAGCAAACAGCGCGCCGACCACCAGACCAAAGCCCCAGTTAATCCAGCTAGCCGCCAAGGAGACTAGCGTGACGAGGATGATAGCGCCGCCGGGCGTTTTGGCGGTACTGGCGATTTTCTGCAGTATGCGCTTTACCGGCGGCGAGCTTGCCAGCATAAAACCGGTCACCAACACCAGCAGCATCTGCATTGAGAACGTTAACAAACCCCAGAAGCCATCGCCCCAGAAGCGCAGCACCGCCAGTGGTGATTGACGCTCAATGGCGATGGCGGCGACTGCGGCAATTAACGTCAGCAATAGCACGAAAATATACGGGTCGGGTAGATAGCGCTCCACCAGTTTGACCGCTGGTTTTGAGATCATTTTAAGCATGGGATGCCCTCTCGTTATTAATTATTAGCAAGTGGCTATTTATTAGCAATTGGCTATGCAAGTGCCTATACAACGTCAATGGTATGGCTAATATACGGGGGAGTGCGGAAATTTTCACGTTGAAGCTGCCTACTAAGTTTCATATTAGCCACACGCCATGATGGTGGTTGCTCTAGCGCCAGGGCGTTAACGGTAGCGGCGGAGCCAGTGAAAACGATAGTAGTAAAGACGATAGTAGTAGATCAGTACCGCCGAGCGAACTAGCATAAACAACATAAACGCCAGCCACAGCCCATGGTTGCCGAGCCCCTGGGTAATCCACCAGGTGGGCAGGTAGACAGCAAGGCCGATAAAGATGCTGTTGCGCATTTCACGCACGGCGGTAGTGCCAATAAATACCCCATCAAGTAGGTAGCTCCATACCGCGATCAGCGGCATGGCTACCATCCAAGGGAGGTACTGCGCCGCTGTCGCACGGACTTCTTCAAGGCCGGTGAGCAGTGCAATAAGGCCATTGCCGCCTAGTGCAAACAGCACGGCTGAAGCGCCCGCAGTCCAGAAAGAAAAATGCGCAGCGGCGCGTACTGTGGCAGCAAATTCTTGCCAGTCCTGGCGTCCATAAGCGCGCCCTATCAACGACTCCGCGGCATGGGCGAAGCCATCCAAGGCGTAGCTGGTCAGCATAATGAATTGCAGCAACACGGCGTTAGCAGCGAGTACTGTGTCGCCCTGACGGGCGCCTTGGGCGGTAAAGAATGCCATAGCAAATAGCAGGCCGAGGGTACGCACGAAGAGGTTGGCGTTGACGTTAAAAAGGGCCGTGTAAGCCGCGAGTGCCAGTAAACGCTCGCGCAAAAAATGGCCCTCCAGTCGGGTTAGCTGGCGTAGTACCAGGTAGCTACCAAACGCTAGCGCACTGTAGTCAGCGATTACGCTTGCCCAGGCCACGCCGTTGCTGGTCATTCCCAGGCCTACTACAAACCATAAATCCAGCACGATATTAACGCTGTTGGTGAGCAGCAAAATCATCAGCGTGACGCGAGAATTCTGTTGGCCCAAAAACCAGCCCAAAATGGCGTAGTTGGCGAGGACCGCCGGGGCTGACCAGAGGCGTATATAGGCGTATTCACGGGCTAAATCGGTCGCTACTTCACTGCCATCTAACAGCCACAAACCCAGCGTAATCAGTGGCGAGGCAAACACAATCAGCAGACTACCAATCACCAGCGCCATGATCAGCGATTGCCCTAGTAGGTTGCGCACGTCTGTGTCGCTCTCGCGCCCCATGGCTTGGGCAACTAGCCCCGTGGTGCCCATGCGCAAGAAGCCAAAGCCCCAATAAAGGAAGCTAAACAGCGTGGCACCCAGGGTAACGCCGGCTAAATAGCGCGAATCGGGTAGGTGGCCGACCACGGCAGTATCCACCAACCCGAGCAGCGGAACGGTGATGTTAGATAAAATGATTGGCCAGGCTAGGGCCCAAATACGCATTATATTTAGGCGGCAGTGATGATGCGGTACTTCTTCATCAGCTGTTCGTGGCTTTCGTGGCGTTGTGGGTCAAGTGGAATGCAGTCCACCGGGCAAACCTGCTGGCACTGGGGCTCGTCATAGTGACCGACGCACTCGGTGCATAGGTTAGGATCAATGACATAGATCTCCTCGCCGGGGGAGATAGCATCATTGGGACATTCGGGTTCGCAGACGTCGCAGTTAATGCACTCGTCGGTAATCATCAGGGCCATGGGCATACCTCGCAGATGGCGTTCGCACCCAGGTTATCCATTACCCGAGTGTTTTACTCAACAATAGCGTTGGTTGGCTAGCTAGTGTAGTGCTTACGCAGCGCCTCGGCGACCTGTGGATGCACCAAAGGAGAAATATCGCCGCCGAGCTTGGCAATTTCACGCACCATGGTCGAGGAAATATATGAGTTTTCCACCGCCGGGGTTAAGAACACACTTTCCAGCTCTGGGTTCTGCGCGCGGTTCATATTGGCTAGCTGCAGCTCGTACTCAAAATCGGACACCGCGCGCAGTCCACGCAGAATGATTGTCGCCCTTTGTTCATGCATCATGGTGGTGAGCAGGGTGGAGAAGCCGATCACTTCAACGTTGGGCAGCGGCGTGCAGGCCGCTTTCGCCAAAGCAATACGCGTATCCAGGTCAAGGCTAGGGCTTTTGCCGGGGCTTGCCGCCACCGCGATCACCACTTTGTCGAACATCCGCGCGCCGCGCTCAATCAGGTCAAAATGGCCGTTGGTGATGGGATCGAATGTGCCGGGGTAAACGGCGATATTCTTTTTGACGCTGTTCATTATGTCTCCTCGTCCAGACGGCCAAACGGGGTATCGCTGGTTAGCGAGACAGCTTGGTGGTAACCGGGGATATGAATCCTGTCGGCGTGGATGTCGAGTTCTGGGCCTTCGAGTACCGCCTCGCCAAACTGGTAGCGAGGTGCGTAGTGGCCCTTATCGGCTTGAGCAAGGAAGGCTTCTGCCGTTTCTCTGGTAGCTTCTCGGCGCGCTTTCCAGGCATTCACCGCCGCCGCACCGTGGCGTTGGGTCAGCAGGCGTTCGGTGACCGCCGGGGAAAGCACCACTCCGGTAGCGTTGTTGCCACCGAAGCCTTTGGCATTCAGAAACGTCGCGTCCGCGCGAAATGTCTGGGCCGTTGACGAGAAGCGCAGACGCTCGGCGTAGACATCGCTAGCCAATGCATCCAGGGTGGGGATCCCCGGCAACAGGTCATGAGCGAAACTACCCAGAGCACTCGCCAGTTGGTCACCCGCTGCGGTGCCTTGTGAATGGCCGATAAAGGCTTTGATTGCCACCACGGGCCAGTCGGTGATGCCGTTGGCGCGGGCAATTTCATCAAACACGTGGGATTCGGTAATACGGTTTTTGGGCGTGCTGGTACCGTGAGCGTGCAAAAAACTGCGCTCTTTCAAGGCTTTTTCACCCAGCATATCGCGCACCAGCGCGGCCGCTTTGCCCAGCGTAATGTAGTTGCCAATCCCCGGCGCCGAGATCGAGCGCTTGTAACCGTCGGCGTTGACGAAAACATCAGGCACCGCGCCAAGGATGTCTGCGCCGACCTCCATGGCTAAAGCGTCGTCCATCAACAGCACAAACTGGCTGGCTTCTGCCATGGTAAAGCCGCAGTTGCGGGCAAACGGACGACAGGCGCGCTGATAGTCGCTGTCGGTGAGAAGCTCCAAGGCGTCTAGCGCTTTCAGTCCAGCATCGTCGGCCAGCGCGCCCATGGCGCGGAAGCCCTCAATTATCTCCGGGGTGATCGGAGCGTCTGAGGTGCCCACCATCACCACGCGGCGGCGCCCGGCGCGAATGTCGTCAATGCCCAGGCGAAGATTATAAAGAAAGCTGGCGCAGGCGCCGAGGGCCGCGCCGGTGCCACCGACGCTGCCCAGCACATAGGCGTTCAAAAAGTCGGCGGGCATCTGACCATAGCCCAGCGGCATTTGCTTGGAGGTCGCGCGCTGACCACTCACCAGGCTTTTCAATAAGCCACCCCAACCCTGGTCGTCCAGCTGGCCAATAGAATTGCCAGCGTAGACGGCAATATGATCCGGGTTCAGCTGCTGGCGCAGCATTTCCCAAGAAAGCCCGCTGGCGCCTAAGCAGTCGCTGGCGCCAAACACCGCCAGCGCTAGTCCGCGGGGGTGGTGGATGCTGCGGTAGAGGCTCGCTGGGTCAAAACCGCTGGGCAGCTGAGCCGCCGCGCGCACCTTGGGTACCTGGGCGTCGGGCAGCAGTACCTCAAGAACCCCTGCGGGCACGCTCACCTCGACCTCGTGGGCGTCGATAGTGCGTACTTGCCAACTCGCCGGTAGGTGCTCGGGCAGTTGGCGGCGGCGCAGCGTAAAGCGTAGCGGCTCGGACAGCTGCATACTGGCCTGACGGTTAGACGGCAAGCCGGGCTCGAGAAACCGCGGGTCTTCATTGCGGCGGATCAGGGTGTGGTTAAGAACCTGCTCGCGCAGCGACTCGGCAGGAGCGTCTATTGGCTGGCCTGAGCGGTCGTGCCAGCCTTTTTCTGAATGCTCAACAAGGCGCATAAGCGCCGCTAAGCTTTCCAGTGTCTGGCGTTGCTGGTCAGCAGGAAGGGCATCAAGCACGGTGCGGCGGAAGGCCTGATGGCCAGAGGTTCTGCCAGCGGGATTGATGCCGCCCATGCCGACAATCACCGGTAAGTGTGACAAGCCGGGGGTCCTCGTGGTGCGGTGGTGGTGATAACAATTATTGGCATGGTGAATGGGCATCTTTCACCCACTGCCACGCGCTTAATGAGTACACTAATCGGTCTTCAAGTGTGATCATAGCACCGGCCGCGCAATGGCGTCATGCTGCAAGCGCTCGGGACTGGTAGAATCAGCATTTTCAGCCGAGAGATGGCATGCAGCATAATTCTCGACCAGTGGTTTCAAATCAGCCAGGTCCGCATCAGGATTTAGCACGTCGGGTGAGCCGGGCGCTAGCGCATCCACTGCGTAAACCGATCGCCGATCATACGCAGCGTAACTTTGCCCTGGCGGCAGAGTGGCTTGGAGGTCGTCGAGCGCCGTTGGTACTTGATTCAGGCTGTGGCGTAGGCATATCGACACGTCAACTAGCAGCGCAGTTCCCGGCACATGCGGTAATTGGGGTTGATCGCAGCGAGGATCGCCTGGGGCGCGACCACGGCAAGTTGCCGGAAAATGCGCTGCTGGTGAGAGCCGACCTCGTCGACTTTTGGCGTTTGGCCTACCAGGCTGGTTGGGCGCCCGAGCACCACTTTCTACTTTATCCAAACCCTTACCCCAAGTCGGGTCACCTAAAAATGCGTTGGCATGGGCATGCTGTTTTACCCATGTTGCTGGCCCTCGGGGGGCATCTTGAGCTGCGCTCTAACTGGTCGATATACGTTGAAGAGTTTGCCTTGGCGGTGGCGCAGGTGACCGGCAAGCAGGCAAAGGTGGGCGAGTTTGCGCCTAAGGGCGACTATTTGACCCCCTTTGAGGCTAAGTATGCGCAAAGTGGCCAATCACTGTGGCGTTTATGTGTTGATCTGGAGCGAACATGACGTTTATTTATTTGGTGCTGGCGATTGTGGCCGAAGTGATTGCCACAAGTGCCTTAAAAGCCTCGTTGGGTTTTACCCGCCCGCTGCCCAGCGTGGTGGTCGTGGTTGGCTATGGATTAGCCTTTTACCTGCTCAGTTTGGTACTGCGTACTTTGCCAGTGGGAGTTGCCTATGCGATTTGGGCGGGTTTAGGCATTGTATTGGTGACCTTGGTAGGCATTTTTGTCTTTGGCGAAAAACCTGACTTGCCTGCGGTCATTGGTATTAGCTTAATAGTGGCTGGCGTGGTGATGCTGCAAGTGTTTTCTAAAATGAATGTGCATTGAGGAACTGTAATGGGTTGTTTTTTGGCTGTTAAGCGTCTTCAGCGTTGGTCGCTGGCGACCGGTGTAGCCACGCTGGCGCTGTGTGCTAGTACCAGCTTGTTCGCCGATTTTACGCGTCTGGGCCAACTGCAAAATAAAGGCTTTTCGATTAGCGCCGAGGCGCGCCTTTTGAATGCCGACTCGAATACTAACGCGTTGTTGGGCAGCATCACCCCGGAGCGGCAGCTGTCGCCCGCTTCGGTCACTAAAGCTTACTTGGCTGCGGCAGCGCTGAATCGTTTTGGCCCCCAGCACCGCTTTACCAGCCAGCTGGTCAGCTCAGCGAGTGTTGATAATGGTGTGCTGCGCGGCGATTTGGTGTTTGAGGGTGGCGGTGACCCGGGCCTGACCACTGAAAACCTGTGGCGTCTCGTGCAGCGGTTACATCTAGCGGGGGTGCGTGAAGTTGACGGCGCGTTGGTGATCAGCCAATGGCGCTTTGGTCCGGTAGACTGCATCACTACCGACCGCTGCGATGCCCTATCGCGGGTTGCCAACGCCTATAGCGCGCCGCTCTCCTCGGCAGGGGTTAATTTTGGTAGTTGGTGCGTCAATGTCGCGCCAGCCAGCGCAGCCGGGGCGCCTGCCCAGGTAGGGCTTTGCGATAGCCAGGCGTCGCCGATTACCATTGATAACCAAGTGACGACTCGCCCTGCTAACAGCGGTACCGAGCTCGGGGCTGAGCGTATCACCGATGCGCGTGGCGATGTGATGCGCTTAACCGGACAAATTTCCACCAATGCCAGCGCCCGGGATGTTTATCGCGGTGCGGGCGATGCCGCCGAGACCACCGCACAGGTCTTGATGGGCATGCTCAATCAAGCCGGCATTCAGGTGCGCGAACCGTGGCGGGTAAGCTCAATGCAGCCACCAAACAGTGCCCAACGCCTGGCGGCTGTGGATAGTCAGCCGCTGCAGGAGTTATTGCTGCGCATCATGAACTACTCCAATAACTACATGGCCGATGTGCTGGCGCTGGATCTGGTCGAGACGCCCCAGGCGCAGCTACGCCAGGCGGGCCAGGCCATTGAGGCCTATGCCCAAAGCTTACCCGGCCACGGCCCGTTAACGCTGTATAGCGGTAGTGGTCTCACCACTGAAAACCGCACCTCCGCCCAGGGCGTTAACGTGATGCTGGAAAATATGTTCCATCAAAGCGCGCTGTTCCCGAGTTTTGTGGCGGCCTTCCAGTCGCCTGCCAATGGCGTGATGCGTTTTACCCGGCGTGGGTCTTCCACGTTTCAAAACAATGTCATGTTAAAAACCGGCACGCTGAATCAGCCGTTTTCAGTACGCGCCGCGGCAGGCTATTTCCGCACCGTGCAAGGTCGCTGGGGAGTGTTTAGCGTCATGGTCAATGGCAATAGCAGCACGCCCTATTTAAGCTGGTCGGGGGTGTTAGATCCGTTGTCGCAGGATCTCGATGCGATGATATTAGCAAACTGAAACAACTCTACGCTCACCAGTTGAGGCAACGTGAATGAAACCTGGGCATACCGGCTTAACGCATTTAGTGCACTCCACGCGCTATTCATGGAAGGGCTTGAAAGCGGCGTTTAGAAACGAAGCAGCCTTTCGGCAGGAAGTAGGCGTTACGGCGGTGATGTTACCGCTTGCTTGGTGGATCGGGGAGGGGCCTATCAGTTGGTTGCTGCTGGTGAGCAGCCTGTTTTTTGTCCTGATAGTAGAGCTTCTCAATAGTGCGATAGAAAACGTGGTCGACCGCATTGGTTCTGAGCATCATGAGCTTTCGGGGCGTGCCAAGGATATTGGTTCGGCGGCGGTGATGCTGTCGCTGATAATGGCGGGCCTTACCTGGGGGCTATTAGGCTGGGAAAAATTCTTTAGCTAAGCTGATAGTAAACTGGCGTATTTTTTAACCCGGCGCGAGGCGCTTGGTAGCGAGGTGGTTATGCAAGTGAACGACAATTTTTTGCCGTTGGCAGCGCTGCCAGCGTCGTTACAAACCGCGACCCAAGCCGCTTGGGAGCGGTTAAGCGAATCGCTAAAACAGGCCGACAATGTTGCCGAAATGACCCAGCAGGAATTGCCTTCCAGCAGCTGGCAGGCGCTTTCGAAGCCGCGGCGAGAGGCTCTTGCCCGGGTACTGGCCATTTCAACCTTTGCGCTGGATACCCTGGCGCGTTACCCCGAGTGGCTGGTCGAGCTGGATGTTGGCGGTGAACTGGACACCCATCCAGAGCGTGATGAGCTCGCCAGTTGGCTGAATGAATTACTTGAACCCGCCGAAGACGAGGAAGCTATGCAGCGGGCGATTCGGCGTTTTCGTCGTAAGCGTATGCTGGGTATTATTTGGCGCGACCTGAATCGTCCTACCGGGCATCGCATGTGGGACACGGCGCATGCGGTATCCGAGCTGGCCGAGTTATGCTTAGACGCAGCGTTGACATGGCTTGAACAGTTTTACGCGCCGCGCTGGGGCTTGCCGGCCCCCCGCCAGGACGGCTCGCCGCAACGTCTGGTGATTTTGGGTATGGGTAAACTGGGAGCGGGGGAGTTGAATCTCTCCTCCGATATCGACCTGATTTTTGCTTTCCCCGAAAAAGGCGAAACCCAAGGTGGCCGTAAGTCCTTAGAGCATCAGGAGTATTTTACTAAGCTGGGGCAAAAGTTGATTGCCGCACTGGATGCCATGACCGCAGACGGCTTCGCCTTCCGCGTCGACATGCGCTTGCGGCCATTGGGTGACGGCGGCCCGCTGGTGGGATGCTTTGCCATGCTTTCCAGCTATTATCAGGATCAAGGCCGTGAGTGGGAGCGTTACGCGATGCTCAAAGCGCGCCCCGTGGCGGGCGACCGAGACGCAGGCGACGAGCTACTGGCTGGGCTGCGGCCCTTTGTGTATCGCAAATATCTGGATTTTGGCGCCATTGAGTCGCTGCGCGAATTGAAGGCAATGATCAATCGCGAAGTGAAGCGCAAGGGCATGCAGAACAATATCAAGCTCGGCCCTGGCGGTATTCGCGAGGTTGAATTCGTGGTGCAGGCGTTTCAGCTGATTCGTGGCGGCCGTGATACGGAGCTACAGGTTACCTCCCTGAAAACCGCGCTCAAACGCTTGCCCGAGCTAGGCTTGTTACCGCAAGAAGTCGTTGATGAGCTGCTGCCCGATTACGCCTTTTTACGCGATGTCGAGCACGCACTCCAAGCGCTGGAAGACCGCCAAACACAAACCCTGCCCAGCGATGATAACAATCGTGAACGGGTGGCCTTCGCCATGGGGCATGAAGACTGGCCGGGGTTAATCGCTCAGTTGGATGAAGTGCGCGAGCGGGTGCGTCAACACTTCGACGCGGTGATTGCCGACCCCGAAGAGGATGTCGAGGAGGCCAACAACGACGACCAGCTGGGTTTGGCTCATTGGCGGCTTATTTGGCGCGGCGAATTAGAGCCGGAGGAAGCCAGCGCGCACCTCGCCGAGGCGGGGTTCAACGAGCCTGACAAAGCATTGAAAAGGCTGCATAGTCTCTACCACTCACGTCAAGTGCAGAGCATGCAGCGGATTGGTTTTGAGCGCTTGGATGCGTTGATGCCACTATTGCTCGATGCGGTGGCTGATAGCGAAGCGCCGGATGTTGCGCTGGCCAGGGTACAGCCGTTGATCGAAGCGGTGCTGCGCCGCACCGCCTACCTGGCGCTGCTTCGTGAAAATCCCCAAGCGTTAGAGCACTTAATGCACCTGTGTGCCGCCAGCCCATGGATCGCCGAACAGCTGGCGCGTTACCCCATCCTGCTTGATGAGCTGCTAACCCCGGAAACGCTGTATACCCCCGCCGATAAAGCGCTTCTAGCCGATGAGCTACGGCAAACGCTGAATCGCCTGCCGGAGGATGATGAAGAGGCGCAGCTTGAGGCGCTACGGGTGTTCAAGCATGCCCAAACGCTGCACGTGGCGGCGTCGGATGTGGCGGGGACGCGCCACTTGATGAACGTCAGTGATTACTTAACCTTTATCGCGGAAGTGATTTTAGACGCGGTATTAGCCATGGCGTGGAAGCATATCACCCGCAAGCATGGCGTTCCTGAAGGGCTGAACACGCGTGAAGCTGAGTTTCTGATTGTCGGCTACGGCAAGCTGGGGGGGATTGAACTGGGTTACAGCTCTGATTTGGATCTTGTGTTTATTCACAATAGCGACGGAAAGGACGAAACCGACGGCCCGCGCCCTATCGATACCCCGCTGTTTTTTACCCGGTTAGGCCAGCGGATTATCCATCTGCTCACGGCGGTGACACCGGCGGGTAGTCTTTATGAGGTCGATATGCGCCTGCGGCCATCGGGTAACTCTGGCCTGTTGGTGACCTCTCTAAAAGCCTTTGCTGACTATCAGCGCCAGAATGCCTGGACCTGGGAGCACCAAGCTTTGGTAAGGGCACGTGTGGTGGCGGGCAGCGAGGCGCTAGCCGAGCAATTCAGACAGTTGCGAGGGGATATTCTAGGCGCCCACCGCGATAAAGCCGCGTTGCGCGAAGAGGTGGTTAAAATGCGCCATAAAATGCGCGATCACTTGGGCAGTAAAGCCACCAGCGACAACTTTTACTTAAAGCACGATGCCGGCGGTATGGTCGATATCGAATTCCTCTGCCAATACGCAGTGTTAGCGCTGGCTCACCAAACCCCAGCGCTACTCACCTACAGCGATAATATTCGTATTTTAGAGGTGCTGACTGAAGCGGGGCACTTACCCCATGAAGAGGCGGAGCGCCTGCGCGAAGCCTATCTGGTTTATCGCAGTGCCATTCATCGGGCGGCGCTCACCGGTGAAAAAGCCAGCGGTGAGGGTGAAGAGTTCCGTGCTCATCGCGATATCGTCACCGCGCTCTGGCAGCGTTTTCTTGAGCCTTCCAGCGCTGATAACCACTAGTCAGACGGCTAATCAGGAAGAAACAGTGATAACAAGGAATAGGGCAGGGTGGCCCGTATGATTGGACATATTCTGGCTACTCTACTGCCGGTGTTTTTAATCGCCGGTTGTGGCGCTGTCTATGGGCGCTACCGTACGCCGGATATTCGCAGTCTCAATACGCTCAATATGGAGCTGTTCGTTCCGCTATTGGTATTCGCTGTGCTGGCCGACCGTCAAGCGCCGTTGGCAGAATATGCCTGGCTTGCTATGGCGGCTATTGCGGTAGTGCTTGGCTCGGGGGTGGTGTTGTGGCCGCTGGCCAAGTGGTTAAAGCTGGATAGCAAAATTTTCCTTCCCCCGATGATGTTCAATAACGCCGGCAATATGGGCGTGCCGCTGCTGGTATTGGCGTTTGGTGCTGAGGCGCTGCCCGCGGCGGTGGTGGTATTTATTGTTGAAATGCTGCTGCACTTTTCGGTGGGGCTTTACATGCTCAACCCGCGCACCTCGCTGTGGCGAATGCTGCGTATGCCCATTGTACTCGCGAGTCTGGCAGGCTTAGCGGTGAATATCAGTGGGCTACCGCTGCCTGGTTGGCTGCTAGAGGCGATGCATATGCTGGGTGGGGTATGTATTCCGCTGATGCTGTTTGCGCTGGGGGTGCGGCTACTGGAGATTGATTTTAGCGATTGGCGTACAGGTATGTTGGGGGCGGTGCTTTGCCCGCTTTCCGGATTAGTGATTGCCTTGCCATTAATGTGGTTATTGCCGCTAAATGCGCTGCAGTTGGCGGTACTGCTGGTGTTTGCAGCGCTGCCCCCTGCGGTGTTGAATTATTTGGTCGCAGAGCAGTACCAGCTAGCACCACAGAAAGTGGCTTCGCTGGTACTGATTGGTAATCTGGGGAGTTTGGTGGTAATGCCGCTAACGTTGGCCGCGGCATTTACCTGGGTGTATCCGCCTCTGTCATAAATGACACAACACTAGATGCACAGAACTAAATACAGAGCTTACAGTGTGGCGTGAAAAAGTGACTAATTGCTTAACTAACGTTCATCTTTAACTTCATAGCTGCCTTCTAAAGTGTCCTGATGACCTGGACGGCTGTGCGTAGACGTGTGCCCGTGAGAGTTGCCACTGCCGATATCTTGCGCCTGTTGAGCGCGCATCTGTTCCATACGCTTTTTCATTTTATGGCGCACAAACGGCATCA
Organism: Halovibrio sp. HP20-59; assembly: GCF_033052795.2. Lineage (NCBI taxonomy): Bacteria > Pseudomonadati > Pseudomonadota > Gammaproteobacteria > Oceanospirillales > Halomonadaceae > Halovibrio > Halovibrio sp. HP20-59. The sequence continues at coordinate 56,091 of NZ_JAWJUW020000001.1, forward strand.
TGGCCCAGCCGATTAATAAGAAAAATAGGCCAAGTACCACGCCTACTATCATTAGTGCGCCAAACGCTAACCACGTGAAGAGTAGCTTTAAACTGCCCGCCAAGCCGGTCGGTTGGGTCTTCGCTGCACGGGCACGCCATTGGTTAGCCGCTTGCCATGCCGCATTGCGTTGGTCGCGATTCATCTGTGGCATAAAAGCCTCCATCGGTTATTCGCCAAGATTGGAACCTGGAAGTGGCCGCAAGTTCAATTTTGAGGCGGGAAGCAATGTCGGATGGCGCTGGAAATAATCAAGGGACAATCCGCGAGCTAGAATGCGGTTAAGTTTTTCAACTGTTAGAGTACTGAGTTGTACAAGCACGGTCTAAGTGCGCAATGCTTATTTAACAGGATGTTTATATGGCAAATCATGGAGGCAAGTCGGTTTTCATTGCATCAGTAGTGATTATTTTCGGCTTGGTGGTTGTTGGCGCAGTATTTCCTGTGGGATTTGCTCGTGTGGCAGAAGGGGCGCTAACAACTATTACGGAGTTGTTTGGCTGGTTTTACCTGTTTTCTGTGTTTGGATTTGTGATTTTCCTGTTTGGTCTGGCACTGAGTAAATATGGCAAGGTGCGCTTAGGTCCCCAGGACAGTCGGCCCAACTATACGTTTTTCTCGTGGATTAGCATGCTGTTAGCCGCAGGCTTTGGTGTTGGGCTGGTCTTCTATGGCATGGCGGAACCCATGTTTCATTTTATCGCGCCACCCTATGGCGACAGAACCGCCGAAACCGAAGCGGCCGCCCGCTACGCTATTCAATACAGCTACTTTAACTGGGGTATTCACCAGTGGGCGGCCTTCTCGATTGTCGGTTTGATCATTGCCTATTTCCAGTTTCGTAAAGGGCAAGCAGGGCTGGTCTCTTCTGTGTTGTCGTCGATAACGGCCAAGCATCCTAAAATTCGGCCCTATGCTTCCTGGCTGGATGTGTTTGCGGTGGTTGCTACTGTCATGGGCGTCGCTACCTCGCTTGGGTTGGGCGTGCTACAGATGAACGGTGGTTTAAACGCCGTGTTTGGCCTGCCAGAGAACGGCTTTTGGCAGTTTGTGATTCTGTTCGTGATGTTCTGCGCCTACATGGCATCCACCTGGTCGGGCTTGGATAAAGGCATTAAACGGCTTTCCAACCTCAATATGATTTTATGTATTGGGTTGATGCTTTACGTGCTGTTTACTGGCCCAACCGTGGCGATATTGGAAACCATCACAGTGGGTATTGGTGACTACCTGCAAAACTTTATCGGCATGAGCCTGCGCATTTCCCCCTATAGCGATAACGAATGGGCCAGTAGCTGGACAATTTTCTACTGGGCCTGGGTGATTGCTTGGTCGCCCTTTGTCGGTACCTTTATTGCCCGGGTATCGCGAGGCCGTACCATCAAGGAGTATGTGTTCGGGGTGCTGTTCGTACCGCCCCTGCTGGCCTGTTTGTGGATTGGCGTGTTTGGTGGCGCGGCGCTACACATGGAGTTGAATGGCACTGATATCGGCCTGGCCGCCGCGACTCAGGATAATATAACGGTCGCATTGTTTGAGATGTTTGAGTTGATGCCCTTTACCGGCGCGCTGTCGGTTGTCGCGATGATGTTGATCTTTATTTTCCTGGTCACGTCCGCTGACTCAGCCTCGTATATCGTGGCGCAAATGACCGACAATGGGTCGATCAATCCGCCGCTGTATAAGCGTGTCATTTGGGGGGTGCTAATTGCCGCTATCTGCCTAACGCTAATTGCATCAGGTGGTTTAACCGGCCTTCAGTCGGCATCGGTGCTGTCGGCGCTGCCGTTCACTTTTATTTTGTATATGATGGTGTTTGTACTAATCCAGGAGCTACGTGCAGACCGCAAAGCCATGCTAACGCAGCTTTATCGTCGTCATGGTGAAACGCCTGTAGGCGCTGACGCCTTCGAGGCTGAGCTATTGGGTGAAGAAGAGCGTCTGCGCCGTGCCCCTAGTGTGGTCAATCGGCGCATTAATAGTTAGCCTTGATGTAACTCAACTAAGTGTTTTGTTATGGGAGCAATGACACATGAGGCGATGTCGCTAATGGCACGGCAAGAGCGGCATGGGGCAACCCGAAGGCAGCCCAAAGGGGCTGGCTTTGACCGTTGGCTTGACCGAGTGCTAACGGTCACAGTGTTAACAGCCATCGTCATTGGCCTCTCCGCTGTTGCGGCTCACTGGCTGCTGTAAGAATGCATGTTTCTAGCATGGCGTCCGGCTTTATGCCGGGCGTTGTCACATCTCTACTCGATTCCGGCCATGGCGCCTTAACGGTGCCACCTGCTGGACTTACGGCTTCCCCTGCGAGATAACCCTAATGCTGGCTGCTAACGCTGTTGAAGTAACGGATACCTACGCGTCGCGTCGCGAAATATTCGGCTGGGCAATGTTTGATTTTGCCAATCAGGCCTACACGCTACTGATTATTACCGTGGTATTTGGCGAGCTTTTTACTACCGTCATTGTGGGGGATCGGGGCGATAACTTCCGACTGGCTAACTTTTTGTGGAGCCTGGCCCTGGCGATTAGTTATCTAATGGTGGTGATTACCGCGCCGCTGTGCGGTGCCGTGATGGATTACCGGGCGGAGAAAAAGCGCTTTCTGCTGATTAGCTACTTTGCGACCGTGGTGACCACGGCAATGCTTTACTTTGTTGAGCCCGGCTATGTCGTGATTGGGCTGATATTGATTATCCTGTCTAATTACGCTTACTCCATGGGTGAGTCGTTTATTGCTGCTTTTTTGCCTGAACTTGGGCCGCCAACGTCATTGGGTAAAATCTCCGGCTTCGGCTGGGCGTTAGGCTATATTGGCGGGTTATTCGCAGCTGGCTTTACCTTGGTGGTACTCGGTGAAGCCAGCGCTGAAAATTTTGATCGCATCCGCTGGGTCGGCCCCTTCGCTGCCGGTTTTTTCCTGATTACCGCTATTCCTACTTTTTTATGGTTAAAAGAGCGGGGTACCCCCGAACCCCTTGGTGTCTCCTATCGCCATATCGCCGTAACACGTATCACCAAAACGTTACATGAATTGCGCTACTTCAAGGATTTGAGCGTATTTTTAATATCGCTGTTGTTCTCAATGGCCGGTGTTTACATCATTATTGCTTTTGCGTTCATTTATGGCGCCCAAGTGATTGGCTGGGATGAAAGCGTGCGCAATATCATGTTCATTATTGTTCAGGTCACTGCTGCGGCTGGGGCGTTGGGGTTCGGTTGGCTACAGGACAAACTTGGCGCAAAGCGTACCTATTTGATGACACTGACGCTTTGGGTGCTGGCTATTATGGCGATCTGGGCGACGCCAGAGTTAACCCAGTGGTTTAATAGGCAGTTTGGTCTACAGTGGCAAGCCCAATATGTGTTTCTGGTGGTCGGCTGCTTAGCAGGACTTAGTCTCGGTTCCAGCCAGTCGGCGAGCAGGGCCTTAGTCGGCCTGTTTTCCCCCTTGGCTAAATCGGCGGAGTTTTTCGGTTTCTGGGGGTTAGCCAATAAGCTGGCGGGCGTATTGGGCATTGTGATGCTGGGCTTATTGCAAACCCTGGTGGGCTTGCAAGCATCCATTTTATTATGCGCTGGCCTGTTTGCCATCGCGATGTTGATTTGTGCCGGGGTCAATGAGAGCCGCGGTCGGGAGGCCGCGCTATCCTGGAAAAAATCAACATAATACCTAGCTAAGCGCCCTTACCTTAGTGAGGTGAAGTATGGCAACGCACATGGCAAGACCGGCTGCTCAGCGCGGCGGTATTTTTATGATGCTGCTGTTCTGGGTATTGTTAATAGCGGTGGGCACTTGGTGGATACACGGAGGCCTTGAAGATATGATGCGCCCCAATGCCAATGTGGTGCATACGCTGCCGGCAGGAGAGCCCGTCACTTTACAGCGAAACCGTGCTGGGCACTTTGAGGCGCCGGGGCGAATTAACGGCAAGCCGGTAACTTTTTTACTCGATACGGGCGCCACCTATGTGGGGGTACCGGCCGATTTGGCAAGCGAACTCGGCTTGGAACCTGGCCGCAGTGCTTGGTTTAATACCGCTAATGGTCGAGTTGAAGGATCGCTAACCGAGCTAGACGAGGTTTCGCTAGGCGGCCTAAAAGCACACAATGTTCAAGGCTCAATTAGTCCTAATATGGAACGAGATACTGTACTGCTCGGTATGAGTTTTTTGAACCTCTTAACGATTGAAATACAGGCAGGGGAGATGGTGTTGAGTCTCCCCGAGCCATAAGTTCTGTTCGTGAACGAATCGCTGGTATAACTGACTATAAGTTTAAATCAAAAAAGGCAGGCCGATTGGCCTGCCTTTTGGCAACTTGAGTGTTGGTCACTCAATTGTGTCATTGCCTTCGTCAGGTGGCGACTTGTAATGACCGGGGATTTTTAACTTTTCTCCGTTGGGCAGGTCGCGCACCTGGGTTGGAACATAAACACGTTTAATCACACTTTTGGTTTTACTATTTCCCATGGCAGGTTCCTCCTGTCAAATTGTCGACAGTTAGCCCTTTCACATTAGCTCTCGCTGGTGCGAGAATCAAGTATTAGGCGAAACGTATTTGCCCATCAGCTCGCAATGGTAACGACAGAAGCGGGAGTTTGGATCATTTTGGGTTATCCTGTGAACCATCAAAAGGTCATCTGCGTTGGTAAAGGGGTGAGCGGATGAAAAGATAAACGGCCTATAAGCGGAGTGTACACAAAGGATGGTAGATCATTTGGAACAGCAATTTCAGGCGCTTGAGTCGCAAGAGTCTGTAATGCCTGATTATCCCGGTCAAGATCATATCCTGATCATTGAGGATGACCAGCGTCTGGCCGAACTCACCCGAGATTATTTGGAAGCCAATGGTTTTCAAGTAACGCTAGAAGCCAATGGGGCTAAAGGGGTTGATCGTATCTTGACGCTACAACCTGATTTAGTGATTTTAGATTTAATGCTACCAGGCGAAGACGGCTTATCGATTTGTCGCCGAGTAAGGCCCAACTTTGCGGGGCCTATTATGATGTTAACCGCGCGCACCGATGACCTTGACCAAGTCTTGGGTCTTGAAATGGGCGCCGATGACTATGTGCCAAAGCCTGTTCAGCCACGGGTGTTGCTAGCCCGGATGAGGGCTTTGCTGCGCCGTGCCGACGCACCTGCACCCAATGGCGAAATGCGGTTGCGTTTCGAAAACCTGGAAATAGATAACGCCACCCGCGAAGCCCGACTCTCGGGTGAACGAATCGACTTAACCAGCGCCGAATTTGATTTGCTCTGGCTGTTGGCTCGCAATGCTGGGCGCGTGCTTACCCGCGAGGAGATATTCAGCGACTTGCGGGGCATTAAATACGACGGTCAGGACCGCTCTATTGATGTACGCGTATCACGCATTCGACCCAAAATCGGCGATGATCCCAATCAGCCCCATCGGATCAAAACCGTGCGTAGTAAGGGTTATCTTTTCGTCAAAGATAGTTGATTACTCAAAGGAGCGGCTTCATGCAGCGGGTGCTCAGTAGCGGCTCGTTTTTACGCTTTTATGTGTTGCTGGGCTTAGCGCTGTTGGTCGTGTTTGTGATTGCCCTAGCTGGACGCTCTTTTATTGAACAGGTGCGTCGCGAAGACTATCGCGAACAGCTTGCCGCGTTACCCATGTCGCTCATGACCCAGCGGCTCGCCGATATACCCGCGGCTGAGCGTGGCCCACTGCTTGAACGTTTTTCAGAACGGTTGGCCTTGCAGCTCACTTTGATCCCGGTTAGCGATGCTGAGCTTAGCTATTTTGAACGGGAGCGTTTGGAAAAAGGCAAAATCCTGGTTACTGAAAGTCCTTGGTTGTTGCAGCAGCGTCTGCCCGGTGAGGCGCAGTTGCTGCAAGCTAGGCTTAATGACTGGAATGAACATCAGTGGCACGGTAGCGTGGCACTGCTGGGCGATTGGCTAGCTAATCAGCCAGAGGGCGAGCGTGAAAGTCGCCTAGCGGCGTTAAGCCCAGGTAGCTGGCCGCTGCAGCTAATCGACGCGTTACCGGCTGAGCTAACGGCGACACAGCAAGCACAGTTAACTAGCGGCAGCGTAGTGACAAGGCTGCTGTCCGATCAACTGTCGGTGACGCTTCTCTATCAGTTGCCGGGCGAAGCTGAGTGGCTACAAGCGGGCCCTATTTCCCGTGGCGATACGCTGCCACCGAATTTACACCTGCCTCTATTAGTGGGGCTGATGATTGTTCTCAGCCTGATTATCTATTTGATCATGCGCAGCATTGAAGCTCGCATGGCACGGCTGGAATTGGCTGCCACGCGGATCGCCAGCGGCCGCTTGGAAACCCGTGTAAAGGTAGAGAGCGGAGACTTCTTGGGTCGCTTGGGCATGGCATTTAACGGCATGGCCAATCAGGTACAGAGCCTGCTTCGCGGCCAGCAGGAGATGATCCGCGCGGTGTCCCACGAGTTACGCACCCCGGTAGCGCGCATTCGGTTTGCCGTGCAGATGGTCGAAGACATGACTGATCAGCCTGCCATCCGCCGCCAGTTACAGGGGATCGATGCCGATATTGCCGAACTCGACGATCTGGTCGATGAAATCCTTACCTATGCACGCTTAGGCGGAGAATCGGTGAATGGTGCCGAGCTTGACACCTCGTTGGTAGAGTGTCGCGCCATGGCGGAGCGCGTGATTGATACGCTCTCGCCGCTGCATAAAGGTTTAACACTATCGCTCGCCCCTGGCCCTGAAATTGAGCTGATGGCAGAGCCGCGCTATCTACAGCGCGCGGTGCAGAATCTAGTCGGTAACGCCTGCCGCCATGCTGAATCCAGCGTGCTGATTCAGCTCTGGGATGAGCCCAGTTTAGTGCGTATTGATGTCGAAGATGACGGCCCCGGTATTGCGCCGGAAGCGCGCGCCGACATTTTTAAGCCCTTCGCCCGGCTGGACGACAGCCGCGCCCGTAGCTCCGGCGGCTATGGGCTAGGGCTGTCGATTGTGCAGAAAATCATGGCTGGGCACGGCGGCAGCGTCACTATCGACACCAGCCCCAACTTGGGCGGTGCGCGCTTTACGCTGCTGGTTCCGCGTCGCGATCCGCTGGCCTAATCCCCGACAGCACCGCAAAAGAGGTTTCTCGCGCGGTGCGTAAAAAATCCTGCATCCACGGCGCTTCCCGTGTTTCTTCACGAATCGCCGCATATAGCGTGCTCCATACCCCCTGCTCGCCCAGTTTTACCGCGCTAACATAGGCGCGTTCCAAGTATTCGGTGAGCGCCCAGTTGGGCAGCGCACAGACACCGCGCCCGCTGGCAACTAGCTGCATCATCATAATGGTCAATTCGGCGGTGCGGATCTCCCTAGGGCGCACATTCGCCGGTTGCAAAAATTGGGTAAAAATATCCAGCCGAGCCTGTTCGACGGGATAGGTAATCAAGGTTTCATCGGCGAGTGCCTGGGGTTCAATAAAGCCCCGGCCTGCAAACGGGTGCTGTCGGGCGACGGCCAGTAAGCCCTCATAGCGAAACAGCGGTGCGTAGTGAATGCCCTCTAGGGGCTGAGGGTCGGCGGTGATCACCAGGTCGAGCTGTTCACGAGCAAGCGCCGGCAGTGGGTCGAAGTGGTGGCCGCTGGGAATATCAATTTCCACCTCCGGCCAGTGGTCGCGAAAATAATCCACAGTGGGCATCAGCCACTGGAAGCAACTATGGCACTCAATGGCCATATGCAGACGACCCTGTTCGGTACCTGCTAAGCGCGCTAGGTCACGCTCTGTCTGGTGTACTTCGGGCAGTATTTGGTCGGCGAGTTCGAGCAGCCGCAGCCCCGCGCGGGTAAATTCCACCGGGCGGGTTTTCCGCACAAACAGCGGGCTATCGACCCGGCTTTCAAGGTCTTTAAGCTGATGAGAAAGCGCCGACTGAGTTAGATGAACGCGTTCAGCGGCGTCGACGAGCGAGCCAGTTTCGCGCAAAGCCAGCAGCGTACGGAGGTGGCGTAGTTCAATCATGACATTGCTCAATCATAGCGTCTTGTGGCCATAGTGATTATTTTTCATCTTAAACATTAAAAACTTTAGTTTGATTCACTGAGGTGTGGTGCTCAGACTGTGCGAAATCATTCACGTTGGTAGGGTTCATCATGACAGTTTCTCATATTCTCGGCTATCCCCGTATTGGCGCTCGGCGGGAGCTCAAAAAGGCCACCGAAGCCTACTGGAAAGGCGAGTGCTCGCGTAGCGAGTTGGAAAGCACCGGTCGTGAGCTGCGTTTGCGCCACTGGCAGGCCCAGCAGGACGCTGGGTTAGATTTTGTTAGCGTGGGCGATTTTGCTTTTTATGATCAAGTGCTTAACGTGTCGGTGGCGCTAGGGGCGGTGCCTGCCCGCTTTAACGCCCAGGCTGAAGTCGCGGGTGGCGATATCGACCTCGACACGGCTTTTCGGATGGCACGTGGCCGAGCGCCTAGCGGCGAACCCGCCGCGGCCTGTGAAATGACCAAATACTTCGATACCAATTACCACTATCTCGTCCCGGAGCTACACGAAGGGCAAACCTTCAATCTGGCCTCCAACCGCCTATTTGACGAAGTGGATGAAGCGTTACGTGCAGGCTTTACCCCCAAGGTAACGCTAACCGGGCCGCTAACCTGGCTATGGTTAGGCAAAACCAAGGGTGGCGACTTTGACCGCCTAACGCTGCTCGACAGTGTGCTCAATGTATATGGCGAAATATTAGCGCGGCTCGCCACCCAGGGTATCGAGTGGGTGCAGCTGGACGAACCGGCGCTGGTGCAGGACCTGCCGCTGGCATGGCAGCAAGCTTACGAGCAAGCTTATCATCGCCTACAGGCGGCGCCACTGAAACTGTTAGTTGCCACTTACTTCGGAGGGGTGGGCGATAACCTGTCGCTGGCAACCCGCTTGCCCGTGGCGGGGTTGCACATTGATGCCGTGCGCGCGCCGCAACAGGTAGACAGTGTGATTGACCGCCTTGGCCCGCATCAGGTGCTATCCATTGGCTTCGTTGATGGTCGTAATATCTGGCGGGCCGACCTCGCAGCACTACGCGAACGCTTGCTGCCATTAAAAGTACGCCTGGGCCAGCGGCTTTGGCTGGCACCGAGTTGTTCACTACTCCATGTGCCGGTGGATTTGGAGCAGGAAACGGATTTGGGGGCTGAGTTAATTAGCTGGCTGGCCTTCGCGCGGCAGAAGCTTGGCGAAGTGGTGACCTTGGCGCGCTTGATCGATAACCAGGCCACGCCCGCCGATGAGCAACGTTTGGACGAGGCTACGCGGGCACTCGATGCTCGGCGAGATTCAGCGCGCATTCATCAAGCGGCGGTCAGCGAGCGTTTAGCGGCGATCAACCCCGCCGATAGCCAGCGCCAAGCGCCTTACCCCGTGCGTGCAGAAGCCCAGCGGCGGGCACTCAAGCTGCCGCTGTTTCCGACGACGACCATTGGCTCTTTTCCGCAGACCAATGAGATTCGTGCTGCTCGGCGTGCGTTTAAAGCCGGTGAGCTTACCAAAGCCGACTACGAAGCCCGCATGCAGGCCGAGATCGCCTATGCCGTCGAGCGTCAACAAGCGTTGGGTATTGATGTGCCGGTGCATGGCGAGGCCGAACGCAACGACATGGTGGAGTACTTTGGCGAGCAGCTTGAAGGCTTTGCCTTTACCCGGTTTGGCTGGGTGCAGAGCTACGGTTCCCGCTGTGTGAAGCCACCGGTAATTTTTGGTGATGTTTCACGTCCTGCGCCGATGACCGTTCGCTGGAGTCAATACGCCCAGACACTGACCGATAAACCCATGAAAGGCATGCTCACAGGGCCGGTGACCATTTTGCAGTGGTCGTTTGTGCGCGATGACCAGCCGCGGGAAACCACCTGCCGCCAGATTGCCCTGGCGCTTCGCGATGAAGTGCTCGATCTGGAAAAAGCCGGCATCAAAATTGTGCAGATTGATGAACCGGCGCTGCGCGAAGGACTGCCGCTGCGCCAGAATGAGTGGCAGGCTTATCTTGACTGGGCGGTAGAGAGCTTCCAACTAAGCGCGGCAGGCGTTGCCGATGCCACTCAGATTCATACCCATATGTGCTACTCGGAGTTCAACGATATCATCGGTGCGATTGCAGCACTTGACGCCGATGTGATCACCATCGAAACATCGCGCTCGGATATGCAGCTGCTGGACGCCTTCCAGGACTTCGCTTATCCCAACGAAATCGGCCCGGGGGTTTACGATATCCACACCCCTAATATTCCCGAGGTGAGCTGGATGGTCGATTTGATGGAGAAAGCCCTGGAAAAAATCCCCGCCGAAAGGCTGTGGGTAAACCCAGACTGCGGCCTAAAAACCCGTGGGTGGGCGGAAGTAGAGCCAGCGCTAGCCAATATGGTGGAAGCCGCCAAGGTACTGCGCCAACGCTATGCTTAATTAAATGATTGTAAGTAGTGGGCACTTACTGTTTTTGTAAGTGCGCTCGATACTGATTTTCTTTCACTAGCTTTTTGATGCATAGGCGTAGAGCAGGGTTTCCTGGGCGCTAATGGCATCACCTTCGCCATGATCCTGGAGCCGGTAGCTGCCGTCTGTCTGCAGCAGCCAGCTCTGGCAGTTATCGACCAGATAGGTTTCCAGGTCTTTGCGTACCCGGGTCGCAAGTTTCTTATCCAACAGCGGAAAGCAGGTTTCCACACGGTGGAACATGTTGCGCGACATAAAGTCGGCGCTGGAGCACCAGGTTTCTGGCTTGCCATCATGATGGAAATGAAACACCCGCGTGTGTTCCAGAAAACGGCCAATAATCGAGCGTACACGGATGTTATCTGAAACGCCTGTTACGCCCGGTTTCAAGCAGCACATGCCGCGAATGATTAAGTCGCATTCAACCCCCGCCTGAGAAGCACGGTAGAGCGCTTTAATCAGCTTGGGCTCGGTTAACGAATTGCACTTAATGATGATGTGCCCACGCTTGCCCTTACGCGCTATTTGCGCTTCACGGTCGATCATTTCCACCAGCCGCTCGTGCAGGGTAAATGGCGCGTGCAGCAGGGTATCGATTTTACGTGCGCGGCCCATCCCCGAAAGCTGTTGGAAGACCTTATGTACGTCGGCGCATAGCGCTTTATTGGCGGTCAGCAGGCTGTAGTCGGTGTACAGCTTGGCGGTTTTTGAGTGATAGTTGCCCGTGCCCAAGTGTGCGTAGTAGCACAGTTCCCCTTTCTCACGACGTACAATGTGCAGCATCTTAGCGTGGGTTTTATACGCCATAATCCCGTAGACGACGATCGCCCCGGCTTCCTGGAGGCGCGAAGCGAGCTGCAGGTTATCGGCTTCGTCAAAGCGCGCCCTCAGCTCAATCACTACTGTGACCTCTTTACCCTGGCTGGCGGCGTCCACCAGCGCGCTGACAATTGGGGAGTCTGCGCCCGTCCGGTAGAGCGTCTGTTTCACAGCCAATACGTTCGGGTCACGCGCCGCTTCGCGCAGCAGATCCTCAATGGGGGTAAACGACTGGAAAGGGTGATGCAGCAGGATGTCGTTCTTGGCAATAGCGTCAAACAGACTGCCTGCTTTGAGCGCTTTGGGAATGCTTGGCGTGTATGGGCGATAGACCAGATCGGGGCGATCAACATCGCCGAGCACTGACATCATCCGAGTTAAGTTCACCGGCCCTTTAACGCGATACAAATCATCATTCTGAAGTTCAAACTGGCGCAGTAAAAAATTGATTAGGTCATCGGGGCAGTTGTCGGCGACTTCCAAGCGTACGCCGCTGCCATAGCGGCGGGCTAATAGTTCACCACGTAGCGCCGATGCCAGGTCTGACACCTCCTCGGGGTCTACGCTCATATCCGCGTTGCGGGTCAGCCGGAATTGGTAGCAACCGCGCACGCGCATACCAGGAAACAACTCTTCAGCGTGGGCGTGGATCATCGACGATAAGAAGACATATTCTGAAAAGCCCTCCTCGCATAGCTCCTTGGGCAACGCCATTAAACGCGGCAGCGAACGCGGCGCCGGTAATATCGCCATACCGCCAGCGCGTCCGAAGGCATCTTTACCTTCCAACTCGACAATAAAGTTGAGGCTTTTATTGACCAGGCGCGGGAAGGGATGGGAGGGATCAAGGCCAATCGGGCTGATGACCGGCATGATTTCGTTATCAAAAAATGCCCGGCCCCACTCTTTTTGCGCCTCGGTCCACTGGTCGCGGCGACGAAAACGCAGTCCCTGGGTTTCTAGGGAGGGCAGCAGGGTGTCGTTGAGTATCTGATACTGTCGATCGATTTGCGCATGGGCAACTTGAGATATTTCCGCCAACACCGCTTTGGGCAAACGGCCATCGGCGGCGGCGGTTTCATCGCCTAAGGCAATTTGGTGCTTTAGTCCCGCTACGCGTATTTCAAAGAACTCATCCATATTGGATGAGAAAATCAGCAGGAACATTAACCGGTTAAGGAGCGGGTGGGCATCGTCAAGTGCCTGTTCCAGCACGCGAATGTTAAATTGAAGATGCGATAGCTCACGGTTGAAATAGAGCTGGGTGTCGTCAAGATCGGTTTCCGTTAGCGCTTCTTTTGCTTGCACGCCTGTGGGGGTACGATTGATGCGCAGCGGCATATCGCTGTCGTGGCTGGTTTGATCAGGAGACGATACTGGTATGTGCTGTGAATCTTGCTCGTCCATGGTGGATCCCCCCGCGTCGCTGGCTTAAACGTATCATAATGGGTTACTGGTATTTTTACCCAGTATGCGGGGAGAAGATGACAAACAAGTGTCACCTGATTGTCATCTTAGCGCTGTTGCAGTAGTCGAGCCGCGTCAAGGGCGAAGTAGGTCAATATACCGTCAGCACCCGCACGCTTAAAGCACATCAACGATTCCATTATCACTGGTTCTGCTTCCAGCCAGCCGTTATCAAAGGCTGCGCGGTGCATGGCGTACTCGCCGCTGACTTGATAGGCAAACGTCGGTACTCTTAACTCATCTTTTACTCGACGGACGACATCCAAATACGGCATACCAGGTTTCACCATCACCATATCAGCCCCTTCGGCGATGTCCATGGCTACTTCGTGCACCGCTTCGTCGCTATTGGCGGGGTCCATCTGATAAGTGCGCTTATCCGCTTTGCCTAGGTTGGCGGAGGAGCCCACCGCATCGCGGAAAGGACCATAATAGTGAGAGGCATACTTGGCGCTGTAAGCCATGATGCGCACGTTGTGTAGGTGCTCTTGCTCCAGCACCTGGCGAATGGCGCCAATGCGCCCGTCCATCATATCGGAGGGGGCGACTACGTCGGCACCTGCTTCGGCGTGGGAAAGCGCTTGTTTGAGCAGCGTATCCACCGTGCGGTCATTTTGCACGTAACCGTGCTCATCGAGAATGCCGTCTTGGCCGTGGCTGGTATAGGGGTCAAGCGCCACGTCGGTAATGATACCCAGCTCAGGTAGCGCTTCTTTAAGGGCGCGCACGCAGCGCTGCACTAGCCCGCTTGCGCTGTAAGACTCTTCCGCGAGTTCACTTTTCTGCTCAGGCCCTACGACGGGGAACAACGCTAGCGCCGGAATGCCCAGGGTATAAGCTTCCCGGGCTTGCTCAATCAGCAGGTCGATAGACAGCCGTTCAACACCGGGCATTGAGGCCACGGCTTCGCGCTGGTTTTCCCCTTCCAGCACAAACACTGGAAGAATGAGATCGGACGGCGTTAAGGTTTTTTCCTGCATTAAACGACGTGAAAAATCATCGCGGCGCATACGGCGCATTCGAGTAGCAGGGAAGTGGCGCGGAGTCGGTGTGCTCAAGAGAATTCTCCATTAAGGATCGTAAATGTAGGCTTGATGGCAGTATATCAGGCATACCCTGCGGCGAAAGCCGTCTTGTGGCGACACGGCAGAGTGATTAGAGTAAACGGCTGCTTTGCTGTATTGCGTTCAGCAGACCCTGGGATAAGGAGATAGGCATGACCAAACAGGTGGCAGTTATTTTGGCTGGCTGCGGTGTTTACGATGGTTCTGACATTTATGAAACCACATTGACGCTGCTGCGCTTGGATCAGTTGGGCATTGGTTACCGCTGTTTTGCCCCTGATATTGAACAGCATGACGTCGTCAATCATCTTACCCAAGAGGTGGTCGATGGCGAGCAGCGAAACGTGCTCCAGGAGTCTGCCCGCTTGGCGCGGGGCGAGATTAGCCCGCTGAACGCGCTAGTCGCGGATGATTTTGAGGCGGTGATCGTGCCGGGTGGTTTTGGCGTTGCCAAAAACCTGTCGGACTTTGCCAGCGCTGGTGACAATATGCAGGTGCTAGACGCATTAAAACAGGCGTTGAGCAGTTTTCGGGCAGAGGCCAAACCGATTGGCTTAATGTGTATTGCCCCCGTACTAGTGCCCCGCCTGTTCGATGATGGTATTGCGGTGACGGTGGGTAACGACCCGGCGGTTTCAGGCGCCATCAGCGCCATGGGCGGACTACATCGCAGCTGCGGTGTGGAAGATATTGTCGTTGATATAGAACATCGCGTGGTCACTACGCCTGCGTATATGCTGGCAACTCGGATCAGCGAAGCGGCGATTGGTATCTTTAAGCTGGTCGATCGTGTTGCTGACATGATGGACTAAGTCTTGGCCGCAGCACTGAAGCCGTATTGAGCGTGGATGTTCACTGAATAGATAAAGGTAGTTAAGATAAAGTTAGTTAAGATAGAGTCGTCAATTGAGATAAAAGTAGTCAAGATATTGAGAGTTAAAAAGCCGCCGCCCTCATTGGAGGGCGGCGGCTTTTTTAGCTGGTTAGCCTTTATGCGGCTACTGGTCTGCCTCTTGCTCTTCGGCGGCTTCTTTCTCGTCTTTGCGCTTACGCACCAGACGCCCAAACAGTAGCCCGACTTCGTAAAGCAGGTACATGGGAATCGCCAGCAGGCTTTGCGAAATCACATCCGGTGGCGTTAGCACCATGCCGACGATAAAACAGCCTAGCAGGATATACGGGCGCTTTTTAGACAGGCTTTCCACCGTGGTGGCACCCGATAAAATTAGCAAAAAAGTCGCGATGGGGATTTCAAAGGCCACCCCAAAGGCAAAAAACAGCTTTAGAACAAAGTTCAAATACTGGTTGATATCGGTCATGACAGCGACGTTTTCAGGCCCTGTTTGGGTAAAAAACTCAAACAGCAGCGGGAACACCACGTAATAGGCAAACGCCGCGCCGCCGTAGAAAAGCGCAATGCTTGAGGTCAAAATAGGGATCGCCAGGGCCTTTTCATTATCGTAAAGACCCGGCGCAATAAATGCCCATGCCTGGTGCAATACAAACGGAACGGCGATAAAGACGGCGACTACCAGCGTGAGCTTAAACGGTGCTAAAAACGGCGAGGCTACTTCAGTGGCGATCATCTGCGAGCCTTCGGGCAGCAGCGCCATCAGCGGTTCGGCAACAAACGTATAGATGTCGTTGGCAAAGGCGTAGAGGCCCAGAAAGATGGCCAAAATAACGATCACGGCACGCATCAACCGCGAGCGAAGTTCGATTAAATGTTCTATCAGCGGCGCTTGTTGTTGGTCTTGTTGGGGCTCCTTTGAATCGCTAGGCATACTCATTGGTGATTACGATCCTTTTCAGATTCAGCCTTTTCAGATTCAGCCGGAGTGCTCTCGGAAGCGCTCGGCGGGGAAGATGCGGAAGTAGACGCGGGATCTTCACGCACTGTTTGTAGCGCGTCATCCAGGCGGGAGCTGGCCTTGGCGACACGCTTCTCCGTTTCGCTTTGTGCCGCGTCTTTCGGCGCTGTTTCCCTCCCAGTGGGAGCGTCGGCAATGCTTTCTACCTCCAGCTTGGCTTTTTTCAAGCTATCGTCGAGATTTTTCTGCTGATCATTAAGCTTTTGACGTAGCTCTTCTGCTTCCAACTGGGCGCTAATTTCGCGCTGCATGCCGGATACCGTGCGCTTGATTTTGCCAATCCACATGCCTGCCGTGCGGGCGGCGCGCGGCAAGCGCTCCGGGCCAAGTACCAACAGCCCGACGATGCCAATAAGCATCAGTTCAAGAAAGCCGATATCCAGCATGGGTTATTTGCGCTCTTCGTTGCGTTCTTCTTTAGGGCGTTCTTCCGCGGGGCGGCCCTCCGCGGCACGTTTCTCTTCGGCCTGAACGTCGTAAGTGTTGCCCGGCTCTTCGTGGCTTACTTTGGCATGCGGCTGGTCAGCGTCTTGTTGATCGTCCTCTTTATTTTTCTCTTCGTCGTTGATGGCTTTCTTAAAGCCTTTTACCGCCCCACCGAGGTCGGTGCCCACATTACGCAGTTTTTTGGTGCCGAAAACCAGGATGATGATGCCCAGAACAATCAGCAACTGCCAAACACTGATACCACCTAACATATGCATTTCCTCACAAGAGCAGATTAACGTTCGTTGTTACCATGGACTGTTGCGACTATACGACAGTTTATATGACCTTATGGCTGGCGGGCGGCTTTTTCCTCATGGCCTGAAATGCCAAAGCGTTTTGCCAATTCGTCTAACACGCTTTGATGATCCATCCCCAGGTGTGACAGCATTACCAAACTGTGAAACCACAGGTCGGCGGTTTCAGAGATCACCGCTTGGCATTCCGCCTCGCCACCATGCTCGGCATCTTTGGCGGCAAGCACCGTTTCGGTGGCTTCTTCGCCAATCTTTTCGAGTATCTTGTTCAAGCCCTTATGATGCAAGTAGGCAACATAAGAATTTTCCGCTGCTGCATGGCGCCGCTGTTTTAACACCTCATTGAGCGTATCTAGCACATGCGCATTGCTCGGCGATAGTGAATTGTTGTCCATGTGAATCCTTATCATCGTTGAATCACGCGCTTTATTGCCACACTAATAGCAGTAGGCCGATGGCGGCTGCCGCTAGTATCGGCCACTCTTGCAGTGCAATCCAACCGCTTAATGGCTGCCAAGCGAGTGCAATCGCCAGTAAAATTAAGCCTAGCCGCAGTCGATACAAGCGCTTGCCCTGGCGCGCCATCTGCACGCGCATAGCATTGATTGAGTCGACCTGCTGGTGGCGCTGACGGTGTTCGTGCTCCATGCGGCTGAGCGCTTGGTGAGCCAGTACGGGTAGTTCGGGCAACTGGTGCGAAAGCTCAGGCGCTTGGCGCTTTAGCGACTCCCATAAACCGGTCACGCCAGCGCGCTCTTTCATCCACTGCTCTAAATAGGGTTTGGCGGTGCTCCACAGGTCTAAATCGGGATACAGCTGGCGCCCCAGGCCTTCAATGTTAAGCAGCGTTTTCTGCAACAGTACCAGCTGCGGCTGCACTTCCATATTAAAGCGCCGCGCGGTTTGAAACAGCCCCAGCAGCACTTGGCCGAAGGAAATATCTTTTAGTGGCTTTTCTAAAATCGGCTCGCAAACGGTGCGAATCGCCGCCGCGAACTCGTTGGCGCGGGTGTTCTCACCGACCCAGCCGGACTCGATGTGCAGCGCGGCGACTTCGTAATAGTCCTGGTGGAAAAACGCCAGTAAGTTACGCGCCAGGTAGTCCTGATCTTCCCGGGTGAGGCTGCCTACAATGCCGCAGTCGATAGCAATGTACTGGGGGTCTTCAGGGTTATCGCAGTTGACAAAAATATTGCCGGGGTGCATATCAGCGTGGAAGAAATTGTCGCGAAATACCTGGGTAAAAAAAAGTTCGACACCGCGCTCGGCGAGCTTTTTGAGGTTGGTGCCGCGGGCTACCAACGTGTCTATGTCGGCGACGGGAATGCCGCGAATGCGTTCCTGCACCATCACGTTGCGGCGGGTGAAGGACCAATAAATACTGGGGACATAAAGCAGCGGCGAGTCTTTGAAGTTACGCTTGAGTTGCGAGGTGTTGGCCGCTTCTTTGTAGAGATCAAGCTCGTCAAACAGCGTGGCTTCGTAGTCACGAATGACTTCCACCGGGCGTAGACGACGCGCTTCGGGGACTTTGGCAAGTAACTTGGCAACTTGGTACATCAGCGCCATGTCCTGGCGCATCACGCGATCAATGCTGGGGCGAATAATTTTCACCACCACGTCTTCGCCGCTGTGCAGCCGGGCCGCGTGTACCTGGGCAATTGACGCCGAGGCTAAGGGCACGCGGTCAAACTCAGCAAAGGCTTCTTCCAGCGACATTTCTAGCGCTTTCTCAATCCGGGCGGCGGCAAGGTCGCCTGGAAAGGGGGGGACTTGATCTTGCAAGCGCTTTAGCTCGTCGGCGATATCGCCGGGCAGTAAGTCGCGGCGGGTCGAAAGCATTTGGCCGAATTTGATGAAGATCGGCCCCAGCGCTTCTAAGGCCAAGCGTAGCCGTTCGCCTCTAGAACGCTTGCCCAGGGGCAATAGGCGAAGCGGCGAAAACCATAGCATGACCCTTAGCCACCAGGGCAGACGCGCTAACGGCAGCAGTGTATCCAGTCGGTGGCGGCTGATCACCCAGCTGATCCGTAGCAAGCGTAGGCTCATGAGCGTTGCTCCGGCTGATGCTGTTCCAGGCGTCGCTGCAAGCGGTTTAAGCGCGCTTCCAGGCGGTCAGTCGCCACCTCTAGCTCGGTGAGGTGTTCGCGCAAAACGTTGCGTTGTTGCCGCCCGGGTAGCAGGCGCGCCTCTTCAAAGACGTACTCAGAAAGATCCTGCATTAGTTCATTTTTGGTGCGCAGGCCCCAGCGCGCGGCGCGGCGTAGGCCCTCCGCTAGCGAATGGGCGGGCATGTCTCCCAGCCAACGCGCCAGCTCGCTCTCCCAGTCAATGTCTAGGTCTAAGAGCAGTTCGCGGGTCGCTTCGAGTAGATGAACACGCCCACGGATGGCCAGCTTGCCGTCAAACATAAGGCGTTCAACCGAGGCACCACTGATCCACTCTGAAAACGTTTCTGGGGTGAGCTCTACCACTGCGTCTACGTCGGTTTCATCAACGTCATCGCCGCGCATCAGGTCCAGCCCGGCATGATGGTAGTGGATCACCAGTTCAAGGTGGGGTTGTTCGAGGCGCACCAGCAGGCGGCTGCCAGCTAGCGCGGCCAGCCGTGCGGGGGCTGCCGGGTCACGGGCGAGCAGGGCGTTGAGCGTGCGTTCACAACCGGCCAACAGCAGGGTCGGGGTTACCAGCATGCTGACCTCTGGGTTGGTGGCATGGGGCAGTTTGTTGACGTCTTGCCGTTCGCTAAGGTCATAGCTTAATGCCGCGGTGCAGGGCCACAATACCGCCGGTCAGGTTGGTGTACTCGACCCGCTCAAGCCCGGCATCTTCCATCATGGCTTTAAGCGTTTCCTGATCCGGATGCATACGAATCGACTCCGCCAGATAGCGGTAGCTTTCGCCATCACCGGCGACTAGCTCGCCCATTTTGGGCAGCAGGCGGAAGGAGTACTCGTCATACGCTTTGGAGAGCAGCGGGTTATTAGGCTTGGAGAACTCCAGCACCAAAAGACGCCCGCCGGGCTTGAGGACACGCGCCATGGAACGCAGCGCGGCATCTTTATCGGTGACGTTGCGCAGGCCAAAGGCAATAGTGATGCAGTCGAAGCTATTATCAGGGAACGGTAGGCTTTCAGCATTGGCTTGAACGTACTCAACGTTGCCGCCCACGCCATTATCCATCAACTTGTCGCGGCCAACTTTAAGCATCGAGGCGTTGATGTCGGCCAGTACCACTTTACCGCGCGGGCCAACCAAACGGGAAAACTTAAGCGTTAAGTCCCCTGTGCCACCCGCGATATCCAGCACGTGGTGGCCAGGGCGCACGCCCGCGCGCTCAATGGTCATGCGCTTCCATATCCGGTGAATGCCCATCGACATCAGGTCGTTCATTACATCGTAGCGGGCAGCCACGGAGTGAAAGACATCGGCCACTCGCGAGGCTTTTTCATCAACCGGAACTTCCTGAAAACCAAAATCAGTGGTGCGTTTTTCTGTGGGGCTCATGGGGCAGTAGCTCCCGAATTCGAGGCGGTGGCAAATCGGCCTTAGGTCTTTTGACCTTAAGGCCGACGCGATTAAAAGTTAACGCTATTGTAGCCTTGTCCACCCTGGCTTGTCTGCCCAGCTTGTTTGCCTGGTTTGTTTGAGTGGTGCCGTTACAGTTGTTTGAATTGAATACTGGCGGGCTCACGTGAGGCTCCGGCCTCTTCCAAGCGATGCAAGTAGTTGTTCCAGTAATCTTCCTGATGTGTCGCTAGCTCATACAGATAGTTCCAGCTAAACAGTCCGCTGTCATGGCCATCGTCAAAGTGCAGTTTCAACGCGTAATTGCCTGCCTGACTAATGTTTTGCAGGCCAACGTCTTTTTTACCCACTTGTAATACCGCGGTATCGCCGCCGTGGCCACGCACCTCGGCAGAAGGGGAATAGACACGCAATAGCTCCACCGGCAGACGAAAGGTTTCACCGTTGGCGTAGCCAAGTTCCAGCTCGCGGGCCTGCTTATGGTAGTGAACCCGGGTAGGAGTAGGAGCGTTCATTAGTGGGCCTCGTTACTGATAGCGGTTAGCTCAGCTTATAAAATATAGCGCGACAGATCTTCATCAACCGCCAGTTCGCCAAGCTGAGCATTGACGTAGTCACCGTCAATCAACAGCGGGCTGTCCATATCGCCGCCCCGGAAAGAAGCTTCTTCCAGCAGCCGCTCCATCACGGTGTGCAGGCGACGGGCGCCGATATTTTCGGTGCCTTCGTTAACCTGCCAGGAGATCTGCGCGATACGCTCGATACCGTCCGGGGTAAACTCAATGTCGAGCCCTTCGGTGGCCAGCAGCGCCTGATATTGCTTGGTCAGCGAAGCGGAAGGCTCGGTGAGGATGCGCTTGAAGTCGTTGGGCGTAAGCGCGTCGAGCTCAACGCGAATCGGCAGACGACCCTGAAGCTCCGGAATCAGATCCGATGGGCGCGACAGGTGGAAAGCGCCGGAAGCGATAAACAGGATGTGATCGGTTTTGACCATGCCGTGCTTGGTCGAGACGGTCGAGCCTTCGATCAAGGGCAGTAGGTCACGCTGAACGCCCTCGCGGGAAACTTCGCCGCCGCTGGACTGACCGCTGCCTTTGGCGACCTTATCAATCTCATCCAGAAACACGATGCCATGCTGTTCTACAGAGTAGATGGCGCGGGATTTGATCTCTTCCTCATTGACCAACTTACCAGCTTCTTCATCGCGCAGCAGCACCAGCGCTTCTTTGACCGTTACGCGGCGGTTTTCGCGCTTTTGCTGGCCCATGTTGGAAAACATGCTTTGTAGCTGGTTCGTCATTTCTTCCATGCCCGGCGGGGTCATGATATCGATGCCTTGACCTTGGGCGGAAATCTCGATGTCGATTTCCTTATCGTCTAACGCGCCCTCGCGCAGTTTTTTGCGGAAGGTCTGGCGGGTGCCGCTGTCTTCGCGTGGCTTATCTTCCTGACCGCGTGGCGGCGGCAGAAGCGCGTCAAGCACGCGTTCTTCGGCGGCATCGGCAGCGCGGTGACTGACTTCCTCTTTGGCCTGTTCGCGCACCATCTTGATCGCCGCTTCCATTAAGTCGCGAATGATCGATTCAACATCGCGTCCTACGTAACCGACTTCGGTAAATTTGGTTGCTTCGACTTTGATAAACGGGGCTTTGGCCAGTTTGGCAAGACGCCGGGCTATTTCGGTTTTACCCACGCCGGTGGGGCCAATCATTAAAATATTTTTGGGGGTCACTTCTGGGCGCAGGTCGTCGTCCAGCTGCATGCGGCGCCAGCGGTTGCGCAAGGCAATAGCAACGGCGCGCTTAGCGTCTTGCTGGCCAATAATGTACTGGTCCAGGGCGTGGACGATTTCGCGGGGTGTCATCTGAGTCATAAAAGTAACCTTTGCGTTCATTAACTGACGTTTAGCGAGCGGTATTCACCAAGCGGCACTGGCGCATTAGCGTTCGTCAACCGATAGTTCTTCAAGCGTCACGTGGTGGTTGGTGAATACGCAGATGTCACCAGCGATAGACAATGACTTCTCGGTGATTTCCCGCGCAGACAGTTCGGTATTTTCCAGCAATGCACGCGCACTGGCTTGTGCATAGTAACCTCCGGAGCCAATGGCAATGATGCCCTGCTCGGGTTCAACTACGTCACCGTTGCCAGTAATGATCAGCGAGGTGCTATGGTCCGCGACGGCGAGTAGCGCTTCTAGACGGCGCAGGGCGCGGTCGGTGCGCCAGTCCTTCGCCAGCTCAACGGCGGCCTTGGTCAAATGGCCTTGATATTTCTCCAGCTGCGCTTCGAAGCGCTCAAACAGCGTGAAAGCGTCAGCAGTGCCGCCGGCAAACCCGGCCAACACCTTGCCACGATAAAGGCGACGTACTTTGCTGGCGTTACCTTTCATTACGGTATTGCCTAGCGATACTTGCCCGTCGCCAGCAAGGGCGACGTGGTTGCCGCGACGAACGGAGACAATGGTGGTCATGGAGATAACTCCTTGGGGGGAGGCTCGCTCCCGATGACTGGTAGACCGCTCTATAAGCGGCCGTTGTGTAAGCGTTTACAACAAAATGCGGGCGGCTGATGAAAAATCAACCGCCCGCCGGATATTCAGAAAGGGTTTATCAGTTTTGCAACTGAATAAGCAGAGGCTCGATACCTTGGGTGTTCATCAAATCCTGGGCGCGGTTGAGTTCGCGTGTGTCCTCGTAAGGCCCCACTTGTACGCGGTGCCAGGTATTGCCATCCGCCTGAACTTCGCTGACTTCCGCCAGCAGGCTTAAATTGCGCAGTCGGCCGCGCAGCTGTTCGGCGTCGCTTGCCTCACGGAAGGAAGCTGCCTGCAGCATATAGCGCCCTGGGGCGTTGGTAGCCGCTTCGTTCTCCTGGGCTGCCGACACCTGATCCTCCGGCCGGGTATTGGCCGCAATTACCTGGGCGATAGGGTCGTCGCTGGCGCCGCCAGCGGCGGTATCGCTATCTTCGGTCTGTTCAGTGGGCTCTGGGCGTACAACGCTTGACGGCAGCGTCATGCCAGGCGCAATCACCTCGGTGTCGGGCAGCAGGGTATAAAACTCAAACGTCGGCATCGACGGCTCGGCGGCCTCCTCAGTTTCCCGAGCGGCGGCGCGCTCTTCGCTCCCGGATGGTTTGGTCAGTACCGTGGCCTGGGGCGCTTCGCTTTGCTCTTGCCATGGCGCAGTGCCGTGCTGATGTTGAGCAAGAAAGAAGCCTGCCGCCATCCCCGCCAGGCCCCATAGCCAACCGGGTAAGCGGAAGCCGCCGCTCGAGCGGCTGTTCGACTTGCGCTGCGAGGTGGCCCCGCGGCGGGGGGCGGGCTTTTTGCGCGGGCTAGCCATGCCTTACATCTCCTCTGGGGCGCTAACCCCCATTAAATCAAGCCCGTTGCGTAGCACTTGACGGGTGGCGAGGCCCAGCGCCAGACGCGTATTGCGCAAGGTGTCATCGTCGACCATCACTTTGACGGCGTTATAACAGGTGTGGAAGTCGCCGGAAAGGTCGAGCAAATACTGGGCAACCTGCTGGGGCTCTCGGTTTCTGGCGGCAGTTTCTACTACTTCAGGGAAGCGCGCCAAGCGGTTGAGAACCGCTTTTTCCTGATCGCTGTCCAACAATGCTAGATTGGCCAGTGCTAGCGCGTGGTCGAAGGGTTGGTTGGCTTCTTCAGCTTTGCGCAACATGCTGCACACCCGGGCATGGGCGTACTGGATGTAGTAGACCGGGTTGTCGTTCGACTGCGAACGGGCCAAATCGATATCAAAGGTCAGCTGGGAGTCGGCACGGCGGGCAGCGAGGAAAAAACGGGTGGCATCGCGGCCGACTTCGTCGATCAAATCGCGCACGGTGACGTAGCTACCGGCGCGCTTGGAAAGTTTCACCTCGACGCCGGAGCGGGTGACCATCACCATCTGATGGAGCACGTAGTCGGGCCAGCCTTTGGGGATGCCAACTTCCAGCGCCTGTAAACCGGCGCGCACCCGGGTGACGGTGGAGTGGTGATCGGCGCCCTGTTCGTTGATCACGGTTTTAAAGCCGCGCTGCCACTTGTCCAGATGGTAGGCCACGTCGGGTAGGAAGTAGGTGTAGCCGCCGTCGCGTTTACGCATCACGCGGTCTTTGTCATCGCCGAAGTCGGTGGTGCGCAGCCACATGGCGCCATCTTCTTCATAGGTGTGGCCCGCGCTCACCAGTTTCTCAACGGTGGCGTCTACCTTGCCATCTTCGTAGAGCGATGACTCTAAGAAATAAACGTCGAACTCGACACCAAAGGCTTTTAAATCCAGGTCTTGTTCGCGACGCAGCCACGCCACGGCAAAGGCTTGAATTGCGTCGATATCGTCAGGGTCAGCTTTGGCGGTGACTTCGCGGTCATCGGCACTCACGGTTTTGCCAGCCAGGTAGTCTCTGGCCACATCGTCAATGTACTCGCCGCGATAGCCGTCTTTCGGCCAGCTGGCATCGTCAGGCCCCAGGCCCTTTGCTCGCGCCTGCACGGAGTGCGCTAGGTGGGTAATCTGGGCGCCAGCGTCGTTGTAGTAGAACTCGCGGGAAACGTCGTAACCGGTGGCTTCAAGCAGTCGGCATAGGCAGTCGCCAATCGCAGCGCCTCGGCCGTGACCCACGTGCAGTGGACCTGTGGGGTTGGCGGAAACGAATTCCACCTGCACTTTTTCACCTTTACCGATCAGGCTGCGGCCAAAGGTGTCGCCGCAGTCGAGTACTTCTGCAACGATTTGCGCGGCGGCGTCGACGGCGGCGAAGAAGTTGATAAAGCCGGGTCCCGCGATCTCGGTTTTTTGGATAGCGTCGCTTGCGGGCAGGGCCGCGACCAACGTATCGGCAAGCTCGCGGGGCTTCATGCCGGCCGGCTTAGCGAGCATGAGCGCTAAATTGGTGGCGTAATCGCCGTGGGCTTTGTCTTTGGTGGGATCCACCTTGATGGTGGGCTGAAGGTCATTCGGCAGCACGCCTTGGTGTTTGAGCGCGTTCACCGCGCCTTCGAGCAGAGAAACTATCGTATCTTTCATGTAGGTATCCGGTGTCGTCGGTGGCGGCGTGTGCAAATGCGCACCTGAGAGGTGCGTCGGCAAAGCGGCTATTATCGGCAATTGAGCCGCAGTTTCAAAGGCGTGTTGCTAAACAAGTGCCAAGAGATAAGCGCTAAGCGAGAGTTTGTGGGTCGATATCAATTGACCAGCGTACCTTGCGTGCTTCGCGGTTGGCTTCAAGCCATTGCACCAGCCAGCTAACCGCGGGGTGTAGCTGGCTGCGTTTATCGGCTGCCAGCATAACGTGTAAATGATAGCGGTTCTGGCGTCGTTCCATCGGCGCAGGCACTGGCCCTAGGCAGCGGGTCGCTACGGCTGTTTGTTTAAGCCACTGGCGCAGCGCCTGAGCGGCTTGCTGGGCCAATGCCAAAGCCGCCTCTTCTTTGGGGCTTTCGATGCGCAGTAGCGCCATAAAACAGAATGGCGGCAATTGGGCGATACGTCGCTCTTCCAGCATATTGCGCGCCAGCGCTCCATAACCGTGTTCAGCCAGCTGACCCAAGTGAGGGTCGTCGGGGTGCAACGTTTGCACCAACACTCGGCCTGGGTGGGCGGCCCGACCAGCGCGGCCTGCCACCTGTTCCAGCAGCTGGGCGCTGTGCTCCAGGGCGCGAAAATCTGCGGCGTAGAGGCCACCGTCGGCATTGACCACCACTACCAGCGTGACGTGGGGCAGGTGGTGTCCTTTGGCAAGCATCTGGGTGCCGACCAATACGCAGGGTTCGCCGCGATGGATCTCTTTGAGCACCTGTTCAAAGCTATCTCGTCGCCGGGTGCTATCCCGGTCAATGCGGTAGATAGTGGTTTTGGGGAGCAGTGTTTGCAACGTTTCTTCGGTGCGTTCCGTGCCGCTGCCCAGGGCGCGCAGGTCGCCGCTGCCGCACTCGGGGCAGGCGTCCGGTAGGGCACGGCGGCTATCGCAGTGGTGGCAGGCCAGCATTGCGGGTTGGCGGTGCAGCGTCATGCGGGCATCGCATTGGTTGCAATCGGCGATCCAGCCACAGGCGTGACAGGCAAGCGTGGGTGCAAAACCGCGCCGGTTGATAAAAATAAGCACCTGTTTGCCAGCGCTCAAGGTGCTTTTAATTGCCTTGATGGCGCCAGGTAATAGCCCCCCTTGGCGGCGCTGGTGGCGCAGGTCAATCAGCTCCAGTTTGGCCGGTGGGTGACGGCTGGGGCGCTGGGTCAGGCGAAGATGACGGTAGGCGCCGCTAAGCGCCTGATGCAAGCTCTCCAGGGACGGTGTGGCACTGCCCATTAGCAGAGGAATTTTATGGTAGTGAGCGCGGGCGACGGCTAAGTCACGGGCGTGGTAACGCAAGCCATCGTGCTGTTTGTAGGAGCCGTCGTGCTCTTCATCGACAATAATGGCGCCGGGGTTGGCTAGCGGGGTGAAAATCGCCGAGCGAGTGCCAATAATAATCAGCGCCCGGCCGCTGGCAGCAGCTTCCCACACGTCTAAACGTTCTGGGTCGGTGAGACCTGAGTGCAGCGCCACCACGGGGACTCGAAAGCGACTTCTAAAACGCGCAAGCGTTTGTGGCGTCAAGCCAATTTCCGGCACCAGTACCAGCGATTGTTTGCCTTTGGCAGCAACGGCTTCAATCAGCTGGAGGTAAACTTCCGTTTTACCACTACCCGTGACGCCTTCGAGTAAACAAGGGTGGTAGCCATCCAGTTTTTCGTGCAGCGCAGCAAGCGCCATCGCCTGTTCGCGGTTCAGGGGTAGCGCTGGCGTTGCTAGTAAGTTGCCGCTGGGTGGCGTTGGGGCAGTGAGGATGTGCTCCTGACTGGATGCCAAGCCTTTCTTCTCCAGCGCTAACAGCTGGTCGCGAGCAAACCCATGGGCGCTAACCGCGCGACCGGGTAACCCATGAGGGTGTTGGCGCAGCAGTGCATATAGCGCTGCTTGCTTGGGCGCTCGGCTAAGTATTTCTTCTGCGCCTTTACCCTGGGCAAGCCATAGTGTTTGGGTGCGTCCCGCCATGGGGTGGCCCTGGCGTAGCCGCGCGGGCATGGCGTGGTGAAGGGTGTCGCCCAGGCTGTGTTGATAGTAACGGGCGGCAAAGCGGCATAGCCATAGCCAGTCTGCTGGCAGCGGTGCGTCATCCAGTGTTTCGCTGACGCCGCGCAGTTGGCTGCGCGGCAGGTCGCTGTGGTCAGCCAATTCGATGACCACGCCAACCACTTCACGTCGTCCAAAGGGCACCCGCACCCTTAATCCTGGCTGCCAGCCACAGGGGGGCGTTGCCCGAGAGGGCAGGTAGTCGAACAGGCGACGCAGCGGCGAAGGCAGGGCAACTTTAAGCACCTGCGCCCGCGTTTTAGAAGGCGCTTGCGAAGAAACAGAATCAGGCAATTGGCCTCCGGCGTTAGTTTTGCTAGTATATGCGACCGCTCTCACTCCTAACGATCTATCTTAAGCGCTGTCTTGGAGATCTATCGTAACGACAGAGCGGCTAACCGGTTAGTCGTTTTTTTAAACCCGTATGCGGTGCCTGGCACAAGATCAGGTGGCGGCATATAGCTTAAGAGGCCTCAAGATGAGACAAGGTATTCACCCGAATTACAACACGGTCACCGCTAGCTGTTCTTGCGGCGCTAACTTCCAGGTTGGTTCTACCTCTGGTCAGGACTTCTCTTTGGATGTGTGCTCCAACTGCCACCCGTTCTACACCGGTAAGCAGAAGCAAGCGACCACTGGTGGCCGCGTAGAGCGCTTTAACAAGCGTTTCGGCGCTGCTGTTAAGCGCGGCTAAGCCCTACTGGATAGCCATATCGCAAGCACGACTTGTGCTCGCGCAAACCCACGCCCCGGCGTGGGTTTTTGTTTTTGAGAAAGTGAAAAAGCTTTTCATAAACGCGGCTTCAGAGCATCAAGTAAGACGTTATTGACAGTCGTTGTCAGTATTAGATTCGGCGAATGGTCGCGAAAAGTTACGAAAGTGAAGTTAAAATTCAGTTAAACGAGCGTTTTGTTATAGGTTGACAACGCGCTTGAGGCGTTTGGTCTTTTTCTATATTCTGGAACCACTTATCTATTTTTACGTAACTGGACTCTGACCATGACGGATGCAAATAAGCAGGCTGCTTTGGATTATCACGCAAAACCGATTCCCGGTAAGCTGTCGGTGGAGTTGACTAAGCCCACCGCCACCGCGCGGGATTTGGCGCTGGCGTATAGTCCAGGCGTGGCTGAGCCAGTGCGTGAAATTGCCCGCGAAGCGGAAAATGCCTATCGCTACACCGGTAAAGGTAACTTGGTGGCGGTGATTTCTGACGGCAGCGCTATTCTCGGCTTGGGTAATCTGGGCCCATTGGCCAGCAAGCCGGTGATGGAAGGTAAAGGCGTGTTGTTCAAGTGTTTCGCCGGTATCAACTCAGTCGATATCGAAGTGGACGCGGAGAGCCCGCAGGCGTTTATCGATACCGTCGCGCGCATTGCCGACACTTGGGGCGGCATCAATCTGGAAGACATCAAGGCGCCAGAGTGCTTTGAAATTGAGAAAGCGCTGATTGAGCGCTGCAGCATTCCGGTATTTCACGACGACCAGCACGGCACCGCGATTGTGACCGCGGCGGGCATGCTTAATGCTTTGGATATCGCCGGTAAAAAAATCGAAGAGGTTAAGATTGTTTGCTTGGGCGCAGGGGCAGCGGCGATTGCCTGCATGCGGCTACTGGTCTCCTGTGGTGCAAGTAAAGAAAATTTGATTATGCTCGACCGCCGTGGCGTTATTCACACTAATCGTGAGGGCATCAACGAATATAAAGCTGAGTTTGCTCGCGATACCGACATGCGCACCTTAGATGATGCCATTGATAACGCTGATGTGTTTATTGGTTTGTCGGGCCCTGGACTGCTTTCTGCTGATCAGGTTAAAAAAATGGCCCCGGATCCGGTGATTTTTGCCTGCACTAACCCGGACCCTGAAATTCATCCTGACGTTGCCCGCGAAGTGCGTCCGGATGTGATCATGGCTACCGGCCGTTCGGACTTTCCCAACCAAGTTAACAACGTGCTGGGTTTCCCGTTTATCTTCCGTGGCGCTTTGGATGTTCGCGCTACGCGTATTAATGAAGCGATGAAACTGGCCGCCGTGCATGCGCTAAAAGACTTGGCCCGCGAGCCGGTTCCCCAGGAAGTGCTGGAGGCCTACGAGCGTACCGAGATGAGCTTTGGCCGCGAGTACATCATTCCCACGCCCGTCGATATCCGCCTGCTGGCGCGGATATCCTCTGCGGTGGCGCAAGCTGCGGTTGATTCCGGTGTGGCGCGTAAGCCTTTCCCAGCGCACTACCCGCTTCAGTCAATCAACGACGTCTACGGCGGCTAGGTCGCTGCGCCCACTATTTACTGCACCATTTAATTCACCATCGCTTGCTCATTGATGCCCGCTTATTGCGGGCGTCAATGTGTTGGGCGCGTCAATTTAGCCCTGAGAATAGCGCGTTAATCCTTCTTGAGCGGTTGAGGCGACTAAGCGGCCGTCGCGGCTGTAAATGTGCCCACGTGCTAGGCCACGGCCGCCGCCTGCCCAGGGTGAGTCGATCACGTAGAGCAGCCAGTCGTCCAGGCGGGTGTCCTGATGCAGCCACAGAGTGTGGTCAAGGCTGGCAATGCGCAGCTTTGGGTCGCGGAACTTAATGCCGTGCGGGGTCAGGCTAGTGGTCAACAGGTTAAAGTCAGAGGCGTAAGAGAGAAGGTGGCGGTGTAGCGCTGGGTCATCAGGCAGCGTGCCTGCCAGGCGAAACCATAAACATTGGCCCGCAGGCGTGGCGTTATCGGGGTTGCCCGCAAGGTGCAAAAATTCGATCGGGTGGCCGGGGAAGCGCTCGTGCTTGGCATCGCTGCTGTCGATAAGTGCTTCGGGTGTCGGTACCTCCGGCATGCCACGCTGATGGCTGAAGCTTTCCTCTACGCTTTGAAAGGAGGCGCTGCAGAAAAAGATCGGCCGGCCTTTTTGGATGGCGGTAACCCGCCGGGTAGTGAAGTTGCCGCCATCGCGAATGGTGTCGACCTGATAGACAACAGGCCGGTGCGGGTCGCCGGGGCGCAGAAAATAGCCGTGTTGCGAGTGCGGGCGGCGCTCAATGGGAACGGTGCGCGCGGCTGCCGCGAGTGCCTGCCCCAGTACTTGGCCGCCATACAGCTGTGGAAAGCCTAGGTCCTGGCTCTGGCCGCGAAACAATGTCTCTTCGAGAGGCTCTAGCTCAAGTAACGCCACCAGCTTGTTCAGCGCGTCTGTCATTATCGGTATCCTTGGTGCTGTCTATCTGTTGCCGTCTGTTTTTTCTGTCGATGAGGGCCAGCATCCGCGGAGGCGGTTAGCCCTTTCATACGATCGTTTTGCTACCTTAGCGGAGTTTGGCTTTATGCGCAGCGATGAATTTTACATGCACCGAGCGCTTGACCAAGCGCACCTCGCAGCAGCGGCGGGCGAAGTGCCGGTGGGCGCGGTGGTGGTGGGTGTGCGAGGAGAAATTATTGGCGCCGCCTATAATGCGCCGGTGGCCAGTTGCGACCCCAGCAGTCACGCGGAAATTCTTGCCCTACGTAAGGCAGGAAAGCAGCAAGGTAATTATCGCCTTGAGGGCTGCACGCTGTTTGTCACCCTGGAACCCTGCATGATGTGCTCGGGCGCTATGGTGCATGCACGGTTGACTCGGCTGGTTTACGGCGCTGCTGAACCTCGTGCAGGTATGGTCGAGTCAAAAGCTAATCTGCTGGCGCAGCCGTGGTTTAACCATCAGATTGCGGTCACTGGCGGGGTATTGGCATCGGCTTCGCAAAAACTGCTAAAGGGGTTTTTTGCCGCACGGCGTGGGTCGCTGGGTGAATAAGCCTTGGCAAACAAGCGTGGAATTAATTCAGCGGCGGCACCAGGTCGAACAATCGCAGTGGATCCTCGTTGACAGGTGTTTGTTCTAGTTGAAAGAACTGCTGACGGCTGCGCTCCACGTATTGAATCATTTCGTAGTAACGGCGAATGTTACGCACATATATCACCGGTTCGCCGCCACGCGCATAGCCGTGGCGTGTTTGGCTGTGCCATTCGCGCTGCTGTAAGAGCGGCAGCGCGGCGCGGACATCGGCCCAGCTATCCGGGTCACCGCCACGCATTTCAGCGATCTTGCGGGCGTCGTACAAGTGGCCTAGCCCCACGTTATAGGCCGCCATGGCCATATAAAGGCGGTCATCCCCGGTAATACTGTCCGGTAGGCGGTCTTTGATACTGCGTAGGTAGCGCGCGCCGCCGTCGATGCTCTGGGCGGCGTCCCGGCGGTTGCTAATGCCCATTTCGCTGGCCGTCGGGTTGGTTAGCATCATCAAGCCGCGTACCCCGGTTGGCGAGACAGCATCCGGGTCCCAGTGAGACTCCTGGTAGCCTACCGCTGCGAGCAATTGCCAATCAAAGCCGGTTTCCTTAGCGGATTGTTTAAATAATTCGGTGTAGCGGTGTAAACGTTCATCAAGGTGATCAAGAAAGGTGCGGGTGCCCACATATTCTAAGTAGTCGTCATGGCCAAAGTAGCGGCTAACCAGCCGGTCTAGCGTGCCGCTCTCGTTTAAGTCCAGCAGAAAGCGGTTGGCGGCTTCTAATAATCCAAGCCCACGACCGCTGGGTAGCGCCCACGCCATGGAGAGCGGGTCGCCCAGCGTAAAGCCGCGCTCCACGTTGGGGAAAAACAGCCGGTTTAAACGAAACTGGTGTTCAAAAATGACCGCAGCGTCCAGCGAACCGTCCTCAACGCGTGAGAGCAGTTCGGCGACTTCCAGCTCATGAGATTCTTTCCAGCTAAGCTCGGGATACTGGCGCTGTAAATCGCGGAGCGCTTCGCCGGTGCCGGCTTCACTGAGTGTGGCAAGCTCCAGGCCGACCAAGTCGCTGGATGCCTGAATGCCATTGAGGCCACGTCGGTATACCACCAGCGGCTGCATTTGGATAATCGACCGGGTGTAGTGGATGCCCGGCGTATTGGCGAGAAGCGGTAGCGCCGCTGCGCCGATATCGCCACTTTCGCGCACGGCAGGCAGCACGCTTTCAGGATGATGGTTAGCATTAAGGTTAAGGCTCACTCCCAGGTAGTCGGCAAAGCGGTGCATCAGCTCATACTCAAAACCGGTAGGGCCGTGTCGACCTTCGTAATAAGTCGTAGGGGTGTTGCGGGTATGAAAGGTAATAAAGTCTTTTGCGCTGATACGCGCTAGGTGCTCGCCAGGGGGGACAAGGGAAAGAGTCGGTACCATGACCAGTAATGTCATCGCGATCAGCGCATAATAAGCGCTAGCGCGGCGTAAGAAATGTCGGCAAATCAGCGTCAGCATGGCGTCTTGTCGGCATGAAACAGACTGCCACAATACCCAGCTGGGGTCGTGCTGTCACCTTGTTGATTTCGTGTGGCCGCCGCTTTCCAGTATCATGGTGGTTTTTTCGGTAACACAAAAGAAAGGTCGCACGGCGGCCTGGTGATTTCCCTGCTCGAATTCCCCTGCTCTAGAGGCTTCAGGATATGCTTGAACTGCGAGGCGCGCCCGCCCTTTCTGCCTTCCGCCATGCCCGGCTTTTGACGGTGTTGCGTGAACGTGTTCCCGAGGTGGAAGCGCTGTCTGCCCACTATGTTCATTTTATCGATGTTCACTCCCATGACCGCCGCGACGAGTTAGATGACGCTGCCCGCGAACGTTTGGTGCAGTTACTGGATTACGGTACGCGCTCAAACGCAGAGGTTCCTGAGCGTGCCCAGCGCTTTTTGGTGGTGCCGCGTTTAGGCACGCAGTCGCCCTGGTCGTCAAAAGCCACCGATATCGCGCATAACTGTGGCTTACGCCAGATTAGCCGCATCGAGCGCGGTATCGATTACCGGGTCAGCTTCACCGCCATGCCGGATGAAGGAAGTTTGAGCGCGCTGACAGCGCTGCTGCACGACCGTATGACCGAAACCGTGTTGGTCGATGCCTCGGATGCCGCTAAGCTGTTTGCCCAGCATGACCCGGCGCCTTTGGGCAGTGTGGATATCTTGGGCGGCGGCCGTGACGCCTTGGTAGAGGCCAACCAGGCGCTAGGGCTGGCGCTGGCAGACGATGAAATCGACTACCTGGTCGACGCCTTCAATGAGTTAGGTCGTAATGCCAGCGACGTTGAGCTGATGATGTTTGCCCAGGCCAACTCTGAGCACTGCCGTCACAAAATTTTCAACGCCGATTGGCTGATCGATGGCGAGCCGCAGAGCCACTCGCTGTTTAAGATGATCAAGAACACCTTTGCATCGTCGCCGGACAATGTGCTTTCCGCCTACAGCGACAATGCCGCCGTGATTAAAGGCAGCCAGGCGGGTCGTTTCTTTGCCACACCGCTGACAGGCGCCGATGACGAACGCGCACTCTACGCTACCCATCAGGAACCCATTCATATTCTGATGAAGGTAGAGACCCACAATCACCCTACCGCGATTGCTCCGTTCCCTGGCGCTGCAACCGGCTCGGGTGGAGAAATCCGTGATGAAGGCGCCACCGGCATTGGCGGTAAGCCCAAGGCCGGTTTGTCCGGCTTTACGGTTTCTAACCTGCGTATTCCTGAGTTCGTACAGCCCTGGGAAGCTTTCGACTACGACAAACCCGAGCGCATGCAGTCAGCGCTTAACATTATGCTCGACGGCCCGATTGGCGGCGCCGCGTTCAATAATGAGTTTGGTCGGCCCAATCTGACCGGCTATTTCCGCACCTACGAGCAGGATTCACTTAACGACGGCGGCATTGAGCGGCGCGGCTTCCATAAGCCGATTATGCTCGCTGGTGGCTATGGCAACATCCGTGCCCACCACGTGCAAAAAGGCGATATTCCGGTCGGCGGCAAGCTGATTGTGATGGGTGGCCCGGCGATGTTGATTGGCCTGGGCGGCGGCGCGGCCTCCAGTATGGCGTCCGGCACCTCCAGCGCCGACCTGGATTTTGCCTCGGTGCAGCGCGAAAACCCCGAAATCGAACGGCGCGCTCAGGAAGTGATCGACCGCTGCTGGGCGCTGGGCGATCACAACCCGATTCGCTTTATTCACGATGTGGGCGCTGGTGGCCTCTCCAATGCGCTGCCGGAGCTGGTTAAGGATGGCAACCGCGGCGGCCGCTTTGACCTTCGCGCGGTGCCCAACGCCGAGCCGGGCATGAGCCCGCTGGAAATCTGGTGCAACGAAGCCCAGGAGCGCTACGTACTAGCGGTCGCGCCAGAAGATTTGGATACCTTTGACGCGCTTTGTAAGCGTGAGCGCTGCCCCTATGCAGTAGTCGGCGAAGCCTTAGAGGCTCACCACCTTGAAGTCCACGATGGGCACTTTAATAGTCAGCCGGTGGACTTGCCAATGAGCGTGCTGTTTGGCAAAGCGCCCAAGATGCAGCGCGAGTTTACGCGTCACAAGCCTGCACTTTCTGGCGTGATGCTGGACAATCTTGATCTGCGTGAAGCGTTGGATCGCGTGCTGCGCCTGCCCACCGTCGCTTCCAAAAGCTTCCTGATCACCATCGGCGACCGCTCGATCACTGGTCAGGTGGCCCGCGACCAGATGGTCGGCCCCTGGCAGGTACCGGTAGCTGACGTCGCCGTGACCACGGCAAGCTTTGATAGCCACGTGGGCGAGGCCATGGCTATGGGTGAGCGGCCGCCGGTGGCGTTGATCAATCCCGCGGCCAGCGCCCGTCTAGCGGTCGCCGAGGCAATTACTAACTTGGCAGCGGCGCCGATTGCTAAACTGAGCGATATCAAGCTCTCCGCTAACTGGATGAGTGCAGCCGACCATCCGGGTGAAAACCAGGCGCTGTATGACGCCGTTTACGCGGTGGGTATGGAAATGTGCCCGGCGTTAGGTATTGCGATTCCGGTCGGCAAAGACTCCATGTCGATGCGCACTGCCTGGATCGATGAGAAAGAACAGAGCGAACACGAAGAAAAGAGCGTCACATCGCCGCTTTCGCTCGTGGTGACCGGTTTCGCCCCGGTAACCGATGCGCTGGCGACCTTGACGCCGCAGATCAATCTAGAGCAAGACGAATCGGATCTGATTTTGATCGACCTGGGCGGCGGGCAAAACCGTCTAGGCGGTTCGGCGCTGGCGCAGGTGTATGGTCAGGTGGGCAGCGACTGCCCGGATGTGGACGATCCGGAAGATATCAAGGCGTTCTTTGAGGTTATCCAGGGGCTTAACCGCGACGGAAAGCTGCTGGCCTATCATGACCGTAGCGACGGTGGCCTGCTGGTCACGCTGCTGGAAATGGCCTTTGCCGCCCATGCCGGGCTTGAGATCAAGCTCGACTGGATGATCGACGAGCCGGTGGAGGCGCTACACGCGCTGTTCTCGGAAGAGCTGGGCGCAGTCATTCAGGTCAATCGCCAACACACCGAAGAGGTGCTGGCGCAGTTTGCCGTGGCTGGTATCGAAACCTGCGGCGTGATTGCTCGCCCGCGTTTCGATGATCAGGTGCGCGTCACGCTGTTTGAAGAGCCGCTGCTGGAAACCACGCGTCAGCTCACCCAGCGCACCTGGGCGGAAACTAGCTATCGGATGCAGGCGCTGCGGGATAACCCCGAGTGTGCCAAAAACGAATTCGACAACCTGCTCGATAGTCGCGATCCAGGGCTGTCCGCCACGCCAACGTTTGATATCAACGAGGATATCAGCGCCCCGTTTGTGAATACTGCCAAACCTGCCATGGCCGTGCTGCGCGAGCAGGGTGTCAATGGTCAGGTAGAGATGGCTTGGGCGTTTGATAAAGCCGGTTTTGACGCCGTCGATGTTCACATGAGTGACATCCTTGAAGGGCGTGTGTCGCTTGAGGAGTTCAAAGGCCTTGTCGCCTGTGGTGGCTTCTCCTACGGCGACGTGCTTGGCGCTGGCGGTGGCTGGGCCAAGTCGGTACTGTTTAATGAGCGCGCCCGGGAGCAGTTCGCGGCATTCTTCGCCCGTGAGGACAGTTTCTCGCTGGGCGTGTGTAACGGCTGCCAGATGCTTTCGCAGCTTAAGACGCTAATTCCGGGTGCCGAAAACTGGCCGACGTTTGTGCGCAATGAGTCCGAGCAGTTTGAAGCCCGCGTTTCCATGGTGCGCGTCGAGAAAAGCCCCTCGATTCTGCTTGCCGGTATGGAAGGCTCAAAACTGCCCATCGCCGTCGCCCATGGCGAAGGGCAGGCAGCGTTCCGCGATAGCGCCCACCTGCGCAGCATGCAGTCGAGCAGCCAAGTCGCTATGCGCTATATCGACAACTACGGCCAGACGACCACACGCTACCCGGCAAACCCTAACGGCTCACCGGCGGGCATTACCGGCCTGACCACGCCGGATGGCAGAGCGACCATTATGATGCCCCACCCCGAGCGCGTTGCTCGAGCGGTCACTAATTCCTGGCGCCCCGCAGAATGGACGGAGGATGGCGCCTGGTTGCGGTTATTCCGCAATGCGCGTGTTTGGCTCAACTAATGTCAGTAATGCGCCCAATAATGCGATGGGCGTAGCGCCTCTGTTAACGGCGGATTTCTTTTCGCCGTTAACAGTGACGCTCGTCGTGACAACCGTTATTGAGAGTGTTGCTGGGGAGCCCTAGCCGCTGTTTTATCAGCCTCTTCGGTCGGTAATCCTAGCTTGTCCTCCAGCGTTTCAAGCTCTAAACGGTAGCGCTCAACGAGGTATTCAAAGCGCCCAAAATCATGCCCGCAATCCATGCAAAACACATGGGCTTTACCCCGCCGCGTCGCGGGTAAGCGTTTTAAACGGCTGCTGCATTCCGGGCACTCAGGGCTGAAATGGTTGGTTGTCATGGCGCACCTCACTATTATCTTCTCGCGGATAAACGTTGCGAGTTCAGGGATTATTTAAACCATCACTACTACGACGCGACGAAAGTCGTAATAGTTCAGTAGCGGGCTAATTAATTTGTTAGCATCTAGTACCTCACTAGCCAGCTCTCCAACGCCTCAGCTTCGCGCCTATCAGCAGGAAGCGGTCAAGCGCGTGGTGGTGCACTTCCGCGCCTCCAGCGAGCCTGCCTTGGTAGTGCTGCCTACCGGCAGTGGCAAATCCCTGGTAATTGCTGAGCTGGCGCGCTTAGCGCGTGGGCGGGTGCTGGTGCTGGCACACGTGCGCGAACTGGTGGAGCAGAACCACGCTAAATACCAGGCGTATGGCCTTGAGGCGGATATTTTTAGCGCCGGTTTAAAGCGCAAAGAGGCGAGTCGCCAAGTGGTATTTGGCTCGGTGCAGTCGGTGGTGCGCAACCTGGAGAGTTTTAACGACGCTAACTTTACCCTGCTGGTCATCGATGAGTGCCACCGCGTATCGCTTAACGAAGACGCTAGCTACCGGCAGGTGATTGAGCACCTGCGCCAGCACAATCGAGAGCTTAAAATACTCGGCCTCACCGCGACGCCGTACCGTTTGGGGCAGGGGTTTATCTATTACCGCCACCATCACGGCATGGTGCGGGGCAGCGAAGCGAGTTTTTTTCGCGACTGCGTCTTCGAGCAGCCGCTACGGCTAATGGTGAAGCAGGGTTATCTTGCCGCGCCAAAGCGCCTGGATATGGCGGTTGAGGGTTATGACTTCTCCGCGCTTAAACCTGCTTCAAGCGGTCTTTTTCAGGAGGAGGCGCTTAATCGTGTAGTGGCGGGAAACCGGGCGACGCCGGGTATTATTGAGCAAATCGTCGAATACGCGGTTGATCGTCAAGGCGTGATGATTTTTGCCGCCACGGTGGCCCACGCTGAAGAAATTATCGGTTATTTACCCCGGGCAGAGGCTGCGTTAATCACCGGTGCAACACCTTCCCAAGAGCGCGCCGCGTTGATCGATGCCTTTAAAGCGCGGAAGTTGAAATACCTGGTGAACGTCGCGGTGCTGACCACCGGTTTCGATGCTCCCCACGTGGATTTGATCGCCATTTTACGGCCCACTGAATCGGTCAGCCTCTATCAGCAGATGGTGGGCAGAGGGCTGCGGTTGTCGCCGGGCAAAAGTGACTGTTTGATTCTGGACTATGCCGGTAACCCCTGGGATATCTTCGCACCGGAAGTGGGTGAGCCTAAGCCGGATAGTGACAGTGAACCGGTGCAGGTGGAGTGCCCCGCCTGCGGCCATGCCAACCTATACTGGGGTAAGCGCGATGGCGAGCTAGTGATCGAGCACTTTGGCCGTCGCTGCCAGGGATTGGTTGAGGATGACGAAGGGAGGCGCCATCAATGTGACTTCCGTTTTCGGTTTAAAGTCTGCGATGAGTGCGGCGCCGAGAATGATATTGCCGCCCGCCGCTGCCACGGCTGCGAAAAACTACTGGTGGACGCGGATGATAAGCTCAAGGATGCCCTAAAGCTGAAAGACGCCAAGGTGTTGCGGGTAAGCGGTATGCAGCTGGAAGCGATCACCAACGGCCGTGGCCTGCCGCGCTTAAAAGTCACCTATCATGACGAAGATGGCACCCACCTGGCCGAGTGGTTCGCGCTTGAGACGTCCGCCCAGCGGCGCGCCTTCTATGCCGCCTTTCTGCGCTACCACCTGCGCGCGCCGGGGGGTAAATGGCAGCCGCTAAGCGCAGAGGAAGTCGTTGCTGAACAGCGCCGCCTGCGCCACCCTGATTTTGTCGTAGGCCGCAAAGTGGGGCGCCATTTCCAAATCCGTGACAAGCTGTTTGACTATGCTGGCCGTTACCGCAAAGCGGTGGAGGCGGGGTAGCATGTGCCTTGTGTCGATAAACCATCTATTATTCAATATTTAGGTTGTAAACTGCAGGAGCGCTCGATGCCAACGGTGCTAAGCTTGCAGGGTTTTAGGTTCTTCTTCTATTCAAATGAAGGTAATCCTTTAGAGCCTGCTCACATCCATATATTTAAAGCGGGCGCTGAAGCTAAATTTTGGCTCTTGCCTGATGTGCAGTTGGCGAGAAATGATGGCTTTGATGCCAAAGCGCTACGCACTATTACGGCGATGATTATTCAACACCGCGATATACTAGAGGGGGCCTGGCATGACTACTTCTCCTAAGCGAGTTACGTTTGATGAGGATAATTTCTGGGTTGAGTTAAGTGATGGTCGCACGGTAGGTGTACCGCTAGCTTGGTACCCGCGCCTTCTTAAAGCGTCAGTTCAACAACTGGCGTGCTATGAATTGAGTGCTCGTGGAATTCATTGGGACGCGTTGGATGAAGATGTGTCTATTGATGGAATTCTGGCCGGGCAGGGCGATTTGACACGCCACCGCCAGGCTGTCGCCTGATTCCAAACATCCCAAGAGAACCGACCCGCGTGAGCGAGACGCCAAGCACTACTGTTGATTTAGAAAGCCCTGATTCCGAACCCACCGAGCCAGTGGCGGCTTCGTTTGGGCGCCTGTTTAATGAGCCGATTACGCAAATGCCGGAGGATTTGTATATTCCTCCGGAAGCACTACGTGTCTTTTTAGAGACCTTTGAAGGCCCGCTGGATCTGCTGCTATACCTGATTCGCCGCCAAAACCTGGATATTCTGACTATCAATGTAGCGACCATCACTCACCAGTACATCGAGTACGTGGAGCTGATGAAGGCCATGGAGATCGAGCTGGCGGGGGAATACCTGTTGATGGCCGCCATGCTGGCTGAGATTAAGTCGCGCACCTTGTTGCCACGCCCGCCGAAGGCAGAGGGCGATGACGAGGAGGATCCCCGCGCTGAGCTTATCCGCCGACTGCAAGAGTACGAACGCCTGAAAGAGGCGGCCGAAACGCTCGATACGCTACCGCG
Source organism: Halovibrio sp. HP20-59 (assembly GCF_033052795.2). Lineage (NCBI taxonomy): Bacteria > Pseudomonadati > Pseudomonadota > Gammaproteobacteria > Oceanospirillales > Halomonadaceae > Halovibrio > Halovibrio sp. HP20-59. The sequence goes on from NZ_JAWJUW020000001.1 coordinate 95,880, forward strand.
CATGGGGCGTGACTGGTTCAGTGTGCAGGCGGGCCTGCCGCCGCTGGAGTCCCGTGTGATTCACCCGGAGGTGGAATTGGATGAATTGCTCAGCGCGCTCTCCGATATCCTCAGGCGCGCCGAGCTAGTGCAGGCCCACCAAATCAGTCGCGAGGTGCTCTCTACCCGCGAGCGCATGCTCAAGATTATGGAGAAGCTAAGTCATGACGACGCCCATCAGCGCTATACCCCCTTTGAAGCACTATTTACTTTAGAGGAGGGGCGCCCAGGCGTAGTGGTCACTTTTATGGCAATTCTTGAGCTAGCTAAAGAAGCCATGATTGAAATTGTCCAAAACGCCCCCCTGTCACCCATTCACGTGCGGGCGCGGCGCGCTGCCCTGACTGACGGCGAGGAGAGTGCTTTTGATGAGGGCGAGATAGAAGAAGATGCCTATGGCGAGTCCGCTTTTGAACCTGGCGAGGAGACGCCATGAGTAATGCTGTCACCGGGTTAGATGACATTATTTTAGACGACATTGTTGAAGCCGCATTGCTGGCCGCTGGCGAACCCTTACCCCTTGAACGCTTGGAGACACTCTTTCTTGAGCGCGAGTGCCCCCCGCGCAAAGAGCTTCGTGACATCCTTGAGCGTTTGCAGCAGCGCCATTCCGGCGGTGCGCTGGAGTTGCTGGAAACGGTCTCAGGCTACCAGCTGCGTATTCGCCCGCGGCTTTCCCAGTGGGTGTCACGGCTATGGGATGAGCGCCCCCAGCGCTACTCACGGGCGCTGCTGGAAACACTGGCGTTAATTGCCTATCGGCAGCCGGTTACCCGTGGGGACATTGAGGAGGTGCGTGGAGTCAGTGTGAGTAGCTCCATTATGCGCACCTTGGCAGAGCGCGGCTGGATTCGCGTAGTGGGCCACCGGGATGTGCCTGGGCGCCCAGCCGTATACGCGACCACGCGGAGCTTCTTAGACGATTTTGGGTTAAAAACCCTTGATGCATTGCCGCCCATGCACACGCTGGCAAGCTGGGACGAAAACGAAATACCTGAAGAACCGGGGATGACGAAGGATGCTGACATTCAGGAAAAAAATGACCCCGGTTCAGACGATGAAGCACTAGACGAAACGCTCAAAACGGTGCAGGATGCGCCACCCCAGAAAGAACAGATAACCTCGGCTGAACCAGCCGACACACACGCCGAGACGGCGTTAACCCAGCCGCTGAGCTTTGCCGATTTAGAAGCAAGGCTTGCGGCACGTGCGCAGCGCGCTGACGACGACAAGCGCGGGCGCACGCAGACTACCGATGAGAGGTCAGACGACCATGAGTCAGAGTGATAACACCACGCCGCCCACCAGCGAAAAGCTGCAAAAAGTCCTGGCCCGTGCAGGCCTAGGCTCGCGGCGTGAAATGGAAACGGCGATTTCCGCCGGCCGCGTTAAAGTTAATAACCAAGTCGCCAAGCTGGGCGACCGTGTTGAAGTCCGCGATAAAGTCAGTTTTGATGATCGTCCGGTGTCGCTGCGCCCGGAAGAAGAAGTGCCGCGCCGGGTGATTATGTACAACAAGCCGGAAGGCGAACTATGTACACGTAAAGACCCTGAAGGTCGGCGCACGGTGTTTGATCGCTTGCCGCGTCTTAAAGGTGAGCGTTGGATTGCGATTGGCCGTCTGGATATCAATACCAGCGGTTTGTTGCTGTTCACCACTGATGGTGAGTTGGCCAACCGCTTAATGCACCCCTCTACTCAGGTGGAGCGCGAATACGCGGTCCGTGTAATGGGTGAGGTAAAGCGCGAACATATCCTGGCCATGGTTGATGGCGTCATGCTCGAGGATGGGCCCGCTCGTTTTACCGATGTGCAAGAATTTGGTGGCGAAGGTATTAATACCTGGTTCCACGTGGTGATTCTGGAAGGACGTAACCGTGAAGTGCGCCGCTTGTGGGAGTCGCAAGGCCTTACGGTGAGTCGTTTGAAGCGCGTCCGTTATGGCAACATCTTTCTCGATAAGCGCGCTAAAGCCGGCGAATGGGTCGAACTTGCCCAGGATGAGGTGGATGATTTATCCACCCTGGCCAACTTGGAAGCACGCAAAGTGCCCGCCTTGACGCCGGATGAAAAGAATCGCTGGAATCGCGACAAGCATAAGCGCAAGCCCGTGCAAGCGATGCGTAAACCGAAAACCAAAGCGCGCTGAATAAAAAAAGGAAGACGTGCCCGGCGACGATTACCTGCCTGTGAAGGCGAAAAATTCCCGATCGGTAAGTAAGTATCTATCGGGTGCGTCAAGAGCTCATGGTGGTAGAGCCAAGTCGTTGGGAATCCACGGTAAAAAACACTTGCTCTCAAAAGGGTGCGCGAGTAGTATATGCATCCGTTCAGACGGGTCGTTAGCTCAGTTGGTAGAGCAGTTGACTTTTAATCAATTGGTCGCAGGTTCGAATCCTGCACGACCCACCATACAAGCCGCAAAAGTTTGCATGGTCCGCCGAAAAGTTGACGTATTGATGGCAACATGAACGTGTTAAATAGCAAAGTAAGTTTGGGTCGTTAGCTCAGTTGGTAGAGCAGTTGACTTTTAATCAATTGGTCGCAGGTTCGAATCCTGCACGACCCACCAAATTCAACGCCCTTGGCAGTTTGCTGCCAAGGGCGTTTTGCTATGCGCTTGAAAATCCTATTGTTGTGACAATCTGTTTGCAGTCGGCAGCAATTGCCCACCACAATGATCTAAAATAGTCCCCAAGATTTAAGATAGCGCCTAGGGTTTAATTTCTGACCCTGTAGGCTAAGATTTAATGTCGGTAACGCTTAACCAACAGCCGTGCCGATAAGTGGTAGGCCATCGCGAGAGACGCAGCGGCCCACCGCGCAAGCGAGCGGCGTTGGCGCTTATTGTGCCGATGTCGTGACCCAGTGTTTAACAGGGGGATTCCCTGTTCGTCACAGTGGTAGACACGATGACTATGATGACTACTCAAGCAGCGTTTGATACGCCGTTGCCCGTTGCGTATTGCCCGACCCGGATTCCCGCCGAAGACCAGGCTCGGGTTGAAGAAATTAAACGGCTGTTGAATGCTCATAATGCCGTATTAGTAGCCCATTACTACACCGATGATGCGATTCAACAACTAGCGGAAGAAACGGGGGGCTGTGTCGCCGACTCGCTAGAGATGGCGCGCTTTGGTGCCCGCCACGATGCCACCACCCTGGTGGTCGCCGGTGTTCGTTTTATGGGTGAAACTGCCAAGATCCTTTCGCCGGATAAGCGTGTGCTGATGCCCACCTTGGAGGCCACTTGTTCACTGGATATTGGCTGTCCTGCCGATGAGTTCAGTGCCTTCTGTGATGCCCACCCTGACCGCACCGTGGTGGTCTACGCCAATACCTCTGCAGCCGTTAAAGCACGGGCGGACTGGGTGGTGACCTCGTCGATTGCAGTCGAGGTGATTGAACACCTGCAGGCAAAGGGCGAGAAAATTCTGTGGGCCCCCGATAAGCATTTAGGTGGCTACATTCAGAACAAAACCGGCGCCGATATGTTGATGTGGGACGGTGCCTGCATCGTCCACGAAGAGTTTAAGGCCAAGGGTGTTGAGGATCTGAAGCGCCTTTATCCGGACGCGGCGGTACTGGTGCATCCCGAATCTCCTGAGCCTGTCGTAAGGCTTGCTGACGTGGCTGGCTCAACCTCGCAGTTGATCAAAGCGGCCAAGGCGCTGCCCAACGATAAGCTGATTGTGGCGACGGATCGGGGTATCTTTTTCAAGATGCAGCAGGCAGTGCCCAGTAAAACCCTGTTTGAAGCACCAACAGCCGGTAACGGCGCTACCTGTCGTAGCTGCGCCCACTGCCCGTGGATGGCCATGAACGCCCTGGATAATCTAGCCGGTGCGTTGCGTGAGGGAAGCGGTGAGATTCAGGTGGATGAAACTCTGCGCCTACAGGCTTTAAAGCCCCTTGAGCGGATGCTTAATTTTAACGCTTAGCGAGAAAAGATTAGCTGAATGTCATTGCGTAGAAGTGTCATTGCGAGCGAAGCGAAGCAATCTCGGAGCTCCTGCCTGCCGCCGCTGGTTGGGATTGCCGCGTCGCTGCGCTCCTCGCAATGACATAGGTTTAGTTAAAATCTTCCAGCGCTTCGCGATACTCAATAAAGTCCTCGCGGCGCTGCTCAATTCTTGCCAACGCCTGTTGATCATTTTCCCGCTCAGCGGCATCCCGCGCGATGGAGAGTTGACGGATGCCGCTATCGACGCGGCCGGTTAGCTGGAGATGCTCGGCTCGTGCTAAGTGGCCCCAGCTAACGTGCCCGCTGCGGCCAGCGGCTTCAGCCAACAGGTTGAAGCCGAGAGGGTTTTGCGGATGCTGCGCCGTGATGTCGCGCAATAGGTCGTAAGCCACCTGAGGGTCGCGCTGAAGCTGCGCTTCGGCCAATAGTAGCTGAGCTGGCAGATAGTTGGGCATAAACCGCAGCAGTCGCTGGCTGCGCTGGATGGTCTCATCATAGCGGCCTGCTTCTAGCGCAACGCTTGCGGCAGAGGCGGGCAGCATGGCAAAGTCGGGCTGTTCACGGGCAAGCCTGTCCAGGCGCTGCAAGGCACTATCGGTTTGGCTGTTGCGCGCGTCAATCAATGCGGCTAAATAGTCCTGAGCGGCTTGCTCGGCATCTTCTTGGGCAAGGCGCGAGGCGGCTTGCTCAGGTGTGTTGGCATGAATGCTGAGCAGTGCACGGGCGCGCATCATGTCGTAGAGCGTGTCGCTAGTGTAAGCGTCGGCAACTTGAAGCTGGGCGGCGCGGTCCTGCGCCGACGTTAAACGGCTATTGGTGACCGGGTGGGTGAGCAAGAACTCTGGTGGGGTGTCGCCCTGAAGGCGAGCCATACGCTGCATCGCTGCGAACATGCGCACCATTGCTTCGGGGTCATAACCGGCATCCGCCATGGCTTGCAGACCGATGTTGTCAGCTTCTTGCTCAAACAGTCGCGAGTAGCTGAGTTGGTCCTGAATCAACGCTGCTTGGGAGCCCATGGCCGCGGCTATGCCCGCGTCACCACCACCGCTTGCGGCAATCAGCATGCCGGCTAGCATGCCCGCCATGGCGGGCAGCTGGGTTTGTGCGGCGCGTGCGCTGCGCCGGGCATAGTGGCGCTGAGAGAGGTGGCCTAATTCGTGCGCTAAGACCGAAACAAAGGCCCCTTCATCTTCAGCGAATGCAAACAGCCCTGAATTAATGCCGACGATGCCACCAGGAACGGCAAAGGCGTTCAGCGAGCGGTTGTCGACCATCACCGTGGTTGTGCGCAGATTATCTATTTGGCTATGCGGTGCGAGGCGGGCAATAAGGCTGTCCAGGTAATCGCTTACAATCGGGTCTTGCCACTGGGGGGCTTGAGCACGAAACTGGCGTAACCACGCGCGGCCTAGACGATATTCTTCGTTGCTGACAGACGTGGAGACGGCACCCAGGCTGGGCAGGCCGTCAACATTGTTGGCGATGCTTGGCGGGCTGAATGCTAGGCTGCTGCAGGCACAGGCAAGCGCGCATAGCCAGCCGGAGTAAGCGAAACGAAGTGTCGGCATGGCATCCTCATCGGTGATGGCTAGACTACGACATTGATTACGGCGCAGAAGTGCCGTTAAATCGACGCCCTAGTGAAAACAATCGCTCAATAGTCAGTTTATGTTGCAAGATTGATTAAGCAATGTTGATACAAATATGTTTGTGCAACGGTGTCCATGCAGTCAGTTTATGTAACCCGTTTATATAACACCATTTATAAATCCATGCCGTGAACAGGCAGGGCATTTTGAGGGAGTAGCTATGTCTGAGCAAAGATGGTCTGAGCAAGCTGGGGGCTTTCAGCCCGATACGGTACTTGACGCGAGCGGCCTGCACTGTCCGTTGCCCTTGTTAAAAGCCAAGCAAGCCTTGGCTGGCTTGGCGGTTGGGCAGCTGCTTGAGGTACGTTCAACCGATGCAGGATCGTGGCGGGATATGGCGTCGTTCACCGATCAGAGCGCACACACACTGGAAGGCCGCGAACAGCAGGATGATGTGTATGTTTATTGGATACGTAAAGCCGGGGATGCGCGCCCATGACCCTGCGCACGATTCTGAAAAGCTGGGTTGAGCGTTACTTTTCGGATGAGGAAGCACTCATTCTGTTGGTTGTGCTGGTGGCAGGCTTTGCGGCCATTATCTTATTTGGTCGTATGTTGGCGCCGTTTTTTACCGCCCTGGTGATCGCGTTTCTGCTCCAAGGTGTCGTGGGGGCGTTAACACGGCGAGGTCTTCCACACCTACTCTCGGTGATTATTGTATTTCTGGCGTTTATCAGTGTACTGCTAACATTAGCCTTTATTTTGATGCCACTGATTTGGAATCAGCTTGTGGGGCTGGTTCAAGAGACGCCACGCATGTTCGCCAGTGGCCAGGGATGGTTGGATGAGTTGCAGGCGCGCTACCCAAACATTATTACGCCGGATCAGATGCAAAGTTGGATAGGCGTAGCAAGTCGCGAGATTAGCCAGTTAGGCCAGCGTGCCTTAACGCTGTCGCTAGCCTCGTTGGGTAATATTATGGCGCTGATTATCTATTTAGTACTGGTGCCAATTCTGGTCTTTTTTATGCTCAAAGACCGTGACGTGCTGGTCGGTTTTATGCTTTCGCTACTACCTCAAAAGCGGACGCTTTTAGCGCGAATTTGGCGTGAAATGGATAATCAAATTGCCAACTATATCCGCGGTAAATTCATTGAAATTATCATTGTGGGTACGGTGGCGTTCTTCACCTTTGCCTTCTTTGGCCTGCCGTATACGGCGCTGTTGGCGGTTTTAGTGGGTTTTTCGGTGCTGGTGCCCTACATAGGGGCGGCGGTGGTAACGTTGCCCGTAGCTGCCGTGGCCGGGTTCCACGTTGGTATTAGCGATGAATTTGTTTACATTTTGGTAGCTTACGGTGTGATTCAAGCGCTAGATGGCAACGTATTAGCGCCGGTTTTATTTTCCGAAACCAATAATATTCACCCAGTATCCATTATCGTAGCGGTGCTGTTCTTTGGCGGCATTTGGGGCTTTTGGGGTATTTTCTTTGCGATCCCCCTGGCCACGCTTTTGAAAGCGCTGATTTACGCATGGCCGCGGAGTATTAATGAGCGGCAAGAACAGCGGGCCTTGCAAGCCACAGCTGAGGAGTATGAGTAACCCGCATTAAGCGCCCGCGCTGCGCCATCAGCGCGGGCAAAAAAGGTTAGCTAAGCGTTAAGTTGTTCAGCAGCGGCGAGCACTTCATCAACGTGGCCTGGCACTTTTACGCCACGCCATTCTTTAACTAATTTGCCGTTTTTATCGATCAGGAAAGTACTGCGCTCGATACCCTGATGTTCTTTACCGTACATTTTCTTCGTTTTGATGACATCGAAGAGCGAGCAGACATTTTCGTCTTTGTCGGAGATTAGCTCGAAATTAAAGTCCTGTTTGGCTTTAAAGTTCTCCTGGGCGCGGAGGCCATCGCGGGAGACGCCGATAATCACCGTGTTGGCGGCATCAAAAGCGGGCTTGCGGTCTCGGAAATCACCGCCTTCGGTGGTACAGCCTGGCGTGCTGGCTTTGGGGTAAAAGTACACCACGACTTGTTGGCCGCGCAGGTCTGACAGCGTCACGGTGGTGTCGCCAGTGGCCGTAGCGGAAAAATCAGCAACGGGTTGGCCAATTTCAACAGACATAAGGCATCCTTATTGAGGGTGGGTGTTAAGTTGGAGTGTTAGGGTGGATTACTAAGTACGATTACACGCAAGACAGATGCTGTTGTCAAAGCTCAAAACTGGGTGGCGATAAACTCACAGCGCTTTACGCTGTACAGGCTTGGGTCGCCTGAGTACCATTTGGCCTCTGCGCAGTGTCGGCGTTTAACGTAAAATAGCCTGATCGCGCTCGGCTTTGAAAAAGCGTCGCCTTTAAAGACGTCGCATTCAAAGACATAGATAATCGATATCACACTTTGGTTGGTGAGGAATAAACGGATGATCACAGGCAGCATCGTCGCCCTGGCGACGCCTATGAAGGTCAATGGCGACATCGACTGGGAGGCGCTTCGCCGTCTGGTGAACTTTCATCTCGACAATGGCACCGATGCCATTGTAGCAGCGGGCACCACGGGCGAACCTACCACCATGTCCTTCGCGGAGCACTTTGACGTGATTCGCAGCGTGGTTGAAGAAGTTAATGGTCGCATTCCTGTCATCGCGGGCACCGGGGCCAACGCGACTTCGGAGGCGGTTGAGCTGGCGCGCTACGCGGGCGATGTAGGGGCCGATTACTGCTTGTCAGTTTGTCCTTATTACAATAAACCGACGCAAGAAGGGTTGTATCAGCACTTTAAAGCGGTCGCCGAGGGCAGCAAACTGCCGGTAATTTTGTATAACGTGCCGGGGCGTACCTGCTCCGATTTATACAACGAAACAGTCTTACGCTTAGCCGAAGTAAAAAATATCATTGGTTTAAAAGATGCCACAGGGAACCTGGAGCGTGCGGAAGATCTAATTACCCGCTTAGAGGGCAGTGGTTTTATGCTCTACTCTGGCGACGATGCGACCGCCTGCGACTTTATGTTGATGGGTGGTCACGGCGATATCTCCGTAACGGCTAACGTTGCTCCCCGGGCGATGCACGACCTGTGCACGGCAGCCGTAGCCGGTGATTCCGATAAAGCGCACCAGATTAATACCCGCTTAATGCCGCTGCACACCAATCTGGGTATAGAGTCGAATCCTATCCCAGTGAAGTGGGCGCTGAACCGTATGGGATATGCGGACGCGGGTATTCGTCTACCGCTTACCTGGTTGTCGGAAAAATACCACGCCACGGTCAGTGAAGCGCTGCAGCTGGCGGGCGTCGTAGAGGAGTAACCCGGCGCCATACCCTTTGTTACCCAGTTCGCGTATAGCTGAGCTGGGTATCTGATTTGCTGAATTAAGGTGGCTTGATGAGCTCTGTGCTTGAAAAACGTGCGCTTAAATGGATTCCGCTGGCTCTTGCCGCGGCTGTGGCGCTCTCTGGTTGCGCGCGGGAAGGTTTTTACGACGACCGTAATTTGGACTATACCAAGGCTTCGCCTGCGCCGCCTTTGGTATTGCCAGAGACCCGCAATACCCAGCGCTACCGTGACGCGCTGCCGGTTCCTCAAGCCGCTACCCAAGTGGAACGGATTGACGAAGCGGCAGAGATTCGCCCGCCACAGTCGCTTGCTATTGGCAGTGGCTTAGAGCCTGATTACGTTGAGCGACGCGAAGTCGGTGATCAAACATGGCTAGTGGTGGCTGCCGACACCGGCACAGTTTGGCCACAGCTTGAAGGGTTTGTGCGCACTCGCCAGTTGAATGTGCTGCAGAGTAGTGCTTCCCAGGGCGTTATCGTCACGCCTCAGGCGGAAATAAGCCTACAAAGTGCATTGCGTGCAGGTAGCAGCGAAGTCCGCTGCGAGCGCGGCGGTCAAAGCATGCCTAGCTGCCTAGATGCGCTGGAAAGCCACCTGAACGCGCGCAGTGCATCTGCCAGCTTGTCTTCTTCCTGGACCGCTCAGCGCTTAACCAATGAGCAAGCGATGCAAATTCGACAGCAAGGTGACGAGTGGGAAGTCGTTATACCGCAGCCGATCGATCGCGTATGGGCTGAGTTGAATCACTACCTTGAGCTCGATTTTAGCCAGGAAGGTCAGCGTGACTTGCTTGCCGCCGACCCCAATGCTCACGAGTTCCTGGTTGAATATATGACCGAAACCGAGCGCAACCGTAACCCGCTGCAGATCGTGTTCAGCGCGGATGTTCGCAAGATGTCACAAGAGATCCGTCTTGCCTTGGAAAGCAGCGGCAACGAGACGATTTTGCGCGCCATTAATGCCAGCGAGCGGGCCTTCAGCGCCGATGATCAGCGCGAGTTACTTGAACGTGTCTCCGGCTATTTACGTTAACTGTTAATTTTGATCCTTTACGGAGTCCCCATGGAAAAGCGCCAAGAACTCTACGCCGGCAAGGCGAAATCTGTGTATACCACCGACGATGCGGATTTGTTGGTGCTGACTTTTCGCGATGACACCAGTGCCTTTGACGGTAAAAAGAAAGAGTCGCTGGCCCGTAAGGGGATGGTCAATAATATCTTTAACGCCTTTATTATGCAGCGGCTGCAGGAAGCGGGTATTCCCACCCACTTCGAAAAGCAGCTGTCCGATACGGAAAGTCTGGTCAAGAAGATGCAGATGATTCCGGTGGAGTGTGTGGTGCGTAATATCGCCGCCGGTGGCTTGGTCAAGCGTCTAGGCGTTGAAGAGGGCATGACACTCAACCCGCCTACCTTCGAGCTGTTCTTAAAGAATGACGACAAAGGCGACCCGATGATCAACGAGTCGCTGGCGGAGACCTTTGGTTGGGCAACCCCCGAACAACTGGCCAAAATGAAACAATTAACCTTTAAGGTTAACCATATCCTCAAAGCGCTGTTTGCCGAGGGCGATATGCTACTGGTGGATTACAAGCTGGAGTTTGGCATCTTTAAAGGCGAGGTCGTGCTGGGCGATGAATTTTCCCCAGACGGCTGTCGTCTATGGGATGCCAACACCCGTGAGAAGCTCGATAAAGACCGCTTCCGTCAAGGATTGGGCGGTGTGATTGAGGCGTATGAAGAAGTTGGTCGCCGTTTGGGCATTACCTTCCCCGCTTAAGCCGCCAGGCTTGTGCCATCATTCGGCGTAAGGTTCGATAGCCATCACCTCTAAGGTGGTGGCTTCGCCTTTTTGGCGAGGGCAAAACTTAACGTCCACATCGCGCAAACGAACGCCGTAAACACGATTAGACGCGGTATTTTTTTGCTTGTAGGCAGGCCTCGGGTCTTGGCTCAGTACCTGCTCAATTAATGCCAGCAGGGTGGCGCTGTCTTGGCGCTGGGCAAGCGTAGCCAGTGCCTCTGGAAGGAAGGTGACCTCCATGACTGACGGTGTCTCAGGGGCAAAACCGGCCTGGGCGCTAGGCTGCGATTCGGCCCAGGGGAGGTAGGGTTTGATGTCAACGACCGGCGTGCCGCTGACTAAATCGCAACCCAATAGCTGCAAAACGACGCCTTGCTGGGTATCGATGCTGGCTAATTTCACCAGCGATAACCCCAGCCGGTTAGGGCGATGGGTGCTACGGCTGGCAAACACGCCTACCTTACGGTTGCCGCCCAAGCGCGGTGGGCGCACTAACGGCGACCAGCGCTCAGGGCTTTGGTGAAATATAAAGGTTAGCCATAGATGGCTAAAGTCTTCCAAGCCGCGCACTGCCAGCGGATCATTGTAGGGTGCAGTGAGTACTAGCCTGGCATTGGCAGCGAGTGCGAGTCCCGGCTGGCGAGGAATGCCGAACTTATCTGGGTAATCGCTAACCACATAACCAATGGGTGTCAGCGTAAAGTGCTCGCTGTGGGGGGCATCGTCCATCACACTGCCTTTTACGGGGGGTGGTTCGCGTAGTATAAAGCAGCCGATAGGCTTAGCGTGACCCATCAGGGCGTGATCGAACGGGTCTTGATGGCAATTTGCTGAATAGCTCAGAGGTGAAGCATGACGAATACCGAGGCGCTTCAAACGTCGATGCCAACGAATGCGCGGGTAATGTATCGCGCTGCAATGGCAAAGGATGCTGCCGACCAAGCGGAAGTGTTTTATCACGCTGTCATGCAGGGAGCCGCGACTCACTACACGCTGGATGAGCGGCGTGCGTGGGCAAACGCCTTACCCCGAGAGGCAAGTGCCTGGGCCGTACGCCAAGCGCTCTACACCACGTTGGTCGCCACCTACGATGGGCGCTGTGTGGGGTTTCTCGAGTTGGATTTAGCCGCCGGTCGGATTGAGACACTTTATGTATGGCCCTCGCTGGCCGGTCGCGGGATCGGCACCACGCTGCTGGTGCACGCCGAGCGGTTGCTGCTCGAACAGGGCAAGGGGCAGGTAACAATAGAGGCCAGTTTGATGCTCTATGATCGCCTGTTGCGCCGTGGCTGGGAGAACCACGGCGAGCAGTGGGTGGAGCGCTGCGGTGAGTCACTCAAGCGTTATCGGCTTTCCAAGCCGCTTTATGCCGTCGAGACGTAATCAATCACACGCGATAGCTGCGCGTAATGCGCATGGAGAGATCAATCGAGGCGATGTCTTTGGTCAGGGCGCCGCTGGAAATACAGTCAACGCCGGTGTCGGCGATTGCCCGTAGGGTAGTGGCATCGACATTGCCTGAGGCCTCTAATGTGGCGCGGCCGCCGTTAATTTCGACGGCAACATGCAGGTCTTCAATGGCGAAGTTGTCGAGCATGACAATATCGGCACCCGCCGCCAGCGCTTGGTCTAGCTCTTCAAAGGTTTCTACTTCTACCTCCACGGGTAGGTCGCTGGCCAGCTTGCGCGCCAGGGCAACTGCTGCTTGAATCCCCCCACAGGCGGCGATATGGTTCTCTTTGATCAAAAAAGCGTCCCATAAACCGATACGGTGGTTGTGCCCGCCGCCGCAGGTAACCGCATATTTTTGTGCCAAGCGCATGCCGGGTAGCGTTTTGCGGGTATCGAGCAAGCGCACACCGGTGCCTTCAATCGAGTCCACGTAAGCGCGGGTAGCGGTGGCGGTGGCCGACAGCGTTTGCAGCAGGTTAAGCGCTGCGCGCTCACCGGTGAGTAGGACGCGGGCGGGGCCTTCCAGGGTCAAAAAGCATTGGCCAGCTTCCAGCTTATCGCCGTCGGCCGCTTGCCAGTTTAGACTTACCCGGCTATCCAGACGGCGAAATAGTTCATCCACCCAGGGCGCCCCGCATAGCACGGCGGCTTCACGGGTAATCACATCGGCGCTGGCCCATTGGTGCTCAGGGATCAATTGCGCGGTAATATCACCCGGGCCAACGTCTTCTGCCAGTAGGCGAGCAGCACTGGCGCGGATTTCTTCAGCAAGAGCGGATTGATAATGCATAGCAGTGAATTCTCTCAACGTCGTCGAGTGTGATGGGCATCGCGTTCATTATAGCGAAAGAAAGCGCTAGCTTAGAGAGTTAGAGGAGACCGTGCTCATGGAAAATAAACAAACCTCTGACGGTTGGTGGGAAAACGCACGCCGTGTCGAGTCGCCGAACTGTGACGCTCGGCCCGCCGACGAAGTGTCGCTGTTACTCATTCACGCGATAAGCCTCCCCCCAGGTCAGTTTAGCGGGGCAGCGATTGAGGCGCTGTTTACCAATCAACTGGCAATCAATGAGCATCCTTTTTTTGCCGATATTGCCCATTTGCGTGTATCGGCACATTTGCTGATCCGCCGTGACGGTGAGTGTGTGCAGTTTGTGGATGCGGATCAGCGCGCTTGGCATGCCGGTCGCTCTTGCTGGTGGGATGCGCAACAAACCTGCTGGCGAACGGCGTTAAACGATTTCTCGGTAGGGATTGAGCTGGAAGGAGACGACCATACACCCTTCACTCAATCACAATATAGCGCTTTGGTTGAGGCGGTAAACTGGCTAATGGCACGCTATCCGCAGCTGAATAGTACGCGCATTGTCGGCCATGCGCACGTGGCGCCACTGCGTAAAACCGACCCAGGGTTTGCGTTTGACTGGGCCTATTTTCGGCAATGTTTGGAACATAAAATGTCCCGCTAGCGTCGATTTAAGTGCTTATCTACACAGTAAATAAAACGGTAGTTTGACTACACCGCAGCGCACCTTGGTCGTGCTGATGAATGTGGTGGTGCTTGTCTTCGTTATTCCTTATGTTGCGGTGCAATAGTTTGTTTTCGATAGGCTTTTTGGCAGCTACGGAATTGGCAGCGTGGCGACTTTGCGGTATCTTCTCGGGTATTAAACAAGTTATTTTAATACATTTGTGTAGCTTTACTACATTAAGACGTACGTAGCTTATTGAATGTAGGGCTAAAACCCCTATCCGGCGATTAATCACCGGCTGAATGTTGGCGCGCGGTGGAGTTCCACCCCGCCGCCCCAGGCCCTTCAGGGTAGCGGGGCTTATTGTCATTTATCGTCATTCGGAGAGACCTCTATGAGTCTGGAGACAAGAGAAGATCTCGATCCGATCGAAACCACGGAATGGATTGATTCCCTGGAATCGGTATTGGATCGTGAGGGCGAAGATCGTGCCCGCTACCTGATGACCCGCCTGGCGGATCGCCTGCGCCGGGACGGCATGAAGGTGCCCTTCTCGGTGACGACCCCGCACCGTAATACGATCCCGGTTCACCGCGAAGCGCCGATGCCTGGCGATTTGTTCATGGAGCGTCGTATCCGCTCTCTGATCCGTTACAACGCCATTGCCCAGGTGATTCGTAACAACCGTGCCAAGCCGGGCCTGGGCGGTCACATTGCCAGCTTTATGTCCGCGGCAACCCTATATGACGTGGGCTTTAACCACTTCTTCCGCGCGCCGCAGGGCGATTTCGCTGGTGACCTGATTTATATCCAGGGGCATGTGGCGCCAGGCATCTACGCGCGTTCCTATTTGGAAGGCCGTCTGAGCGAAGCACAGATGGACAAGTTCCGCCAGGAAGTTGATGGCGATGGTCTCTCTTCCTACCCGCACCCGTGGCTGATGCCGGATTACTGGCAGTTCCCCACTGTGTCGATGGGGCTTGGCCCGATTCAGGCGATCTATCAAGCGCACGTGATGAAGTACCTGCATCACCGTGAGCTGAAGGACATGTACGACCGTAAGATCTGGTGCTTTATGGGTGACGGCGAGTGTGACGAGCCGGAATCCTTAGGTGCTATTTCATTGGCGGGGCGCGAAAATCTCGACAACCTGATCTTCGTCATTAACTGTAACCTGCAGCGCCTTGACGGGCCGGTGCGCGGTAACTCACGGGTCATGGACGAGTTTGAAGGCGTCTTCCGCGGTGCCGGCTGGAACGTGATCAAGGTCGTGTGGGGTCGTCACTGGGATCCGCTGTTCGAGAAGGATAAGAAGGGTATCCTTCAAAAGCGTATGGACGAAGCGGTCGACGGCGAGTACCAGAACTACAAAGCCAACGGCGGCGCGTATACCCGTGAGCACTTCTTCGGTAAATACCCAGAGACCGAGCAGATGGTCAAAGACCTTTCTGACGAGGACATCTGGAAGCTTAACCGCGGCGGCCACGATCCGTTCAAGGTTTACGCAGCGTATAACGAGGCAGTCAACACCTCGAACGGCAAGCCCACGGTTATCCTGGCGCACACCGTTAAAGGTTACGGTATGGGCAGCGGCGATGGCGAAGCGGCCAACGAAGCGCACCAGGTTAAGAGCATGGAATACGAGGCGCTTAAGACCTTCCGCGATCGCTTCGGTATTCCGTTAACCGACGAGCAGCTCAAAGAAGTGCCGTACTACAAGCCGGAAGACGATTCTCCCGAGCTCAAGTACATGCATTTGCAGCGTGAACGTTTGGGTGGCTACTTGCCTAGCCGCCAGAGCGACTTTGATGCGTTGGAGATCCCCAGCCTCGAAGACAAAACCTTTGCGTCGCAAATGGGCGGCTCAAGAGGCCGCGAAGTGTCGACCACCATGGCCTTCGTACGCGTACTCACCGGCTTAGTGAAAGATAAGCAACTAGGCAAAAAAGTGGTGCCGATTATCCCCGACGAGGCACGTACCTTCGGTATGGAGGGCATGTTCCGTCAACTGGGTATTTATACCTCGGAAGGGCAGAAGTACGAGCCGGTCGATAAAGGCCAGATTATGTTCTACCGCGAGGATCAGAAAGGTCAGATCCTCGAAGAGGGCATTACCGAAGCAGGTGCTATGTCGGCGTGGATCGCCGCGGCGACCTCCTATAGCAACAACAACGTCACGCTGTTGCCGTTTTACGTCTATTACTCGATGTTTGGCTTCCAGCGCATTGGCGATTTGGCTTGGGCGGCGGGCGACCTGCAGGCGCGTGGCTTTATGGTCGGCGGCACAGCAGGGCGCACCACGCTAAACGGCGAAGGCTTGCAACACCAGGATGGCCACAGCCTGATTCAGGCCTCGACCATTCCCAACTGCCGCAGCTATGACCCGACGTATGCCCATGAAGTGGCGGTCATTATCCAGGATGGTCTGAAGCGCATGTTCACCGACAAGGAGAACTGCTTCTACTACCTGACGGTGATGAACGAGAACTACGAGCACCCTGCGCTTGAAAACGTACCCGCCGACGATATCGTCAAAGGTATGTACTTACTGCGCGAAACCCAGGGTGACAAGGGTCGCGTTCAGTTGCTCGGTTCGGGCACTATTCTGCGCGAAGTGGAAGCCGCCGCTGAGCTGCTCGAGAACGATTGGGGTATCGGCGCTGATATCTGGAGCGTCACCAGCTTTAACGAGCTGCGCCGTGAAGCGCTGTTGCTGGACCGTGAAGCCTTCCTGAGCCCGGACGCCGAGGCCAACAAGCCTCACGTCACTAAATGCTTGGAAGGCCGTGACGGGCCGGTGATCGCGTCTACCGACTACATGAAGTTGTATGCTGATCAAGTGCGTGCCTGGGTGCCGGGTGACTACACTGTATTGGGTACCGATGGCTTTGGCCGTTCAGACACCCGCGAGAAGCTACGTTACTTCTTCGAAGTAGATCGCTACTTCGTCACTGTAGCAGCACTACGCGCGTTGGCTGATCGTGGAGACATTGATCGCAAGCTTGTCGGCGAAGCGCTGAAAAAATACGGCATTGATGCCAATAAGCCTAACCCGCTGACTAGCTAAACCGCTGCCCGGTGGGCACTTGCCCGCCGGCTCGATCCGATTTGGAAGGAGCGCGACCTTGAGTAGCGAAATCATCAAAGTTCCCGATATCGGTGGCGATACCGATGTCGAAATCATCGAGATTGCGGTGTCAGAAGGCGACGTCATTGAAGCGGAAGACACCCTAATCACGCTGGAATCCGACAAAGCCAGCATGGACGTACCGGCCCCGAAAGGCGGCAAGGTGCTCAAAGTGCTGGTCAAAGAGGGCGATAGCGTCTCTGAAGGGGACGATATCGTTGAGCTGGAAGTCGAAGGGGGCGGTGACGAGAAACAAGAAACCTCGTCTGACAGCCAGCCCGAAGAAGCCCCAGCGAAACAAGAAAAACCGAAAGAGCCGTCTCAAGGGCAGCCGCAAGAGCAGAAGCCTGCGGCTAAAAAGTCAGCGGGCGGTAAGCAAACGGTTGATATCAAAGTGCCTGATCTTGGCGGCTCTGATAGCGTCGAAATTATCGAAGTCGCGGTCAGCGAAGGCGATGAGGTCGAAGCCGAAGACACCCTGATCACTCTGGAGTCTGATAAAGCCTCCATGGATGTGCCCAGCCCCCATGGCGGCAAAATCGTCAGCTTCACTGTGAAAGAAGGCGACACGGTTTCTGAAGGCGATGTCATCGGTAAGATGGAGATCGCAGGCGAAGGCGGAGACGAAAGCGAAGACGCGCCGCAAGAGAGCGCCTCTTCAGAGCCGTCCTCTAACCAAGCCAGCAGCGAGCCGGAAGAAGCGGCTGAAGATGATCAGGAAGAAGCCGCTAGCGGCGAGCCGGAGCGCAAAGAGATTCGCGTACCGGATCTTTCTGGTGCTTCTGACGTGCCGATTATCGAGATCGGCGTAGCGGCGGGTGACGAGGTCAACGAAGAAGACCCGCTCATCACTCTAGAGTCTGACAAAGCCTCTATGGACGTGCCGAGCCCCTATAAAGGCAAGCTCCTGGAGCTGACCGTAAAAGAGGGTGACACCGTCTCTGAAGGCGATGTGATTGGCTATATGGAAGTCGCTGGCGCCAAAAAAGCGACACCGAAAAAAGCCGCACCCGAAAAATCTGAGCCTAAAAAAGAGCAGCCGAGCAAGCCTGCTGAGTCGCCGGCAGGTACGCCTAGCCCCGAAGCTCAGATGGCGTCCCACAAGCCGCGAGATGGCAAATTGGTGCACGCTGGGCCTGCGGTGCGCATGTTGGCCCGCGAGCTGGGTGTCGACTTGGGGCTAGTGAAGCCCAGCGGCCCGAAAGACCGCGTGCTCAAAGAGGACGTGCAGAGCTATGTGAAGCAAGCGGTTGCCAAGCAGGATAAAGCCCAGCCCAGCGCTGCAGCTGCGGCCACCGGTGGTGCGGGTATTCCGCCAATCCCGGAAGTCGACTTCAGCCAGTTTGGTGACGTGGAAGAAAAACCCATGGGGCGTCTGCTCAAGATGGGCGCGACCAACCTGCATCGCAGCTGGGTGAACGTGCCCCACGTTACCCAGTTCGACGAAGCGGACATCACCGAGCTGGAAGCTTTCCGCAAGGCGATGAAGGCCGAAGTAGAAGCCCAGGGTGCCAAGCTGACGCCGCTACCCTTTATGGTCAAGGCCTGTGCCTTTGCGCTGCGCAAATTCCCGCAGTTCAATGTCAGCTTGAAAGGCGATGGCGACACTATGGTATGGAAAGATTACGTCCATATCGGGGTTGCTGTGGACACGCCCGATGGCCTGATGGTGCCCGTAGTACGCGATGCCGATAAAAAATCCTTGATCGAGATTGCCAAGGAGATGGCGGAGTTAGGCAAGAAAGCCCAGACGAAAAAGCTTAAACGCGACGAGATGACCGGCGGCTGCTTTACTATTTCGAGCCTCGGTTCGATTGGTGGTACAGCGTTTACGCCGATTGTTAACGCGCCAGAAGTGGCTATTTTGGGCGTGTCTAAAGCCCAAATGAAGCCGGTGTGGGACGGCAGTGCCTTCCAGCCACGCCTGATGATGCCGCTGTCGCTTTCGTATGATCACCGAGCGATTAACGGCGCTGACGCAGCACGCTTCACTGCCTTCCTGGCTGATGTACTGACCGATATTCGTCGTTTACTGCTTTAATGGGTAGCGATGCGCTTTCACAAGCGGCGCCCTTCGGGGCGCCGCTTGTGTTTGCTAACTTGTATTTGCTAAATAGTTAGCAGGGCGACCAAAGTGGTAGTTTTAGGGCATTTGGCTGTTTTAATTTAAAAAAATTGAAATAAAAGCGGGCCTCTCAGGCTTTTGGGGAGTTGTGCCGCTTGAGAGGCGCGGTTATTGTCAGTTAACAGAATACCCATACTCATTTTTCAACCTCTTTTTACATACTAAGAACTTCAAGGAGCAGTGCCATGCGTTTAATCCTTTTGGGTGCCCCCGGCGCGGGGAAGGGGACTCAAGCTCAGTTTATTTGCGAGCGATTCAAGATTCCTCAGATTTCCACCGGGGATATGCTGCGCACGGCCATTAAAGAAGGCACTGAGCTGGGCCTAAAAGTAAAAGAAATCATGAACAGCGGTGGCTTGGTGTCCGACGACATCATCATTGACTTGGTTAAAGAGCGTATCAGCCAGCCGGACTGCGCGAATGGCTTTTTATTCGATGGCTTTCCGCGCACGATTCCGCAAGCTGATGCCATGAAAGAGGGTGGCGTTAAGCTGGACCACGTCGTCGAAATTGCCGTACCTGATGAAGAAATCGTCAATCGTTTGGCGGGTCGCCGTGTGCACCAGGCCTCGGGCCGGATTTATCACGTTGAGCACAATCCCCCCAAAGAGCCGGGCAAGGATGATGTGACCGGTGAAACGTTGGTCCAACGGGAAGACGATCAAGAGTCCACCGTGCGTAACCGGCTGTCGGTTTACCACGAACAAACCGCACCGCTGGTGGATTACTACAAGCAGTGGGCGGCGCAAGATCCTGAAAATGCCCCTCAGTATCACCGTATTGATGGCGTGGGCAGCGTGACGGATATCACTCGCCAGGTAAAAGAAGCGCTTAACTGATTAATACGCTTAGCTAAAAACGTTTTACACCTTTGCCGATGGCCCGCTTAATGCGGGCCATCGTCGTGTTAGCCTGACAAAGGTATAATGTCGCAATCTTTCTTTCGAGTGGCCGTTTGCTATGCCGTTACATCTGCTTGCCCTGGACGCTTCTTCAAGCGCCTGCTCTGCAGCCCTACTGCGCCAAGACGATGCGGGCACTACGTGTCTGGCGCGTTTTGAGATGACGCCGCGGGCGCATACTCGTCGTCTTATGCCGATGATTGATGCGGTGCTTGCCGAAGCGCAAGTGTCCGTCACTCAGCTTGATGCCGTGGCCTTTGGCCGTGGGCCGGGTTCGTTTACCGGGTTGCGTATTGCTGCGGGGGCCGCCCAGGGGCTAGCGTTTGGACTGGACTGCCCGCTGCTGGGGGTTTCAACCTTAGAAGCCTTGGCCCTTCAGGGGCATCGTCGTTACCACCTCCGCCATGTCGTCACGGCGCTAGATGCCCGTATGGGCGAAGTCTATGTCGCCACCTGGCACTGCCTGAAAGATACCATCACGCCGATGAGCGCTGAAGCAGTGCTTGCCCCTGGGGCGCTACGCTTGCCCGGCGATGAAACCGACTGGGTAGGCGTGGGCAGCGGCTTTACGCTGTGGGAGCAATTCTCCACCGATGTGCAGTTGAATATGCCCCAGTCCTTAAATGATCTTGAGCCGCGAGCTGAAGAAATGGCGTGGCTGGCGGCGCGCGATTTTGCCGCTGGGTTGGGGCAGGCGGCGCACTTGGTTCAGCCGGTTTACCTGCGCAACGACGTGGCCTGGAAAAAGCCGGCATGACGTTAACGGTTGGAACGACGTTGCCTGCCGAGCTTGCGTTAACGCAGCAGGGCGATCGGCTAGTGTTGGTGGGTGATGAAGCGCGCTATGGCAAACCGCTGAGCGTCGATTTTGTCGCTGGCAAAGCCGCTCATCGGCGCCAGTTTGGCGGCGGGCGAGGGCAGTTAGTTGCCAAGGCCTGCGGGCTAGCCAAGGGCGTGACACCGAGCGTTGTCGATGCCACGGCGGGGCTGGGCCGGGATGCATTTGTGTTGGCGAGTTTGGGCGCTCAGGTGCTGCTTATTGAGCGAGTCGCGGCGATTGCAGCGTTGCTGGAAGATGGCCTGAAACGCGCCTCCAGGCATGGCGACACGGCAGAGATTGCCGCCCGTATGACGCTGCGCCACGGCGATGCCGCTTACTCCCTGGCGGCATTGGTCGCCAGCGCCAATTTTAGCCCTCAGGTGATCCATCTAGACCCCATGTTCCCCCATCGTGACAAATCGGCACTGGTAAAAAAAGAGATGCGCCTGTTTCGCCAGCTGGCCGGCGACGATAACGATGCCCCACGGCTGCTTGAGGCGGCGTTGGATGTGGCGACTCACCGGGTAGTGGTTAAACGCCCTCGTAAGGCACCGCCCATTATTGGCCCCGCCCCGCAACACACGCTAGAGGGCAAAACCAGCCGCTACGATTTGTATGTTCATCGTTCATTAGTACGCTAGCTCATCAGTGGCAATGCAAGGAGCATCCATGCAGAACGTGTGGCGAAAAGGCAATCAATTTACCCTGCTGCCAGAAGCCACTCGGTTTCTGCCCGCTATGTTTGAGGCAGTTAATGCCGCCGAGCACTATGTACTGCTAGAACTCTACCTGATGGAATCGGGTCAACTTGCGGATCAAGTCAGTAACGCTTTGATTGGCGCTGCCCAGCGTGGCGTATGTGTCTGCCTACTGCTCGATGGCTACGGCACCATGGGGCTAGCCAGCGATGACCGCCAACGCCTCCAGCAAGGCGGTGTGCAGCTACGTTTTTTTAACCCCATAGGTTTTCACTCCCTGGCCCGTAACCTGAGCCGCGATCATCGTAAAATATTAGTGATTGATGGCGAGCTGGCATTCACCGGTGGTTTTGGCGCTGTGGATGAGTTTCTCAACGCTTGGTACGAAATTGCTTTGCGTATTGATGGGCCGGTGGTGGCCGATTGGGAGCGGCTGTTTCGGCAGCTGTGGCGTTCGCGGCTCACCCGCGGCGAAAAGCGAGCAGGCGTAATGACGCTGCCCGAACAGCGCAAGCCGCAAGTGTATGCCAATGGCGTAATGGGTCGAGCAATGTCAGCACGCGGCTACCGCTATCAAGCGATTCGCCATTCGCTGCATTACCGGGTTAGCCACTGTACTCAGTGTCTGTGGTTGTGTACGCCCTATTTTGTGCCCACTTTTGCGCTGCGTCGTCGCTTGGTTCGGGCGGCGCGGCGTGGCATTGACGTTCGCCTGCTGTTGCCGGGGACAAAGCATGATCATCCTGGTGTTCGTTTTGCCAGCCAGCGTTTTTATCACTCGATGCTCAAGGCCGGGGTGCGTATTTTTGAGTTTCAACCAACCTTTATTCATGCCAAATTTGTGCTTGCCGATGAGTGGGTAAGCATTGGTTCGTGTAATTTTGATCATTGGAATTTGCACTGGAATCTGGAAGCGAACCAAGAGGTGGTCGACCGCCAGCTGGCAGGTGAAATACGCACATTGTTTGAGCGAAACTTTGCCACCAGCCAGGAAGTGGACGCCACCGCTTGGGCCGCGCGGCCATGGAAGCAGCGCGCCCGAGAATGGATCTATGGCGTCCTGGATGCGCTGATCATGCGGTTAAGATAGTGCCTAGCGTTTTTTGCCTTTTGATGGTGTCTTCTTGCGTGGCTTGGGTTTGGGGGTTTCCGGCGGTACGCGATAGTGCAGGTAAAGATCCAGCACCAATTCCGGCAGCTGCACGACTAGCGACTCCTGGCGGGGCTGATCCTTGGCAAGTTCGGCCATGTCCGGTTCATCGTCGAACAATCCAGAGAGCAGCATAAACGGCAGCAGCAGTGTGGCGGCGGCCTCCTCGTCGTCTTGGAACCAGGCGCTTTCGTCGCTGAAAACGCCCTCCATAAAGCCTGCGCACCAGTCGCCGATAGGGGTATCCTCAGCGGGCTCCCCGCCCAGGGTTAACTCAAAAGGCAATTCCGGTAAGCCGCCTTGCTCCAGAACGGAGACGGCATTGTCACGCAAGCTTGTTAGCAGCGTGATAATCTCATCCTGCTCAGCGGCATCGGCGTAGCGGGGCTCGCCCTGAAACAGCTCCGCCAGCCACTGGGTAGCCGGTACTTCGCTAGGGGCCACCGCCAGCGCGACTAAAAAGCCATGCGCTGAAATCAGATCCAGGGCGTCTTCATCCACTTGATCGGAAGCTAAGAAGTCGTCCAGTCTATCCAGCTGCTCGTCGTCCAGCAGTGGCTGGGGTGGCGTGTTTGTGTCGGGGGTGTCGCTACGCTCTGCCATGCGTTAAGCCTCGTCAATGCGAATCGGTAACTATCAGTCAATCTCTACTCATAACGGCTAGTTTATCACTAATGAAGACGTCACCTCTGCCCTCGTGGCCAGCGGCTGAACTGGCCGCTATGACACACGACGATTTACATCAAACCGCGCGGGTTCGCGTCGAGCAAGCCTGGCGGCGTTGCCTTGAGGTGAGCCCAGGGCTGCCGCAGCCCCTAGTGTGGCTGGATTTGCGCGGCGCCTCGGCCGGGCAGGCGCACCTGGGCCGCGGCGGCATACGCCTGAATCCTGTGTTGCTGAGTGAAAACCGTATGGCGTTTTTCGATGAGGTGATTCCCCACGAGATGGCTCACTGGCTAGTGTTTCACTTAGCGAATGGGGCGCGCTTGAAGCCTCATGGTCGTGAATGGAAAACGGTGATGCGTGACTTGTTTGGCCTGACTCCCAGCGTGACCCATCGTTTTGATATTCGCCAAGCGCAGCCAGCGCCCTATCGCTATCAGTGTGGCTGCCGTACGCACCACTTTACCCAGCGGCGTCATACTTTAGTGGTGAGTGGGCGCCACTATCGGTGTCGGTATTGCGCTAAGACCTTGGTCTATACACCCGATAAGTAGTCTTTTTTAGTGTATAAATTGCTGTTTTTTAAATAAAAAGTGGTAATACCAATGTCTAAAGGGAAGGCCGTGCGAGGAGGGTTATGCTAGGAGAACATTAATCGATGTCGATACGCCTAAGAACAATATCGACTACATTTTCTGTAGAGAGAGTGCATTTTTACGGACAGAGGCAATTTTATGAGCGATCAACAGAACGTCTATCCAGTGCGTGACGATTTTGCCGCCAATGCATGGGTCGATAAAACCAAGTATACGGCCATGTATCAGCAGTCGGTGGACGACCCGGAAGGCTTCTGGGCTGAGCAAGCCAAGCGTCTTGACTGGATTAAAGCGCCCAGCAACATCAAAAATACATCTTTTGCGCGTGACAATGTTGATATTCGTTGGTTTGAGGATGGTTTGCTCAACGTCAGCGCTAACTGCCTTGACCGCCATCTAGATAAGCGCGGCGATCAAACAGCGATTATTTGGGAAGGTGACGACCCCAAAGACTCCAAACACATCACCTATCGCGAGTTATATACGCGAACGAATCAGCTGGCTAACGCGCTGAAAGAGTTGGGTATCGGCAAAGGTGATACCGTGACGTTGTATATGCCGATGATTCCCGAAGCTGCCATGGCCATGCTCGCCTGTGCGCGTATTGGCGCAGTGCACTCGGTGGTGTTCGGGGGCTTCTCGCCGGATGCCGTCGCACAACGGGTGATTGGCGCCGACTCCAAACTGGTGATTACCGCCGATGAGTCGGTGCGTGGCGGTAAGCACGTGCCGTTGAAAGAGAACGTAGACGCCGCCCTGACCCGTGAAGGCACCGACGTGTGCAAAAACGTTCTGGTGGTTAAGCGTACCGGCGGTGAGATTGATTGGAACGATGGTCGCGATATTTGGTTTGACGACCTTGTCGACCAACAGTCTGGCGAATGCGAAGCCGAGCCCATGGGTGCAGAAGACCCGCTGTTTATTCTCTATACGTCGGGCTCTACCGGTGCGCCAAAAGGCTTAAAACACACCTCTGGCGGCTATCTGCTCTATGCGGCCATGACCCATCAGTACGTGTTTGATTACCACGAGGGCGAAGTCTACTGGTGTAGCGCGGACGTGGGCTGGGTAACCGGCCATAGCTACATCGTTTACGGCCCCTTGGCAAACGGCGCAACCACCTTAATGTTTGAGGGCGTGCCGAGCTACCCAACTCACGGCCGCTTGGGTGAAATCGTTGATAAGCACAAGGTCAACATTCTCTACACGGCACCCACCGCAGTGCGCGCGCTGATGGCCCATGGCGATAGCGTCATGGATTCGAGCAAGCGCGATAGCCTGCGTTTACTGGGTTCTGTGGGCGAACCGATTAATCCCGAAGCCTGGGAATGGTTCTACCGTGTTATCGGCAACGAACAGTGCCCGATAGTGGACACCTGGTGGCAAACTGAAACCGGCGGCATCATGATTACCCCATTGCCGGGCGCTACGCCGCTGAAACCAGGCTCGGCGACAACCGCCTTTTTTGGCGTAAAACCTGCCTTGGTCGATAACGAAGGTAATCTTCTTGAGGGCGCCACCGAAGGTAATCTGGTGATTCTCGACTCTTGGCCGGGGCAAGCGCGCTCTATCTGGGGCGATCACGATCGCTTTGTCCAGACCTACTTCTCTACCTACGACGGTATGTACTTCACCGGCGACGGCTGCCGCCGGGATGAAGATGGTTACTACTGGATTACCGGCCGCGTCGATGATGTATTGAACGTATCGGGCCACCGCATGGGTACCGCTGAGATCGAATCCTCGCTGGTCGCGCATAGCGCGGTTGCTGAAGCGGCCGTGGTGGGTTTCCCGCACGATATAAAGGGACAAGGCATCTATATTTATGTCACCCTGGGTGACGGCGTTGAAGCGTCGGACGAACTCAAAAAAGAGCTAACCCAATGGGTACGTAAAGACATTGGTCCGATTGCCTCGCCGGATATCATTCAGTGGGCACCAGGCTTGCCGAAAACTCGCTCAGGGAAAATCATGCGGCGTATTCTGCGTAAGATTGCCGCCAACGAGTGCGATGGCTTGGGCGATACCAGCACCCTGGCCGATCCGTCGGTGGTGGATGAGTTGATTGAGCATCGCGCCAATCAATAACGCTGCCGCCGCGTTGGGCTGTTTAGCCTAATAAAGCCTGTTATCGAGTAAAAACCGTGCCGACCTGAGTAGGTCGGCACGGTTGTGTTTATAGATACGTGTTTATAGATATGTGTTTCACTTGTGTGAACGATCTATTATAAATTGTGCATGTGATGCTTGGGCATGATGAAGCCCATGGGGTACCATGCTTCACAACCGTAAGAGCCTAGCGTCGCGGCGGCAGACAACCCCGCTGCTCGAGGAACCGGAGGAATATCCATGGCAGTAGCTCATAAGTTTATCGTCGCTGACGATCACCCGCTGTTTCGTGCAGCGCTGACCCAAGCGTTACGCCAGTTGGCCCCCCAGGCGGAAATTGTCGAAGCGGATACCATGGAAGCCACCACCGAGGTGGTGAATCGCCACCCAGATGCCGATTTGATTTTGCTGGATTTACATATGCCGGGCGCCCACGGCTTCTCTGGTTTAATCCAACTGCGCGGTCAGATGCCCGATATCCCAGTAGCGGTAGTGTCGGGTAGTGATGAGCCTTATGTAGTACGTCGGGCTATTGACTACGGCGCCTCGGGTTTTATCCCCAAATCTTCGTCGCTACAGCTGATCGCTGAGGCTGTCGGCGAGATATTGCAGGGCGAAGTGTGGCTGCCCGAGGCGCTGGCCAACGTGCTGGACGAAACCAGCGATGAGGAGTCGCGCTTTGCCGAGGCGATAGCCTCACTGACACCCCAGCAGTTTCGCGTTTTGAATATGCTTACCGAAGGCCTGCTGAATAAACAGATCGCTTACGAACTGAGCGTTTCTGAAGCAACCATTAAGGCTCACGTAACCGCGATCCTACGCAAACTGGGCGTTCACTCGCGCACCCAGGCGGTAATTGCCGCGCAGAAACTGGAAGTCGAGCCGCCCAAAGTCGTTTCTTAATCATCTTCTGCCTAACGCGCTGTGGCGCGATTGGCTTGTAAGGTGCGGGTAAGCAACGCCCGCAGCGCCGCGGGTTTAACGGGCTTCAGCAGTAGCTGATAGCCCGCCCGTTTGATCTCTTCGGCCACCGCTTCTGTACGATCAGCGGTAATCACAATTCCCGGCACCGCCCCTTCAAAACGCTCGCTGAGCGCTTCCAGCGCCATTAAGCCAGTGACTTCATTATCCAGGTGGTAGTCGGCCAGGATAGCGTCAGGGTCGCCGTCCATATTGCGTAAAATTGATTTAGCCCCGCCAATACTGGTGGCGGTAAACACCTCGCAGCCCCAGCCGCTCAACATGGCGGTCATGCCTTCCAAGATCAGCGTTTCATTATCAATACACACGATGCGTGTACCGCTAAGCTTATGGCTACCCCGGCGCACTTGGGGCGCCTGCTCGGTACTGCTCGCCTCACTGGCGGCAACAACTGGCACGCTAACCGAGAAAACCGCGCCTTTGCCCACCGTCGAGCGTACTTTGATAGGGTGGTCCAGCACCCGGCTCATACGATCGGCAATGGAAAGCCCCAGCCCGAGGCCTTTCTCACTCTCTTTATGCCGTGATGCCTGATCCAAACGACGGAATTCCTGGAAAATCTCGGTGAGTTTGGAATCGGGAATGCCGGGGCCGCTGTCCCATACTTCAATCGAAAGCCAGTTGCCTTGACGTCGGCAGCCCAGCAGCACGCGCCCCTCTTGGGTGTAGCGAATGGCGTTGGATAAGAAGTTCTGGACAATCCGGCGCAGCATTTGAGGGTCTGAGTCGACCCAAAGCTGGGTGGGTACCACTTCTAAATCCAGCCCGCGATCGTCTGCCATCACCTCAAACTCGGCGCGTAGCGGGCGAATGATATCCGCCAGGGCAAAGTGGCTACGCCGCGGTGTTAAGGCGCCTGCGTCCAGCTTGGAGATATCCAGCAGGGTGCTTAGCAGCTCCTCGGCGGCCTGCAGCGAGTTATCGATGTGGCCGACGATGCGCTGGGTATCGGTGGTGGTAACGTTTTGCATCAGCGCGGAGGTAAATAGCCGTGCGGCATTGAGCGGCTGCAGCAAGTCGTGGCTGGCTGCAGCCAGAAAGCGGGTTTTAGACGCGTTGGCGTCTTCGGCCAGCTGCTTGGCCTGACGCAGGGCAAGCTCCGCCTCGGCGCGCACCCGGTTCTCCTGGCGCAGCGCCGCGTTAGCTTCAGAAAGCGCCTGGGTGCGTTCGCGCACACGCTCCTCAAGGGTTTCGTTGGTTTCTTTGAGGGCGATTTCAGCCTGGCGGCGCTCGGTAATATCCTGATAAAGAGCAAAAAAGCCTAAAATCGCCTGGCTGTCGCCAAAGTGCGGTGTATAGGTGACCAGCATATAGCGCATGGCGTCGTTCACCCGCAGCGAGACTTCAAAACTGACCCGTTCGCCGTTGAGTGCTCGCGTTACCCAGGGGGTGCGCTCTTCCGCTTGCTTAACCGGCAGCACGTCTTCAAAGCGACGGCCAATCACCGCGTTGCGGTCAATGTTGAACGCCTGCTCGTAGGCCCGGTTGGTAAACAGATAACGGCACTCTTTATCGAAGTAGGCAATTAACGCGGGCACGTTGTCGGTGTAGATGCGGATATTGTTTTCCGAGCGGATCAGTGCCTCTTCGATACGCTTTTGCTGGGTAATATCCTGATAGGTATACACAAAACCGCCGCCGGGCATTGGGTTGCCCTGTACTTCCAGGACGCTGCCATCCTGGCGGTAGCGCACGTAGCGGTGGGGCTGGCCCTCGCGAATATTGTCAAGCAGCAGTTGGACATGCTCTTCCGGGTCACCTGGCCCGTATTCGCCGTTGTGGGCGTTGTAGCGGAAGATGCGGTCAATGGGGGCACCAACGCGTATCAAGTGGTCAGGGAAGCGGAACAGCTCCAGGTAGCGCTGGTTCCAGACCACTAGCCGCAGGCTCTGGTCAACCACGCTGATGCCTTGGTTAATGTTTTCGATGGTGGCCTGCAGCAGGGCGCGGTTGAACTCCAATACCTGGGAAGCCTCATCGACAATCGAGATAACGTCGGAAATGCCGATACCGCGACCCTGAAGCGCCGAGTTGACAACAATGCGCGCCGACGATGCGCCCAGCACCGAGGCTAAAAAGCGTTCGGTGAACTGGATAATATCGATTGACGCGCGGGTGCCGTTTTCGAGCGGTTTGCCCAGCCGGCGGGCGTAGTCTTCAAAAGCACGCTCTACCTGGCCCGCGCCCAGGAAACGCTCACAGAGAACTTTTAAATCGCCGACGGTGGTGGCCCCGGTCCAGGGCCGATTGACCGACGTTTGGCGGGTCTCCACGCTATCCACAAACAACGAGGCTTGAATGCGCTCAACGACCCGCTGAGAAGTCACCTGAGAGACAAAGATATAACAGAATAGATTGACCCCGAGTGACAGCATCACGCCATGGGTAAAGCTGTCCCCCATATTAAGGCCAAACAGCGCCGTGGGGGATAGCCAGCTAAGCCCCAGCGGGCCACCCTCAAGCCAGCCTATCGGCAGCACACCGGCATTGATCATGGCGGGCATCAGCAGGCTATACACCCAGATAGCAAAGCCGGCATTCATCCCAACGATCACCCCCAGGCGATTGCCGCGCTTCCAATAGAGCCCGCCGATAAGCGCTGGGGCAAACTGGGCGGCAGCGGCAAACGACAGCATGCCGATGGAGGCTAGCGAGGTGAACTCGGCAATCAACCGGTAGAAGCCGTAGGCCATAGCCAAGACGGCCACAATGGTTAAGCGGCGTGTGCGAAGGACTAAGCGGCCGTAATCGCGCGCTTTTGTGTCGAACCAGCGCAGGCGAAATAGCGCTGGGATAACAATTTCGTTGGATATCATGATCGACACCGCCACCGCGGCCACGATGACCATACCGGTGGCGGAGGAAAAGCCGCCGATAAAGGTGAGTAGCACCAGCCACTGGTGGCCCGAGGCCATGGATAGCGCCAACACGTAGGTATCAGGCTCCACCCCGCTCTCGGAAAATAGCAGCAGGCCAGCGGCAGCCAACGGCACCACAAAAAACGCGATGGCTAGCAAATAAAGCGGAAACAGCCAGCGCGCTTTGCTAGCGTCGTCAGGGTGAATGTTCTCGACCACTGCCACGTGAAACTGGCGCGGCAGGCACAGGATTGCCAGCATCGCCAACAGCGTCTGGGCCCAGAAGCTCTGGCCAAAATCCTGGTTGGCGAGCTGGCGTTGGAGTTCAAGCTGGCTTTCAGCGCTGCCGATTAAATCGCCCAAACCGTTAAACATGCCCCAGGTGACAAAAGCGCCGAGCACCACAAAGGCGAGAAGCTTGACCAAAGACTCAAACGCCACGGCGTGGATTAAGCCCTCGTGGTGCTCGGTGGCGTCGGTGTGCCGAGTACCAAACAGGATGGCGAAGATGGCCATCACAGCGGCCACATAAAAGGCCGTATCGCCAAACAGCGGCGTATGGGTCGCGTCGCTGGCATCGGTAAGTACGCTGAAAGTAGTCGAAACCGCTTTTAGCTGTAGCGCAATGTAAGGCAGGGTGCCAACCAGGGCGACTAAGCTGGCAAAAGCGGCCAGCGACTGGGTTTTGCCGTAGCGGGAGGCAATAAAATCAGCAATGGACGTAACGTTCTGGTGCTTGGCAACGCGGATCATTTTGGCCAGTACCGGCCAGAAAAGTAAAAACGTTAATATCGGCCCGACAAAAATACTCGCAAACGACCAGCCTGCCGTCGCCGCTTGGCCAACGGCGCCATAAAATGTCCAGGTAGTACAGTAAATGGCCAGCGCCAGGCTATAGATAATCGGGCGTCGCCGGGTGGCACCATGGGTACGTGCGCGACGGTCGCCGTACCAGGCAATGCCGAACAGAACGGCAACATAAAGCAGCGATACCGCGACCAGTAGCCCGCCGTGAAACATGCCTTTCTCCCCACCAGAGTGT
The DNA here is from genome assembly GCF_033052795.2 of Halovibrio sp. HP20-59. Lineage (NCBI taxonomy): Bacteria > Pseudomonadati > Pseudomonadota > Gammaproteobacteria > Oceanospirillales > Halomonadaceae > Halovibrio > Halovibrio sp. HP20-59. Next base: position 126,607 of record NZ_JAWJUW020000001.1, read on the forward strand.
GCAACTGATCTAGCCAGTTAATAAAAGGCCTTATTCTAGGCGAAATACAGGGCCGTGTACGACCATAGGCGCCGCTGGTTTTGATTGGGGAGTATTCAGCTTAGGAGGGACATACGTTGTTGAGCAGCGGTGATGTCTCGCGCAGCGTGCGTATCTCTTCAAGAATAGGCTCGCGAGAGTCCTGATCCAGTGGGACCAATTCGCGGTTCTCGCAGTTGAGCACGTACGGCTGGGTTATCAAAATGTCAGTGTGGTGGCGCTCAAACTGATAAAGGATAAATTCTGCTAAGCGGGCACCATCCTGCTCGCGCATGCGAATATTTTCACTATCGATCATGCTGAACTTGGTGGTCATGGGGAAAGCAACGGTCCATGGACGCCACATCGCGGTACTTCTCTCGGTTGAAATGACCGTGGCGGTGTCAGGCAACTGCGCCTGCTTATGCTCAAACCAGCTGTATTCCACCTGTATTTGATAGCCCAGCATACCCAGCGCGCCAAAGACTGGTGCGATCCACTTGGGTAGCCGCTTGCCGCTCAAATTGCGCAGTATTAGCCCAATCCCGGCGGCCGCAAGGCCCGCAAACACGGCGGCGATCAAGTGCCAAATCATAATTTATCCTTACTAAAAGACATCGCTAAAAAACATCGGGCCTCCGTGAGGAAGCCCGATGGTGAGGTCGACTCCAAAACGTTACCGCATTATAGCGGTAACGTCAGGAAGGCGTACTGCTTAGTGATCGACTGCCATGCCAGCACCTTTGGGGAAGCGGACGCTTTCCACCAGATCCTGAATTTCCTGCGGCGGTGCAGCTGTCACGCTGGAAACCGAGAAGGCAACGGCGAAGTTAATCATCGCGCCCACAGCACCGAAGGAGAGCGGCGAAATACCGAAGATCCAGTTATCTGGCGTGTTGGCCAGCGTGTTGGTATCCGGAATAAAGAACCAGCCCAGGTAAGTGAAGATATACAGCAGTGTACAAATCAAGCCCGCCAGCATCCCGGCAATCGCGCCTGAGTTATTCATCCGCTTGGAGAAGATCCCCATCATTAGCGCTGGGAACAGCGAGGCGCCGGCGATACCAAAGGCCAATGCCACCGTTTGTGCCGCAAACCCGGGCGGATTAAGCCCTAAGTAGGTGGCCAGCAGAATCGCACCCCCCATGGAGATTCGCGCCGCCAACATTTCGCCTTTCTCGGTAATCTTCGGATTGATCATGGTCTTGATCAAATCGTGACTGATGGCTGACGAAATCGCTAGAAGCAAGCCAGCTGCGGTAGACAGCGCCGCGGCGATACCGCCTGCTGCGATCAAGCCAATTACCCAGCCTGGCAAGTTGGCAATTTCCGGGTTGGCGAGTACCAAGATATCGTTATTCACCGTCAGCTCGTTGCCTTCCCAGCCACGATCAGAAAAGTCGACTGAGTCGTTATACATCTGAATGCGGCCGTCATTGTTGAGGTCGGTGAAGTTGATAAGACCGGTTTCTTCCCATGTGCGAACCCAATCCGGCCGCTCTTCGTACAGAATCGGGTTTTGCGCGGCCTCTTCGTAGTTTTCAACCTGCCCAGCCATCTCTGGATACACGGTGGTCGCCAAGTTCAGGCGTGCCATCGAACCTACGGCTGGCGCGGTCAGGTAGAGCAGGGCGATAAACACCAATGCCCAACCGGCAGACCAGCGTGCGTCGGCTACTTTCGGTACGGTGAAGAAGCGAATGATAACGTGAGGTAGACCGGCAGTACCGACCATCAACGATAAGGTGAAAAGCACCATGTTGAGCTTGTTGTCCACGTCAGCGGTGTAGTCCCGGAAACCCAGCGCGTTGACCACATCATTTAACTTGGCCAATAAAGGCATGCCGGATTCGGAGTGCGTACTGAACATGCCGAACATCGGAATCGGGTTGCCGGTTAGCTGGAAAGCGATAAATACCGCTGGAATGGTGTAAGCGATGATCAGAACGATGTATTGAGCAACCTGAGTGTAGGTAATGCCTTTCATACCGCCAAATACGGCGTAGAGGAAAACGATCAGTGCTGCCAGCCAGATACCCCAGGTGTTGCTGACTTCAAGAAAGCGTGAGAACGCCACGCCCGCACCGGTCATTTGACCGATAACGTAGGTGACGGACGCTACAATCAGACACACGATCGCCACTAAGCGAGCAGTGTTGCTGTAGAAGCGGTCACCAATGAAGTCAGGCACAGTGAACTTACCAAACTTACGCAGGTAAGGTGCCAACAGCATCGCCAGGATAACGTAGCCACCGGTCCAGCCCATCAGGAAGGTGGAGTTAGCGTAGCCACCGGAGGCCAGCAAACCGGCCATGGAAATGAACGATGCCGCTGACATCCAGTCCGCGGCAGTAGCCATCCCGTTGGTGATCGGGTGAACACCGCCGCCGGCGACGTAGAAATCTTTCGTTGAGCCGGCGCGCGCCCAAATCGCAATGCCTATATACAGGGCAAAGGAGGCGCCGACGAACAGTAAGTTGATTGCAAACTGGCTCATACCGGCTTACTCCTCAAGGCCAAATTTTCGATCGAGTCTATTCATCTTCCAGGCGTAGAAGAAGATGATACCGATGAAGGTTAAGATTGAGCCCTGTTGCGCAAACCAGAAGCCAAGGTCCGTTCCACCAACCGGGATGCCGGCTAGAAGAGGGCGAAAAAGGATAGCGCACCCGTAAGAAACAAATGCCCATACAGCCAGACATCCGGCAATTAAGCGAACGTTAGCTTTCCAGTATTCAGCAGCATTGCTTTTGTCATCTGCCATTGTGTTGCTCTCCACTTGTGATTTGTAAGGGTGGGAAAGTTCACGAGGAATAGCGTGAGATCCATCAGGGCAATCGCACGTCAAAGGCCACTCAATCGTTAAGAGTGGTGAATTCGCTATCAACTGTCGAGTTAGTTAGTGACCTGCGATTACCCTAAATGACTCATTGTTAATACTGGGCAATAAACGCCAAAAAATAAATCCCAGACTTTGGTATCAATAACCCTCGTAAGTCATTTTTTGAATCTCTAGGTAGTTGAAAATAATTGTTTTTTTGTGGTTTTTAAGCGAATTTTGTCGGTTTTTAAAGCATTATGGGACAATAGTCTAGTGAGCGAAAAAAAGCAGTTATTGGCTACTTTAAATACATGTAGGGTGTTTTGAAGGAGTCACGACGAGCAAGTGTCAATACTTTGGTCTTGTATCAAACGTCGCTTCGACCTTGGCGTGATAGCTAAAGGTATAACAACGTTCTACTTGCTTGTTAGGAAGTGAATCCTTTATACCCGTAGCGTATGCTTTGCATAATAACCGTGAGCCGTTTGACCCTGTCGACGTTATCACCTGTTCGCCGTATCAGCACCGTGTTTTAGTGCCGGTGACTAATTCGCCATTAGTTAAGTGAGGTCATGCACAATGGTTGATGTGGATTTATCCCAACTGCCGTTTACGCTTCTTGACGATGAAGGGCGTGACCATATTCGCCGTGGCATTGATCTTGCCTATTATGACCGCGACGAAATTATTTTAGAGACCGGGCAGGCGGGCGAGTTTGTGTTTTTAATTCACAGCGGTGAGGTGGCGGAATTAGATCCTACGCTACCGTCCTCTAGCGCCCGTATCGGGCACTACACCGCGGGGGATCTGTTTGGCGCGATCAGTATTTTAAACGGTAAAAGCCGCTATCGCTTTCAGGCCGAGCAAGAATGCTTGTGCTACCTGTTGCCAAAAGCGTTATTCCAACAGTTGTGCCAGCAATATCCGGATTTCAGTCATTTTTTTCGCCAGTCGCTGGCGCATAAAGCGCGCTTGTTGACCGAGAAACGTGCCGAAGGTGGCGTCACCATGGCGGGCTTTATGTTGGCCAAGGTGAGCGAATGTTTGCGCGAACCGTTACTGATGGTAGCGTCCACCGATATTGCCAGTGCGGTGCAGCAGTTAAACGAAAGCCACGCCGATAGCCTGCTGGTCGATACCCAAGGTCAACTGGGCATGGTGACCAAAACCGATCTGCTCAATGGTTTGGTACTGGAAGGCCGTGACGTTTCCTCCCCGGTGGATGAGATCGCGCACTTTAATTTGGTGACCGTTGCGCCGGATCAATACCTGTTTGAAGTGCTGGTCCTTATGACGCGGCACAAAGTGGCGCGCGTGGTCGTGATGGAGAACAACGCCTTGAAAGGCGTTGTCGAGCTCACTGACGTACTTAGCTACTTCTCAAGCCGTAGCTACGTCGTCAGTTTACAGGTCGAGCAGGCGACCAGTTTGCAAGCGCTCTCGGCGGCTAGCCAACGCACCCCTGAGCTTGTTAAAGCGCTCATGGCCCAAGGGGTAAAACTGCGTTTCGCTATGGATCTGCTCGCCGCGCTGAATGGCCGTATCATGAGTAAAGCCTGGGAGTTCACTATTGAGGAGCAGTATCGCGAGCAGAGCTGCATGATGGTCATGGGCAGTGAGGGTCGCGGCGAGCAAATTCTTAAAACGGACCAGGATAACGGCTTGATTCTCGCCGATGATGCGCAGTGGCCCGGCCTGGAAAGCCACATGCAAACGCTCACCGATACCTTGATTCAGCTGGGTTACCCGCCATGCCCCGGCAATATTATGGTATCGAATCCCGAGTGGGTGGCCACGGTATCGCAGTGGAAAAGCAATATAGCCAAATGGGCTAGCAAGCGTGATGGCGACAGTCTGTTAAAACTAGCGATAATGCTCGATGCCCACGCTGTGGCGGGTAACCCGAGCCTGCTGGAAAGTGTCCGCGAGGAACTGTTTAAACGCTGTTCAGGCGATGAGCTGCTGCTGTCCTACTTTGCGCGCACGGCACTACGCTTTTCAACGCCGCTGACACTGTTTGGCTCGCTGAAAAAGCCTCAACACGGTATCGATATTAAAAAAGGCGGCATTTTCCCGATTGTTCACGGCGTGCGCACCATGGCGCTTGAGCGACGTATTAGTGCCACTTCGACGTTTGAGCGCTTAGACGCACTGGCCGCCGACGGTCGTTTGGACCGCCGTTTTGCTGATGACTTAGGCGAGGCCTTGGCACTTTTCACCGAACTGCGCCTTAAACAGCAGCTCAGCATTTTGGATACGGCGAGCAATGGGCAAGAAACTGACTCCCAAAAGGGCAGTCGCGCGAACCGCGTGGTGGTGCAAGACCTCTCTTCGCTTGAACGGGACCTACTGCGCGAGGCGCTGCACATTGTGAAAGACTTCAAGCAGCGTCTTTCCCATCGTTATCATTTGGAGTATTCGTGAGTGGAATAGGGATATTGGACAAACACGTGGCGCTCTTTAGCGGGCCTCTACGTACCATGCGCCGTGAAAGCGATCGGCGCCGCTGTGCTCATTCGCCCTATGCGTGGCTATTTCAGCCCTATATGGGCGATGAGCTTGTCGCGCTGGCCTGTTATGAAACGTCCATGCCGTCATCGTCAGTGATCAGTGTTGCGGCGGTCGTGCTGAGTCAACAGCAGGTGCATACCAGCCGTGCCTTTGAGGCGACGCTAGGCACCGTCGAGCAGCCGGACAGCGCTTTACTACGACGTCATCAGTTGCTGTACAAAGTGGGTGAAATAACCGACTCAAACAGTAATAGCTTAAGCGCACTAGTGGAATTTATCGGCAATCGACCAATTGTGGGGTGGCAATTAGCAAAGCGAATTGGGGGGCTCAATACACTCCTTCGTCGTCGCTTGAACTTCGCACTGCCTAATGCCCAGGTCGATGTGGCGAAGCTGCACCAGCGCCAGCTGCGCCGCCTGCGCCCGTTGTTGGAGGCACCCAGTAGCTTTGCCCAGGCACTGGCGTGCTGGCAAGTACCCGCCATGGGAGGTCAGAGTGTACTCGGTGAGGCAACCTCAAGCGCACTGTTGTATATGCGTTTACAGCGCCTTATGGCGGAACTGCCTAGGGATGAGTAAGAGGCGCATAGGTTAGGGAGGGGCAAGCCATCGTTGGTTCAAGCGGTGAGTGTTGTTAGAATGATGCTTTAATTTTGCTCTCTAGCGTTTCTCATCTCACCATCTCCTCGGCAGTGCCTATACCATGCAATCGCTTGATCATTTTGCCCCCGCTGATTTTGAAACGACGTTATCCGCCCCCACGGACGCTGAGCACGATCAGTCAGCGCTGGCAGCCAAACAAAAGCGCGAATTTAACAAGCTGCAAAAGCGCCTGCGTCGAGAAGTGGGCAATGCGATTATTGATTACCAAATGATCAATGAAGGTGATCGTGTGATGGTGTGTCTTTCCGGCGGCAAGGATAGCTATACCATGCTGGAGATTCTGCGCAATTTGCAGCGCAACGCGCCGGTCAACTTCTCCTTGGTGGCGGTCAATTTAGACCAAAAGCAGCCGGGTTTTCCTGAACACGTGCTACCAAAATATCTGGATAAGCAGGGCGTGGAGTACCATATTGTCGAGCGCGATACCTACTCGGTAGTGAAAGAGAAAACGCCGGAAGGCAAAACCACCTGCGCGCTCTGTTCACGGCTAAGACGCGGCTCGCTTTACGGCTTTGCCGAAGAGATTGGCGCCAACAAAATTGCCTTGGGTCATCACCGTGAAGATATTTTGGAAACGCTGTTTCTGAATATGTTTTTCGGCGGCAACTTGAAAGCGATGCCGCCAAAACTGCTATCAGATGATGGTAAGAACATCGTTATTCGGCCGCTGGCCTACTGCAAAGAGGCAGATATCGCCGAATTTTCGCGGCTAATGGAATTTCCGATCATTCCCTGCAATCTATGCGGCTCCCAGCCCAATATGCAGCGCCAAGTGGTCAAAGAGATGCTTGCTGAGTGGGATAAAAAGTTTCCTGGCCGCTTGGAAAGTATGTTTAAAGCCGTCACCAATATCGCACCTTCGCAGCTCGCAGACCGTCAACTGTATGATTTTGCAGGGTTGGAAGCCAGGCAGGCAGAACTCTTGGCTGGGCGCATCCAGGCTTTTAACGTTAGTTAGCCGTTTGTTCTTCCTCTTCGGCGAGGGTAAGCAAACGTGGCATGTCGAGGATATTGACCTCACGGCCCGAAACTGCCACCACGTTTTGTTGCTGAAAGCGGCTTAATATACGGCTGACCGTTTCCACCGCTAAGCCCAGGTAATTGCCGATATCGGCCCTGGGCATGGAAAGGCGAAAGCTATAAGGCGAGTAGCCCCGGCGCCGAAAACGATCCGAAAGGGTAATTAGAAAGCTTGCCAGCCGCTGGTCGGCGGTTTTACGCGACAGCAGACGCATCATGCGCCGGTCATCGCGCAACTCTTTACTCATGCTGCGATACAGCTGGCCGCGCAGCTCAGGCAGCTCCTCGGAGAGTAAATCCAGGCGATCGAAGGGGATCTCGCAAATGGTCGTGGTTTCCAGGGCGATTACGCTGCCGGGGTACTGCTCTTCGTCAATGCCATCTAACCCGACTAACTCACTGGGGAGATAGAAATTGGTCAGCTGCTCGCTGCCGTTACCTTCGGCAGTGATCTGTTTCAAACTGCCCGAACGTACCGCGTAAACGCTGGTAAAGGTGTCGCCTTGGCGAAACAGCGGCTCGCCTTTTTTGAGCGGCGCTCGGCGACGAATAATCGCATCGAACTGCCCCATATCTTCCAGCTCAAGGGCAAGCGGCAGGCAAAGTGAGCTCAAGCTGCAGGTTTGGCAGCGTGCTTCGTGGAGTAGTGAGCGGCGATAGCTCATAGGTTCCGACATGCGTTGCTCCTTGAGTGGGTCACGCTTATCAATTAGAAAAACCTTACTTATTATAGCCGCTTTAGCATGCCTGCCCAAAGGTGATTAAACAATCTTTGAGTAGCGCTGACCTGTTTGCCCAGGTAGGTGAGTATCAAATGCCATGGCTAGATGGCGAATCAGTAACCGCCCCATGGGCGTGGCGTTAAGTTGGTCGCCGCTGCGGGTCAGTAAACCATCCTGCTCGGCAACCTCCAGGCGTTCAAGCGCGGGTGCAAAGTAGCGCGGGGCATCAATGCCCCAGCGCTGACCAACGGCGGCCAGGTCAATGCGCATATCGCACATCAGTCGCTCAATGACGTCTCGGCGGATAAGGTCGTCATTACTCAACCTTACGCCACGTCCCGTAGCTAGCCAGCCCTGATCCATCGCCGCTTCGTAGCGGGCCAGCTCGCTAGGATTTTGGGCATAGACGTCATCAATGCGTGAAATTGCCGAAACGCCAAGCCCGACCAAGTCGCACTGAGCGTGGCTGGAATAGCCCTGGAAGTTGCGCTGTAGCGAGCCTTCGCGCTGGGCAACCGCCAAGCTATCGTCTGGGCGGGCAAAGTGATCCATGCCGATATGCACGTAGCCTGCTGCGGTGAGCATTTCGATGGTGGTGCGCAGAATCGCCAGCTTTTCTTCGCCACCCGGCAAGTCATCGACATTGATGCGCCGCTGGGGTGCAAAGCGCTCGGGCATATGGGCGTAGTTAAACACTGATAGGCGCGCCGGGTTTAGCTCAATAACTTGACGCAGTGTATCCGCGAAGCTCTTTTCGGTTTGAAACGGCAGGCCATAAATGAGGTCGAGGTTGAGCGAGCGAAAGCCCAGGCGGTGGGCCTCATCCATGAGCGTTTCAGTGAGCACCCGTGGCTGAATACGGTTAATCGCTTTCTGCACCAGCGGGTTTAAATCCTGCACACCCAGGCTAATGCGGTTAAAGCCTAGCGCTTGAAGGTGGCGGAGGGTAAACACATCCGCTTCGCGGGGATCTATTTCAATCGCGTAGTCGCGATCAGCCGCGGACGAAAGGCCAAAGCGCGCATCCAAACGGTCAATCAGGTCGCCCATCTGGTTTAAGCTGAGAAAGGTGGGTGTACCGCCGCCCCAATGCAGCTGCTCCACCGGTCGTGATGTATCCAAGTGGCGGGCGGTCAGCACCATTTCCCGGTCAAGCCGGGTTAAATAGGGCTCGGCCAGGGCGGTGTTTTTGGTAGCGATTTTATTACACGCACAGTAAAAGCAGATCTTGCGGCAGAAGGGCACATGGACATAAATCGATAGCGAGCGATGGCTGGCATTGCTGCGTTCCATCGCCTGGGTTAGGTCGCTGGGCGTAAATTGGTCGTGAAACGACAGCGCTGTCGGGTAAGAGGTATAGCGTGGGCCACTGGTATCGTAGCGGCGCAGCAAGGCTTCATCCCACTCCGGCTGCGTGGGCGCTGCCGCAGCGGAAGCGGCACGAGGTGAAGCCGCAAGGGCATGAACGGGCATGGGAAAGGCGCTCCAACGTTAGGGACTACCGCTAGCTTAATCCTAGCGACCGGTACAAACGTTGAGCCACGTCATGCTATTAGAGGGTGTGCGCCGTGAGCGCCCACAACTGCCACAGTGCAAAAGCGATAATCGTCACCGCGGCCAGGCTGCGCGTTGCGGGGTGACGAATCAAATGGCTTAGCTGGCGCGCGGCGAGGCCTGTAGCGAGTAGTGCAGGGAGAGTGCCAAGACCGAATGCGCCCATGAGCAGGGCGCCTTGCAGCGGGTCGGCAATCGCCAAACTCCAGGCCAGCATGGAGTAGACCAACCCACAGGGCAGCCAGCCCCATAGTGCACCCAGCGCGAAGGCTTGGGGGATATGCACCACCGGCATTAAGCGCCTACCCACGGGCTCGATAAAGCGCCATAGGCGGCGGCCCACCGCTTCAACCTTGAGCAGTCCCTTCCACCAGTTGGCGATATACAGCGCCATTAATATCAGCATCAGCGCGGCAAATACCTGCAGCAGCAGGCGTGCCGTAGAGGAAAGCGAAAACAGTGTGCCTAGCAGGGCCACCAGCGCGCCTGCGCTCATATAGCTGATAATACGACCTGCGTTATAGCTGAGTAGCAGGCCGCCCATACGCGCCGGATGACGCATGCTGGGCGGCACTGCAAAGGTGAGTGCGCTCATGATGCCACCGCACATGCCGATGCAATGGGCGCCGCCCATCAAGCCAAACACAAACGCCGCCATTAGTGGCGGTAGATCAAGCCCCGTTGGATTCATGGCCGAGGCTCTTGGTCGTCGGGTGTGTCGGCCGCTGATTTTTCAGAAGGTCTTGGCTGTGCCTGCTGACGCTGGCGGCGCTGCTCAGGACTCAGGTCGTTTTCATCCTCGTCGAACAAAATGCGGTGCGCCGGGCCTTCTAAGTCGTCGAACTGATCGTTTTTGACCGCCCAGAAAAACGCCCAAACAGCAAGACCGAGCAGAATCAGTGAAAGTGGAATAAGCAGATAGAGAATTGTCATGCGGTCACCGGTTGTGGGGCACTCAGCGATGGGGTTGGCGGGCTGCGCCAGCGTGACAGCCGTAGGGAATTGCCCACCACTACCAGCGAGCTAAGCGACATGCCAATAGCCGCTAGCCAAGGCGGTACCAAGCCCATCGCCGCCAGCGGCAGCGCCGAAACGTTATAGCACACCGACCAGATCATATTTTGGCGCATGATACGCCGGGTGGCGCGGGAAACCTCAATGGCTTCAAAAATCCGCATCAAGCGCGGGCTTAGCAGTACTGCGTCGGCCCGGGTGCGAGCCAGGTCGGTGGCACCGTTCATCGCAATGGCCACATCGGCTCCCGCCAACACCGGTACGTCGTTGATGCCGTCGCCAATCATCACCACGGTTTCACCCGCAGCTTGAAGCTCTTTCATCCGAGCCAGCTTGCCCTCCGGGCTGATGCCCGCATGCCAGGTGGCGATGTTGAGCTGATCGGCCAGGCTTTCTACCGCGTCAACAGTATCGCCAGAAAGCAGTTCAACGGTTAAGCCCTTAGCCTGGAGCGCCGTGATGGTGGCGGCGGCATCATCGCGCACACCATCGTGCAGGCCAAACCAGGCGCGGGGCGTGCCGTCTTCGCTAAGCAGCAGCCACTGTCCTCTGGCGGGCGCCGCGATGGGTTCGTCAGTGGCGCTATCCATTGCGCCATCTATTGCACTATCCATTGCGCCATCTATTGCAAACCTGGGCTTACCCAGCCGCCAGCGGGCGCCGTTTAACGTACCTTCAAGGCCTTGGCCGGTGTGGTTATGAATATCTTTGGCTTGCAGTGTAGCATCCCGAAATGGTCGAAAGGCGCGGGCGATCGGGTGCTCTGAGTGGGCTTCCATGGCGGCGGCAATAGCCTGGGCGCGCTCAGCGGATAATTCACCGAACGGTTTAGTCTGAGTAAGCTGCATTTCCCCGCGGGTGAGGGTGCCGGTTTTATCAAAGATCACCCGAGTGACATTGGAGAGTGACTCTATGGCGTCGGCGCGGGTAATCAACACGCCGCGCTTGCGTAACTGGCCATGGCCTGCGGTTAACGCTGCCGGCGTTGCCAACGCCAGGGCGCAGGGGCAGGTCACCACCAGCACGGAGAGCAACACCCAAAGCATTCGCGAGGGGTCGATAAACCACCAGGCGATAGTAACGCAGGCTGTTACTATCAGCAGGCGAAGCACGAATAAATGCGCCATGCGGGCTGCCATTTGGGCCAGCCGCGGGCGGCTTGCAAAGGCGCGGTCGGTAAGGTCGACTATACCCGCTACCCGGGCATTGCGCCCGGCGTGGGTCACCCGAACCACCAGCGGGTTTTCCATATTTTGGCTGCCGCCGGTAACCGTGTCACCCACCCGACGGGTGACCGGTAGGTACTCGCCGGTCAGCATTGATTCGTCCAGGCTTGATTCGCCTTCTTCAATGATACCATCGGCAGGCACACCGTGGCCGGGCTTGATCAAGACTCGGTCGCCGGGAGCTAGCTCGGTGGCAGGCAGAATGCGCTCGCTGCCGTCGCTTTCTAACCGCGTGGCCGAAATCGGGAGTACGCCACTGAGCGCATTACCGCTATGCCCGCTGCGGCGTCTGGCGCGGCCTTCCACGTAGCGGCCAAAGAGTAAAAAGAAGGTAAACATGGCCACCGAATCAAAGTAGACCTCGCCGACGTTAAACAGCACCGCGTAGCTGCTGGCCAGGTACGCGCCGCCAATTGCCAGCGATACCGGCACATCCATACCCAGCACACCCGTGCGGAAGTCGCGCAGGGCGTTACGGAAAAACGGCTGTGCCGAGAAAAACACCACCGGCGTCGCCAGCGCGAACGACAGCCAGTGAAACAGTGCGTAGAAGTCGTCGCTGATTTCACCGGGGCCGGAAACATAGATCGGGATCGAGAACATCATCACTTGCATCATGCCGACCGCGGCAATAATCAGCCGTCGCACGGTCATACGTTCCTCGTGCTGCATACGCGCCTGAGCCTGGTCGGGCTCGTAGGGCTGGGCGTCATAGCCGATCGCTGCCAGTTCGGCCAGCAGTTGTGAAAGCTTCAGCTGCTGGGGGTTCCAGCTTACTCGTAGGCGGTGGTGAGTTAAGTTCACCGCGCTGGAGGCAACCCCCGATAAGGCATTCAAGCGGTGTTCGATCAGCCAGGCGCAGGCGGCACAGGTAATGCCTTCGATGGCGAGGGTCGCTTTGACATTGCCCTCATCGCCGTCGGGGTGCACAAACTGCGCCTGCAGGCCGGGGTCGTCAAACACCGACCAAGTATCTGCCTTGGCAGCCTGGCGTTCATCAGGGCGTTCAGGCAGTTCAGTACGGTAGCGGTAGTAGCTTTCAAGACCACCATCGACAATGGCATGGGCCACCGCTTCGCAGCCGGGGCAGCAGAGCGGATGGGTCTCTTCATCCAGGGTAATCGACCATGGCGCTCCGGCGGGCACCGGGTTACCGCAGTGGTAGCAAGGGGAGGTAGTTGCGGCGTTGCTCATTCGCTTTCTGGGCGTCCTCCGGGCAGCAGCGTTACGCTACTTTCACTAGGAAAAGTCGCCTCCCCGGTTAGTCGCCAGTCAGCCTCTTTCAGGGCAGGCTGAATCTGCAAGTACCAGCGGTAGCGAAAGTTGTCGGGGCCCTGGGTGATATAGCGACCGTCACGCACATGCTCAAGTACGAAGGATTGATCACGATCGTCTTCGGTAGGGAAGATAAGATCCAAATAGAGTTTGTCGGGACGCGCATCGCCGCTTAAATCAATCACAATATCGCTGGTAAGCGGATCAAGGCGTAAATCGGCGCTTAGGTTTAACTTTCGGGCACGGTCTTGCTTGGCAAGCACCATATTGATGGCTTTGCCATGCTTGTAATAATCTTCCTGAACGACCATGCCATCGAAGCTCTTAACCGACATAACGGCAAAGGTAATGCTAAACATAATGGATGAGAGCAGAATGCCGATTAAAAACCACGGCCAAAACTGCTTGTACCATGGGGTTACCTTTTCGCCAGGATTCAACACGGGGGATGACATAAGCGTTTATCTCCTAATATCGCCCAGGAAGCTAGCCTCGCGCTCAATGTGAATATCCGCATCTTGCTGAGCCTGCAACGTGAACACAATGGGGTGGCTGGGTTGCTGTATATCGTCGGGATTGACCGTCACGGTAACCGCTTCGAAGCGCGACTCCCCTGCTGGGACCTGAATAGTGTCGCTATCCAGCGTTAAGCTTGGCAATCCAGCAACGCTTAGCTGGTAGGTGTGGTCTTCATCATCCAGATTACGAATGGTCAGGCTAAACACATTGCTAATTTGACCGTCGCGGGTCGTTTGATAAAGCTGGGTACGTTCGCGCTCAGCGTCGAAATTGAGAGGCATACGGTCGTTGATGGCCCAGGCAAAAGTGCCCACCATCATCACAAGTGCCGCGAAGTAGCCGAGTAGGCGAGGGCGCATAATATGGGTTGTTTTACCCTCAAGGGCTTTTTCGGTGGTGTAACGAATCAAGCCTCTCGGGTAGCCCATTTTATCCATCACGCTGTCGCAGGCATCGATACAGGCGGCGCAGCTGATGCACTCATACTGCAAACCGTCGCGGATATCGATGCCGGTAGGACAGACCTGTACGCACAGATCGCAATTGATACAGTCGCCGTAACCTGCCTCCCGGGCTTCTAAATGGCTAAGGCTCTTCTTCCGGTGTCCACGTGGCTCACCGCGGGTTTCATCGTAGGAGACGATGAGCGTGTCGCGGTCGAACATAACCGATTGAAAGCGTGCATAAGGGCACATGTAGATACACACCTGTTCACGCAGCCAGCCCGCATTCAGATAAGTAAACACCATGAAAAAGCCGATCCAGAAGTAAGACCAGCCATGGGCCTCTAAGGTGGGTAGTTCTGTCACTAAATCGCGAATCGGCGTGAAGTAACCCACAAAGGTGATGCCGGTGGCGAGAGCAATCAGCAGCCAGGCGGTGTGTTTAGCCCCTTTACGCCAGGCTTTGTCGGCGTTCATCGGCTGGTTGTCGAGCTTGATGCGCCGATTGCGCGGGCCTTCAATACGGTGTTCAAGCCAAATAAATAGGAATGTCCACACACTTTGCGGACAGGTGTAGCCGCACCAAACTCGGCCAGCAAAAACGGTAATAAAAAATAGCCCAAAGGCGCAGATGATCAGCAACCATGACAGCAGGATGAATTCCTGGGGATAAAACGTGGCGGTAAATATATGGAATTCGCGATTGGGTAAATCGAACAAAATCAGCGGTCGGTCGCCTAGGTTAATCCAGGGCAAGAGAAAAAATGCCATCATTAACAACCAGTTAGCGCTACGGCGTAGTTTTTGAAACACGCCTTTAATTTCGCGAACGTAAATATGGCGTCGCTTCGCGTACATTTCCTGGCTAACCGTTTCACCTGCGGGGGTATGATGTCCCACCGCGTTGGGTGTGACGTCTTGGCTTGGTATCTTTTCCATGGCGATATTCCCGGCTCAGAAGGCAGGAGAGGTGGCACCTTTTGTTTAACGAAGTGGTCAGTTAAAAGAGGTGCTTTGCTAAGTGTGATGCTTAATCGCGGTCTAGGTGTTTCGCTAATATTGTATCGGGTTGGGCATAAAGAAAGGGTGCGGTTTGGAGCCGCACCCTTGCCTAGCTAGCGTTGCTGACGCCGATGGCTATCGGCCTGCGTTCCGTTAATCCTCTAAGCGCAGGCTATACACGTAGGCGGCGACCAAGTGAACGCGCTCTTCGCCAATATAAGCCGCTTGAGCTGGCATATGGCCGTTGCGACCGTTACGCAATGTTTGGCGGATAGACTCATCGACACTCTGGCCCGGTGCCAGGTAGAGCCAGGTATTATCGGTCAAGTTAGGCGCACCCAGCGCTGTATTGCCCGTACCGCTGGGGCCATGGCAAGCGGCGCACACTGCCATAAAGGTACTTTGACCCTGTTCTGCACGCTCTTCGTTATGCTCTTCATTAGACAGCGAGAGTACGTATTGCGTCAGATTTTCAATATTGTTCTGCCCCAGCTGCTGCCAGGAGGGCATCAGGCCGTTACGCCCATTGTTGAGGGTGGTCAGAATGTTTTCGGGTTCCCCGCCGTATAGCCAATCATCATCGGTCAGGTTGGGGAAGCCGTAACCGCCCTGAGCGTTGGAGCCGTGGCAAACCGCACAGTTGTTTTGGTAGATCCGTTCAGCGACCTGCATCGCCTCGCGGTCTTCGGCAAGTTCAGGAATGGGCACTTCTTCATACTGGGCGAAAATCGGCGTGAAGCGCTCTTCGGCTTGAGCGACTTCCTCTTCCCACTGGCTCTCTTGCGACCAGCCTAGAACCCCAGCGTAGTTGCCCAGGCCTGGGTAGAGAACCAAATAACCCAGGGCAAACACCACCGTTAAGACAAACAGCTGGAACCACCATTTGGGCAGCGGGTTGTCATACTCTTCGATGCCATCAGCGGCGTGGCCGGTGGTTTCCACATTACCTTCCGCATCGGGCGTTTTGTCGGTGCGGCGGTTGGCAAGCAGTATCCATACGCTCAGCGCGATCGTGCCCAGCGTAATGAAGATGATCCAGGCACTCCAGAAACTGGACAGGGAGTCACCCCATAAATTATTCATATATTTTTATCTCCCCTCTCGTCGCGGGAATGCGCTTCGTCGTCGCGTTCACGCGAAGCGTGCTTGTCACTGGTCGATTGCTCATCGTCATCGGCAAAGGGCAAGTTGGCCGCTTCGTCGAAATCTGGTTTGCGGCGTTTTGAGTACGCCCAGATGGCGATACCGATAAACGCAATAATCAAGATTAGCGTGATGAGGCCGCGAAAAGTTCCCGTATCCATAGCTTAACGAGTCCCCTCAAGCACGGTTCCGAGTTGTTGCAGGTAGGCGACCAGGGCAGTAATTTCCTGGGTGCCACGAACCTCTTCAGTAGCGTTGTTGATATCTTCATCAGTGTAGGGCACTCCCAGCTGTCGCAGTGTGCGCATCTTACGGGGAGTGGTGTCACCGTCCAGGGTGTTTTCAAACAGCCACGGGTAAGCTGGCATGATTGACTCGGGCACTACATCGCGAGGGTTGTACAGGTGTGCGCGGTGCCAGTCGTCACTGTAACGACCGCCAACGCGGGCCAGATCCGGCCCGGTACGTTTGGAGCCCCACAGAAAGTTGTGCTCGTAAACCTGTTCGCCGGCCACGTTGTAGTGGCCGTAACGCTCGGTTTCCGCGCGGAACGGGCGCACCATTTGCGAGTGACAGCCTACGCAGCCTTCACGACGATAGATGTCACGGCCTTCCAATTCCAGCGCCGATAACGGTTCTAGCCCTTCAACTGGCTCGGTGGTCTGCTTCTGGAAAAACAGCGGAACCACCTCTGCCAGCCCGCCGAAGCTGATCACAACCAGGATCAATACGGCAAGCAGGCCAACGTTCTTTTCGACAATCTCGTGTTTCATTGGTCTCAACTTCCCCGTGTTAAGCAGCTTGTGGCGCTGGATGGCTGATAGCCTCACGACGCTGAACGGTCATGTAGACGTTGTACGCCATGATCAGCATGCCGGTGACCCAGAAGAGACCGCCGATTAGGCGTACAAAGTAGCCCGGCGCGCTGGCTTCAACGGCTTCCACGAAGGTATACATCAGGGTGCCGTCTGGGTTAATCGCACGCCACATCAGGCCTTGCAAAATACCGTTGACCCACATGGAGGCGATGTACAGCACGGTGCCGATGGTGGCCAACCAGAAATGCACGGCAATCAGGTTAGTGGAATGCATTTCCGTGCGCCCGAACAGGCGTGGAATCAGGTGATACATGGAACCGATGGTGATCATCGCTACCCAGCCGAGCGCCCCGGAATGAACGTGGCCTATAGTCCAGTCAGTGTAGTGTGACAGCGCGTTGACGGTCTTAATGGCCATCATCGGGCCTTCAAAGGTAGACATGCCGTAGAACGACAGAGCGACCACCAAAAAGCGCAATGTCGGGTCGGTGCGCAGTTTATGCCAAGCGCCTGACAGGGTCATCATGCCGTTGATCATGCCGCCCCAGGAAGGAGCCAGCAGGATAATCGACATTATCATGCCTAGCGACTGTGCCCAGTTAGGCAATGCGGTGTAGTGCAAGTGGTGAGGGCCTGCCCACATGTAGATCATGATAAGGGCCCAGAAATGCACAATCGACAGGCGATACGAGTAGATCGGCCGCTCGGCCTGCTTAGGCACGAAGTAGTACATCATGCCCAAAAAGCCTGCGGTCAAGAAGAAACCTACCGCGTTATGGCCGTACCACCACTGCACCATGGCATCCACCGCGCCAGCGTAAATCGAGGTGGAGTACATCGGCGTGACAGGAATGGCCGCGTTATTAACGATGTGCAGTACCGCAACGGTCAAGATAAACGCCGCAAAAAACCAATTCGCTACGTAGATATGCGAGGTGGTGCGTTTTTTGATCGTCATCAGGAACACGATGGCGTAGCTGATCCAAACAATCGCAATCAAAATATTGATTGGCCACTCCAGCTCAGCGTACTCCTTGGTCGTGGTATAGCCCATGGGCAGCGATATCACCGCTGAGATGATAACGGCTTGCCAGCCCCAAAACGTAAAGGCCGCTAATCTGTCAGAGAAAAGCCGTGTCTGACAGGTCCGCTGCACAACGTAATACGAGGTGGCAAACAGTGCCGAACCGCCAAAGGCAAAAATAACGGCGTTAGTGTGCAACGGGCGCAGGCGCCCAAAGCTGGTCCAAGGCAGTCCAAGGTTTAGTTGCGGCCAAACCAGTTGTGAGGCGAGGATGACACCTAGTGTCATGCCTACAATGCCCCACACAACGGTCATAATCGCGAACTGCCGAACCACCTTGTAGTTGTAGGTCGGGTGTTCAAATGCTGTGCTCATGTCATGTTCCCATCGAACGCGGTTAGGGGGTAACCCGTGGCATTTTGCACGGATGCGGCCACCCGCTTGATGATGCAGGTCAATATCCAGCTAAGATTCTAGCGCAGCCAAGCCTTAAGCTGAACACACCAATTGGTTAAAGACTGAATTATAAGGAGCGATAGGTGTCACATTGCGTTTTTTCTAAATATATCGAGGTGCCGCCTGAGGCGTTAAAAGAGGTGCTTAAGCGTCAGCCAAATGGCGCTTTTCTGGTGCGGGGCATGGGTCCGTTGGCCGTTTATGGTCATGCTAGGCTAGGGCGGTTGCTGTTTGCTCATGGCGCAGGAGCGGGTCAGCAGTCGCCTTTTATGCGTCAATATGTCGCTTCTTTGGCAAGCAAGGGCGTCCAAGTGCTGTGTGTGGATTTTCCCTATATGCAAAAGATGCAAGAAACCGGCAAGCGTCGGCCGCCGCCGCCCATCGCACAGTCGCTCGGGCACTTTTCCGAATGGTACGCATTGTTAAACACTCTATTCGATAGCCCGCTGTGGGTTGGTGGAAAATCAATGGGCGGACGAGTGGCAACGCTGCTAGCCAGTGAGCAGCCTTGCCCTGGGGTCATCGTGGCCGGCTACCCGTTTCACCCGCCTAAATCGCCTGATAAGCTTCGTTTGTCCCACTGGCCTGCGATTAAGTGCCCACTATTGGTAACCCAGGGCGAGCGAGACCCGTTCGGCAGGCGCGAAGACGTATCTGGCTACGAGCTACCCGCCAATACCCAGCTTGCATGGCTCACCGACGGCGACCACGATTTTAAGCCACGGCGAATTTCTGGGCTGACGCAAACGGTTTTGATTGACGAAGCTACCCAAGTTGCGGCATCCTTCGTCCGCGCTCATGGGCAAGACGCTGAAAGTGAGAGCAACGCACTCGTTTAAATTCGTAGCTTTTGAAACGTTAGTTTTTTAAAGCAGTTTTAAAAAATAGATTTTAAACGCGGTATGTTGACTTCCTAAAAGCCTTGTGTAGAATGCAGCGCCACGTGTCCAGCGGGTGGTTAGCTCAGTTGGGAGAGCACCAGCCTTACAAGCTGGGGGTCACTGGTTCGAACCCAGTACCACCCACCATCAAATAGATGGTTGGAAACGTGAAGCAGTGTTGATTGATGCATCAGCGGACCGGTAGTTCAGTTGGTTAGAATGCCGGCCTGTCACGCCGGAGGTCGCGAGTTCGAGTCTCGTCCGGTCCGCCAACATCAAGCCAATAATTGCAGTAATAACGTTGTTATCGCTATTCGGACCGGTAGTTCAGTCGGTTAGAATGCCGGCCTGTCACGCCGGAGGTCGCGAGTTCGAGTCTCGTCCGGTCCGCCACGATAACTGCTGTAATAAGTTGATAAAGCATGTAATATCCTGCGTTATCAATTGATGGGTGGTTAGCTCAGTTGGGAGAGCACCAGCCTTACAAGCTGGGGGTCACTGGTTCGAACCCAGTACCACCCACCATCGCCTAGCTTTATAAGCGCCTCTGAACCGCTTATAAACGTTAGTTGATGCTTGGCATCAAGATGGTTGTAGTAGAAATGCTTTAATGTGGACCGGTAGTTCAGTCGGTTAGAATGCCGGCCTGTCACGCCGGAGGTCGCGAGTTCGAGTCTCGTCCGGTCCGCCATTAAGCATTTATGTTTAAGTATATTGCGAACGATATATCGGCTTTAGCCGAACGAATTCTAAAAAGCCCGGATCATTGATCCGGGCTTTTTTATTGCGCGCTTTCTTTAGCCAGCAATCGCGCTAACGCCTGCCTTAGCGATCTGTACGTCCTGGTCGGGTTTGACACCCGAAATGCCGATGGCACCGATGACGTGCCCGTCCAGGGTGATCGGCACACCGCCGGATAGCATGCCTTGCAGCGGCGCCGTCACAAATGCCGTGCGGCCGCCGTTAATCATCTCTTCGAATACTTGCGTCTCTTTACGGCCGAGCGCTGCGCTGCGGGCTTTATGCGTCGCGACTTCTGCGCTGAAGGGAGCTGCACCATCTAAACGGCGTAGCGCCAGTAGATGGCCGCCATCATCGGTGACGGCGACTGTTACCGGCCAACCATTGCTATCGGCTTCTTGTTGGGCGGCATCCAGCACTTGGGTAACATCGGCCTGGGACAAAATCGCTTTTGTTTGCATACGTTTACCTTCCTTTTAACAGTTAAGGGTTGCCGTAGCACCGGCGGCGCTACGGCAAGAGGGGAGATTATGACAGAGCGGCATCCACGACTTCGACCCAATGGCGCACCGGCGTACGGTTGGCGCCTGCCAAATGCGTCTGACAGCCGATATTCGCGGTTACTATAACCTCTGGATTGCCTGCCTCTAGTGCATTGAGTTTATTGTCGCGTAATTGCGTGGCCAGTTCAGGCTGAGTAATCGAATAAGTGCCTGCTGAACCACAACAAAGGTGACCATCCTGCACTGGCGTTAGCGCAAAGCCAAGCTTGCTCAGCACGCCTTCGACAGCACCATTAAGCTTTTGCGCATGCTGCAAGGTGCACGGGCAGTGGAACGCCAGCCGTTTTGATTCGTTGACGTTTAATGCTTCCAGCGGCTCGTCGCGCAATATTTCGACAATGTCCTTGGCTAGCGCGCTGACTTTCTGTGCTTTGATGGCGTAATCAGGGTCATCCTTAAGCATTTCGCCATACTCTTTCACGAAGGCGCCGCAGCCGCTGGCGGTTTGCACAATGGCTTCCGCACCTTGCTCAATATGCGGCCACCAGGCATCGATATTGGTGCGCATCCGTGCTCGACCAGCGTCTTGGGCGTTGAGGTGAAAGTCGATGGCGCCGCAGCAGCCTGCTTCCGCCACCGGTGTGACGCTGATGCCAAGCCGGTCCAGTAGCCGCGCGGTAGCGGCATTGGTGTTGGGGGATAGACCCGGCTGTACGCAGCCTTCCAGCATTAATACCTGGCGCGCGTGGCGCTGTGAGTTGGGGCGCGCACCAGCATCTACCGGCGCAGGAGGCATTTTGCTACGCAGTTTGCCCGGCACCAGCGGTTTGAAGGTTTGGCCTAGTTTTAACAATGCTTTAAAGCGTTTGGGCTCGACCAGCATTTTACGCAGTGCATAGCGCTGTGCCCGTTCGCTGGCCGGGCGGGGGACGCGACGATCGATCTCGGCACGCCCAATGTTGAGCAGCTTGTGGTACTCGACCCCTGAAGGGCAGGTGGTTTCACAGTTAAGGCAGGTAAGGCAGCGGTCGAGGTGCAGGCGCGTCTCCTCGGTTACCTTGTCGTCATCGTCTTGACTTTCCAGCAGCTCCTTCATTAGGTAGATGCGCCCGCGCGGACCGTCGCGTTCATCGCCTAACAGCTGATAAGTCGGGCAGGTGGCATTACAAAAGCCACAGTGTACACAGGTGCGCAGCACGCGCTCAGCTTCTTGGATATGAGGCTTTTGGCGGTCGGCGTCGGTAAAGTGCGTCTGCATGTCAGCTCTCCTGATTAAAACGCCGCATAGAGACGTCCAGGGTTCAAAATGCCGTGGACATCCAATTCCGCTTTCAAGTTGCGATGGTATTTTTCTACCACCGCGTTAAGGGGGGTGAAGGGCTCTGTAGCTCCTCCTTGTGCATGCGGCGTGTAGCAGGTGGCGTGGCCACCTACCGATTGGCAAGTATCGCGAAGGGTGTCAGCATCCAGGGCTGTTTTGACCCAGCGTTGACTGCCCGCCCAGTCGTAGAAGATATCGGTGTCAGGGATATCCAGCGCCAGCGGTGGGCTGTTGGGTGGTAACGAAAGGCGCCACAATGCTTGGCCCTCGTTGCAAGTGAAGAACGCGTGACGGTGGTCGCGCAGCTCGCGCCAAAAATCAGCATCGAGTGGTTCGCCACCTAAGCGCTCCTGGGTCGCCTTAACCGAGCTTTTGCCGCCTTCCAAGCGAATAAAGAGCTCGCCGTGATGCCAAGCGGCCGCAGTGATCGGTAGCGGCTTTCTACCCAGCTCAGCGAGTTTTTTGAGCGCTTCGGCAAGTTCAAGGGATAAGCGCAAACTGTGCGTAGCAGTGGGGATCGGAAGGACTTTAAATGAGATGTCGGCAAGTACCCCGAGTGTGCCCTGGGCGCCCGCCATCAACCGGGAGAGGTCATAACCGGCAACATTCTTCATCACTTCGCCGCCAAAGCGAAGCAGCTTACCCTCTTGGGTAATGATCCGTGTACCCAGCACGAAATCGCGCGCGGCACCCGCCCAGGGGCGGCGTGGGCCTGAAAGCCCGGTGGCGACCGCGCCACCCACGGTAGAGGCAGCGCCAAACGTCGGTGGTTCAAACGCCAGCATTTGGTGATGCTCGGCCAACTCGGCCTGAAGGGCGCTGAGCCGTGTGCCAGCGCGCACGGTGACCACCAGCTCCACAGGGTCGTAGCTAACAATGCCGCTATGTTCGGCCATCTGCAGCGCTTGACCTTCAACTGGGCGGCCATAAAAGGCGCGCGTGTCGCCACCGACAATGCGTAACGGCGTGCGTGCGTCGTAGGCGCTGCGCACCTGTTTACACAGGGCGTCAGCAATATCGCGGTCGGCAATCGCTTTTTCGGTCATGGTCTTTCCTAGTCATGGTCTTTCCTAGTGAGTGTGTCCACTAGGCACCGGATCAGAAACGTGGCAGTTCCGGGTGCGGTAATTCATTATTATGCACGTGCATAGCGCCAAATTCGGCACAGCGCGCCAGGGTGGGAATATTCTTGCCCGGGTTGAGCAGGCGCTGTGGGTCAAAGGCAGCCTTCAAGGCATGAAAAACGCTGATTTCATCCGCTTGGAATTGGCTGCACATTTGGTTAATTTTTTCGCGGCCTACGCCGTGCTCACCGGTAATCGAACCGCCTGCGGCCACGCAGAGTTCCAGAATCTTGCCGCCCACTTCTTCGGCAAGCGCCAGTTGGCCTTCTTGATTGGCATCAAACAAAATCAACGGGTGCATATTGCCGTCACCGGCGTGGAAGACGTTGGCCACCGCCAGGCCACTTTCTTCGGAAAGCGCTGCGATGCCTTTGAGAACCCTGGGCAGTTCGCGACGCGGAATAGTGCCATCCATACAGTAGTAATCTGGCGACATGCGGCCTACTGCGGGGAAGGCGTTCTTGCGACCGGCCCAAAACTTGGCCCGTTCGGCATCATCGCGGGCCTGCTGGATCTGGGTGGCCCCGGCTTTTTTCAGCACTCGGCGAACGGTATCGCAGTCGTCGTCCACATCGGCTTCAACGCCATCTAGCTCGCAGAGCAGAATTGCCTCGGCATCGAGGGGGTAGCCAGCGTTGACAAAGTCTTCGGCGGCTTTAATCGCCAGCTTGTCCATCATTTCCAAGCCGCCGGGAATAATCCCAGCGGCGATAATGTCACCTACCGCACGACCGGCTTTTTCTACATCGTCGAAGCTTGCCATCAGAACCTTGGCGGTTTCGGGCTTAGGCAGTAGCTTGACGGTGATCTCGGTGATGACGCCGAGCATGCCTTCCGAGCCGTTGATGAGGGCGAGCAGGTCAAAGCCGGGCGTGTCAAGCGATTCAGCGCCCAGTGTCATGTGCTCACCGGCAATAGTAAGCACATCGACGCGCATGACGTTATGCACCGTTAAACCGTATTTTAAGCAATGCACCCCGCCTGCGTTTTCCGCCACGTTACCACCAATCGAGCAGGCGATTTGCGACGAAGGGTCTGGCGCGTAGTAAAGCCCATAAGGGGCCGCGGCTTCGGAAATCGCCAAGTTACGCACCCCAGGCTGAACCCGCGCTAGGCGGGCATCAGGGTCGACCTTGATGATTTGGTCAAAGCGCGACATTACCAACAGCACGCCTCGCTCCAGCGGCAGTGCGCCGCCGGAAAGTCCCGTGCCCGCGCCACGGGTGACCACAGGCACCCCCAGTGCGTGGCAGCGCTTAAGCAGCGCTTGAACTTGCTCAAGCGTTTCAGGCATCGCCACCAGCATGGGGAGTACGCGATAGGCCGCCAGCCCATCGCACTCGAAGGGGCGTAAGTCTTCTTCACGGTGCAGCAGCGTCATCGTAGGCACAGCTTGCTGCAGGTCGCTTAAGACCTCGCTTTTTTCGCGCTGGACCAACTCGCCGTCCAGCCGTTCGTCAAAGAGGATATTCATAATGACATCCCAGGGTTGTGCTGATTTACGTTCACATCAATGGATCCGTCACGCCAATCACGTAGAAAGCAATCAGCGCGATGATGCCGGTAAAGATAAGGTAGTAGAGGGTGGGCAGAATCGTTTTGCGTAGCGTAGCGCCTTCACGACCTAACAGCCCGACCGTTGCTGATGCCGCAACCACGTTATGAATCGCGATCATGTTGCCCGCCGCTGCACCGACCGCCTGTAGCGATACCATCATGGCCGTAGAGAGGCCCAGGGTTTCCGCAACACTAAACTGGAATTCCGCCAGCATTAGGTTGGATACCGTGTTGGAACCTGCAATAAAGGCGCCCAGCGCCCCTACCATTGGCGCAAAGAAGGGGTAAATACCGCCTACGTTACTGGCGACCGCCTGGGCCATCATGACGGGCATCGAGACAAGGTCCGCACCGTTAACGCCTGAGTTGATCAAGATACGTACCATCGGCACGGTAAAGATCAGTACAAAGCCGGCACCAAAAATCGTTCTGGTGGACTCCGACACCGCCGCGCTCATGTTGCGTGAGCTCATGCGGTGCAGGAAGTAAGTCACGATCACCACTGCGATAATAATGCCGCCGGGCAGGTAAAGTGGCTGAATAGCGCCGCTAATTCCCGTCTCGCCGAGGATATTGTTCCAGCTGAGGTTAATTGAGATCAGCGCGCTACGCAGCGGCTCAACGGTGCGAGAGGCCACCAAGAACAGCGCTAGGAGTACATAGGGTACCCAGCCCATAAACGTCGACATCGGCGCTCTGCCCACAACATCATCAAGTTTGATTTGCAGGTTGCCGATCCACTCATCCGGCCAGGATGTGGACTCGGGAAAGTCCCAAGTGTCTTTAGGCAGCAGGAAGCCACGTTTGGCGGCGGGTACCACAATCGCCAAGCCCACCATGGCACCAATCATTGAGGGGAACTCCGGACCCAGCAATACGCCCACCAACATGTAAGGCACGGCAAAGGAAATGCCGGTAAAGATGGCGAAAGGGGTAATCGACAGCCCTTCTTTCCAGGAGCGGTTAGCGCCAAAGAAGCGCACCATTATAGTGACTAGAATCAACGGCATTAACAGGCCCACGATACCGTGGGTAATCGCGACTTCGCTGGTAATCAGCTGGAAAAACACATCCCAGCTTGAGCCTACCGAATCAAGCTCAGCGCTAATCCCGGCGCGATCCAGGCCGCTACCCACGCCGACCACAATGGGAGTGCCGACAGCGCCGAACGAAACCGGCGTTGACTGAATCATCATGCCGACGACCACGGCCGCCAACGCCGGAAAACCAAGTGCGACCATTAGCGGCGCAGCAACCGCAGCGGGCGTACCGAAGCCCGAAGCCCCTTCAATAAAACAGCCGAACAGCCAGGCAACAATCAACGCCTGTACGCGGCGGTCAGGACTAATGCCGGAAAATCCGTTGCGAATGGCGGTAATACCACCCGAGTGCTTGAGCGTATTAAGCAGCAGGATTGCGCCAAAGATGATCCATAAAAGCCCCGCAGTTTGGATCAAACCTTGAATGGTTGAGGCCGCCACACGGCTAAACGACATATCCCAAGCGGTTAAACCAATAATAGCCGCGGTCAGGAAAACAACAGGCATCGCTATCTTAGCCGGTATCTTAAACCCTATGAGCAAAATGCCGGCCAGCAACAGCGGCAAGAAAGCCAGAAGTGCGAGTATCGTTTCATTCATTGAGGAACTGCCCCTTGTTTTTAATTTGGTAGGCTGCGTAAAAAAATCATCTGTCCGTTGAGCATCAGTCGGATCTATGTAAAAGATACGTTCAGGCTAACCAGATAACTAGATTGGAAAATTGGTCTTACCAATAAGCGAACATTTGGTTACTGATTTTGTGACGGCAGTATTTGCTTAAGTGGTTGTTTTAATTATTTATTAGGGGTGTGCTTTAAGAAGACTGGAGTGGCAGCCTATTAGACTAATTGACATCGCAGTTACCGGCTGAGCGTTAAGCACAGCGCTCGCAAATCGCATCACTTGCGTCGTCGCTGACTTGCGCTCATTGTTATCGACGATGTTACCTATCCACTATCGACCACAAGGAGTTTATGGCTGTGGCGCTAAAACTTTATGATCTAAGCGGACGTGATGAACGGTTACGTTTTTCACCTTTCTGTTGGCGCGTACGCATGGCGCTCGCCCATAAAGAGCTGGAATTTACCACCGTGGCTTGGCGGTTTCTCGACAAGCAGGCGCTGGAATTTGCCGACTACGATAAAGTGCCGGTGCTTTGCGACGGCGAGCAAGTGGTTACCGACAGCTTTGCCATCATGCGTTATCTGGATAAAACGTACCCCGAGTCGCCAGTGCTGGGTGAAGGGGTCAGCTATCAGCGAGTATTACTGTTCAAATATTTCGTTGAGCGCAGCGTGAACCCAGCAATATTTCGTACTATTGCCACGGACTTGCTGGCGGCGGTGCACCCCGATGACCGCGGCTATTTCCGCGAAACCCGCGAGGCAAGGTTTGGCTGCACGCTGGAAGAGTTCGAGCAGCCTGAACAGGGAAAAAAGCAGCTTCATAAGGTGTTAGCGCCGGTACGAGCCATTCTTGAAGACACTCCTTTTTTAGACGGCGATGCACCGGCCGGCTCAGATTACCTACTGTTTGGCAGCATGATGTGGGCGCATGTGGTATCGACACAGGAAATTGTCGAGCCTGGCGACCCAGTCGATAAGTGGTTTAAGCGTATGTTGAACGCGCACGATGGTGCTGCCAGTCAGGCATTGACCGTACGCGACTTATAATGCCAACTGAGCGATATAGCTAGATATAGCTAACAGCGGCGGCGCTTAGCGTGCCGCCCGATACATTGGAAACGTTGATAGGCGCGTAAGCGAGTCGCTCGACGTTTGCATAAAGGAGATGCCAATGATTGACCTGTATTACTGGACAACCCCCAACGGCCACAAAATCTCCATCATGCTCGAAGAGGCCAAGCTTGCGTATCGAGTGAAGCCGATCAACATTGGCCGAGGCGAGCAGTTTGACCCTGAGTTTCTCACCATTTCTCCCAACAATCGTATTCCGGCTATTGTCGACCATTCCCCGCGGGATGAGGGCCAGCCGCTATCGTTGTTTGAATCCGGTGCGATCCTGGAATACCTTGCCGATAAAAGCGGTCTTTTCTTACCTGCTGCGGGTCGCGAACGCTACATCGTGTTGCAGTGGCTGCATTGGCAAATGGGTGGATTAGGCCCGATGGCAGGCCAGAATCATCATTTCTGCCACTATGCGCCGCAAAAGATAGATTACGCCATTGAGCGCTATGTGCGCGAAACCCACCGGTTATACAGCGTGTTGGATAACCGTTTGGCGCAACAGACCTATGTGGGCGGCGATGATTACTCGATTGCCGATATGGCGATTTACCCTTGGATTGTTCCTTGGGAAAAACAGCGTCAAACCTTAGAAGAGTTTCCTGATCTAGAACGCTGGTTTGACATGATCAAAGCCCGCCCGGCGGTGCGTAGAGCCTACGCGCTGGTAGAAGATGTCAACCCACAAGCAGGGGTGGAAATGGACGATCAGGCACGTAAGTATCTGTTCGGTAATCGCTAATAGCTGCCTTCGTTAAAATATTCTGAGTCTTTACAAGTGGGTAGGTGCAGCATGACGAAAATCATGTTGCACTGCACAAAAAGCACTGCTAGATTCAATAGCAGCAGAGGCAAAAGCCCAGCTAATGACCGCCTGATGAGGGCGCGTTGAAGTGCTAGCTCACATCTGGAGAGATGAAAATGAATAAAGCGACTGATAAAACAACCCAACAGTTTGAGTCCGTATTTGTTTCGCCGATGCGTTCCTACACGCTGACCGCGCTTGATTACTACGACAAGCTGGTTAGTGCCCAGATGGACGCTGCCCGTGCTTATTCGGATATGGCAATTACTCAAGCGCGCACTTGGCTTGATGTCAAAGACACGGACAGTTTCAAAAAAGCCATGGATAGCCAGCAAAAAGCCGCCAGCGACTTTATGGAACGTGTGAAGGGAGACACTGAAAAAGTGACTTCCATCGGCCAAAGCTTCGCTCAAGACAGCCAAAAAATGGCAGAAGACACCACTAAGAAAGCGGTAGAGACTGCCAAGCAGTGATTTAATCGGTACTACCGCCAACAACGTCGCGCCCTGAGGGTGCGGCGTTTTTCTTTGCGCCTGCTCACCACCTCATGATTGACGGTTTTGATACGCCGCTTCGGCCTTAGCAAATTTGGCACGCCTGTCAGGTTTGCCCGGTAAAATGGCATCCAGCAATATTCCCAGTGGGCGGCATTGTTTTTTGCATCCATTACTAATAACAGTGTATACAAAAAATAAATAAAATAGCCCGTTCGACGAACAGTCTTCAACGCTTCGGTTTATTGCTCGGCCCGCGCCCTTAACCGAAAGCGCGCAATGCGAATAATTTGCTCAACGGCCGTTTGTCGCTCGGTAGCCGCATCATTGTTCAGGCGCTCTTCAAAGGCGGCGAGAATGTCATGCCGATCCAACCCTTTAACGGCAATCACAAACGGAAAGCCAAATTTCTCCTTGTACGCCGCATTAAGGTACTCAAAGCGCGCAAACTCTTCAGGGCTGCACTGATCAAGCCCGGCGCCTGCTTGTTCGCTGGTTGAGTCTTGAGTTAATTCACCGGCCATCGCCGCTTTACCGGCTAAATCAGGGTGCGCCTGAATCACCTTAATTTGCTGTTCGCTGCTCGCCTGCTGCAACATAACTCCCATCAGCTCGGCTAATGCATCAGGCTCGTCGTGGGCTTCAGTCAGGCCGTGTTGCCAGGCAGCTTCGGCCACCCAGGGGGAGTGTTCATAAATATCCCCATAATGGTGGGCAAGCATTTCAAGACTGCACTTGCTAGGCGCGGGTGACAGCAGTAATGGTTGCGGTGTGGGCACTGGAGCTCTCCTAAGCGGTGTTATTTTTTACAACATACGTGATTCAAAGCAAGCATGGATCGAAGCGTGCAGGGTTGGAATTACTGTATACAATAAATATCGGTAGCGGTACTCTTTGACCAATAGGTCAAGTAACGTCATCAATAATCAACAAGGAGTGGCTATGGGACGTTTAACCACCCACGTACTGGATACCGCCAAAGGTCAGCCCGGCCAGGGTATTACCATTGAGGTGTTTCGCCTTACCGGCAGTGAGCGCCAGCATCTGAGTACCGTGATCACCAATAGTGACGGGCGTTGCGATGCGCCCATTTTAGAAGGTGATGCGCTCACGCTAGGGGAATATGAGCTGGTTTTCCATGCCGGTGATTACCTGCGCTCCCAAGGCGTTGAAGCTGCCGAGCCGCTCTTTTTAGACGTTATTCCGCTGCGCTTTGGCGTCGCCGATGACAGCCAGCACTACCATGTGCCACTGCTGCTCTCGCCCTATGGCTATTCCACCTATCGCGGTAGTTAAGAGGGCATTGAATGCAATCTTATGTGATTGATTTTGTTAACTTGCTGCTGCGATGGCTGCATGTGATTGCGGCCATCGCCTGGATCGGCGAGTCGATCTACTTTGTGATGCTGGATAACAGCCTGCGCGCACCGAAGGCTGAGGAAGACCGCGAGAAGGGCGTGTTTGGCGAAATGTGGTCAGTGCATGGCGGTGGTTTTTACCACAACCAAAAGTACGCCACGGCGCCTGCCAAGTTACCCAATGATCTGCACTGGTCATTCTGGAAAGCTTACACCACTTGGCTTTCCGGCTTTGCGTTGTTTGTGATTCTCTACATGGTCAATCCGGGCTTCTATCTGGTAAACCCCAATAGCCCCTGGGAGTGGGCCGCCAACATGACGGGCTGGCAGGCCAACCTGCTGGCGCTAGCGTTTTTGCTGGGCGGCTGGGTGGTTTATAACGAGCTGTGTAAGCGCATTAGCCCCAATATGGATCGTGATGGCCTGCTCAGCATTGCGGTTGCCGTGATGATGATCGTGGTTGCCTACCTCAGCACGCAAATGTTCACCGGTCGCGCCGCCTTTCTGCTCACCGGCGCCGTGATGGCGACGGCGATGTCAGCCAATGTCTTCTTCTGGATTATTCCCGGCCAGCGCCGCATGGTAAAAGCCATGAAGGCGGGCGATGCGCCTAATCCTTTGGATGGCAAACGCGGCAAGCAGCGCTCGGTGCATAATACCTACTTCACGCTGCCGGTCGTATTGCTGATGGTGAGTAATCACTACTCGTTTATTTACTCCCACGAGCTCGCCTGGGTGGTGATGGTACTGTTCATCTTCGCCGGCGCCCTGATCCGTCAGTTCTTTGTCTTGATGCATGCAGGTAAAACCCAGCTCGCCTATCCTGCCATTGGGGTAGCACTTATTCTGTTAGCCTTTTGGGTGGCTGCACCGAGCGCTTCGTCACCGAGTGGTAATGCAGGCGCACAAGGGCCAGACCGGGCGCAAATCACCGGCTTGATTGAGCAGCACTGTGTTCAGTGTCATGCTCACAACCCTGAGCATGCCGGTTTTTCAGCACCGCCCGCCGGATTTGCTTTCGAAAGCTGGGACGAAATCCTCGGGCAGAAGGCAAAAATTCAGCAGGTCGTGGCCAGCCACTATATGCCGTTAGGCAATATGACCAACATGAGCGATGAAGAGCGCGATATCATTGCCGCTTGGGAGGAATGATCAGAGAGGCTAGCTATGAGTGATGCGCAGGCGCCGGAAAAGCGGCGCGCTCCTGCTAAAGAAACGAAAAATAGCAAAGAGGGCGATGAACGCCACGACGCCATTTATCGCTCCGTGAGCGATGCCATCGTTGAGCAGCGTTTAAAACCCGGCTCACGGCTGCGCGAAGATGCGCTGGCGGACGTCTTTGGCATTAGTCGTACCGGTATTCGTAAAATCTTGCAGCGTTTAGCATTGGAACAGTTAGTCACGCTAACACCGCGCCGTGGTGCCAGCGTTACCCGGCCCACCGCCGATGAAGCCAAAGACGTTTTCGATGCCCGCCAGTTAATCGAGTGCGGGTTAATGCCTGATGTAGCTCGGCGCATGGGTGAAAAAGAAGCAGCAGAACTACGCGACATGGCCCGCCAAGAGCGCCAGGCGCTGCGTAGCGGCCAGCAGAGTGTAGCGATCCGGCTATCAGCCGACTTCCATATGCGTTTAGCACAGCTTTCCGGCAACGCCACCCTGGCAGAATTTGTCGAACGGCTTTGCTCGCGCTCCTCGTTGATACTCGCTGTTTACGGCCACCCTGGCCATTTAGGGTGCGAATCCCACGACCACGACGATTTGATCGGCTACCTGGAAGCAGGCAACGGCGAGCGCGCCAAAGCCTTTATGAGCCGCCACCTAAAAGCCATTGAAGCGTCGCTTTCCATGGTCGAAGAGGAGGAGAACGTGCCGGATTTGCAGCAGATATTTGGGGGATGAGAACGGTTGTGTCGGATCGCTAAAAAACGCGCCCAGGGATTAGTAAAGAGGGCTTACATCAAGCGCCAAAAAGCATCGACCAACGGGTTCTTTAGGTTTTTCTTTAAGGTAAACAAACCAATATCGTAAGGCTCCAGTTCCGGCGTCACGTCGAGCACGCGGATGCGATCCACCAAGGGACTGTTGTCGAGGACGATTTTTGGCACCACACCAATGCCAAAGCCCAAGCTCACCATACTCACAATGGCTTCATTACCGGTGACCTGTGCATAAATGCGCGGGGAGACATCCAACTGACGAAACCACTCATCCACACGGGCTCTTGAGACACCGCTCTCCGATAGAATCATGGGAGTATTCGCCCACTCAGCTGGTGTGATGGGCGTGCTGGTCGGCGCATTGGGCACTTGCTGCTCCAGCGGCGCAATAAACAGCAAAGGCGACGTGGCAATGGATTTAAACGCTAGGCCGCGCGGCAAGTTAGCAGGCTGGGCCGCGATGCTAAGATCTTCTTTACCATCCAGAACATGCGCAATAGCGTGTTCTGGATCCCCCGTTCGCAGCTTGATTTCAATGACCGGGTAGGCAATACGAAAGCGGCGCAGGAGTTCGTGCAAAAAGCTATAGCTGGCGGTGACGGAGCCATACAGGCTGATTTCCCCGCTTAATTGATCAGGATTCTCCGTCAATTCATGACGAATCAAATTCCATTGGCTGCTGGCATCGCGGGCGTACTTGAGAAACTTTTGCCCCTCCTGGGTCAACACCACGGTACGGTTGTCGCGATTAAACAGCGTCACCCCCAGCTCCTCTTCTAAATGCCGAATATTGCGCGACAGGGCAGAAATACTGACATAGCACTCATCGCTGGCGCGCCCGAAATGCAGGGTCTCTGCCAAGGCGAGGAACTGTTTTAAAATTTTAAAATTCATAAACGCCATGATAATCGTATTTTGCAAAAAAAGGGACATGCTGTTGCAAATATATCAATTTAAGAAATGATCATTTTTGGTTAGATTGGCCTTACTCACATAACGCTGGATCTCGCATCTGGCGGCTGTGTCACTCTTTTAAGCATCGGTGTGCCTCACATCGATGCCGCGATCATAAAACATTAGGATGCTAACGATGGCTAACTACTTCAATACGCTGCCGCTCCGCGAGCAACTGGCGCAACTCGCCAAATGTCGGTTCATGTACAGCTCTGAATTTGCTGATGGCGTAGAAGCGCTGAAAGGCAAAAAAATGGTCGTTATCGGCTGTGGCGCCCAAGGCCTTAACCAAGGTTTGAACCTACGCGACAGCGGCTTAGACGTCTCTTATGCACTGCGCCCTGAAGCCATTGAACAAAA
The DNA here is from genome assembly GCF_033052795.2 of Halovibrio sp. HP20-59. Taxonomy (NCBI): domain Bacteria; kingdom Pseudomonadati; phylum Pseudomonadota; class Gammaproteobacteria; order Oceanospirillales; family Halomonadaceae; genus Halovibrio; species Halovibrio sp. HP20-59. Next base: position 159,658 of record NZ_JAWJUW020000001.1, read on the forward strand.
ACGTCAATCCTGGAAAAACGCCACCGAGAACGGTTTTGTTGTAGGTACCTACGAAGAGTTGATCCCCACAGCAGACGTTGTATTGAATCTGACGCCCGATAAGCAGCATACCTCTGTTGTGACGACGGTAATGCCGTTGATGAAAGAGGGTGCCTGCCTATCTTACTCCCACGGTTTCAACATCGTCGAAGAGGGCATGAAAATCCGTGATGACTTAACCGTCATCATGGTGGCGCCCAAGTGCCCAGGCTCCGAAGTTCGCGCTGAATACGTGCGTGGTTTCGGCGTTCCCACCTTGATCGCTGTTCACGAAGCCAATGACCCTAAAGGCGAAGGCCTTGCCCTGGCAAAAGCCTACGCAGTGGGTACTGGCGGCCACAAAGCCGGCGTGTTGATGTCCTCTTTCATCGCCGAAGTTAAATCCGACCTGATGGGTGAGCAAACGATCCTTTGTGGCATGCTGCAAACCGGCTCTATCCTATGCTTCGACAAAATGATCGAAGAAGGCATCGAGCCTGGCTACGCCTCTAAGCTGATCCAGTACGGCTGGGAAAACGTCACGGAAGCATTGAAATACGGCGGCGTGACCAACATGCTGGACCGTCTTTCTAACCCGGCTAAGATCAAAGCTTTTGATTTGGCTGAAGAGCTAAAAACCATCATGCGCCCGCTGTACAACAAGCATCAGGACGACATCATGAGCGGCCATTTCTCGCACACGATGATGGAAGACTGGGCGAACGATGACGCTAACCTGCATAAATGGCGTGCAGAAACAGCAGAAACCAACTTCGAGAAAACACCTGCTGCTGACGTAGAAATTACTGAACAGGAATACTTCGACAACGGCATCTTGATGGTAGCAATGGTTAAGGCGGGCGTTGAGCTTGCTTTCGAAACCATGACCGCGGCTGGCATCATCGCCGAGTCTGCGTACTATGAGTCGCTCCACGAAACGCCACTGATCGCCAATACCATTGCGCGTAAGAAGTTGTATGAGATGAACGCAACCATCTCTGACACAGCGGAATACGGTTGCTACCTTTACAATCACGCGTGTGTACCGCTCTTGGCTGACTTTATGAAAGGCATTAAATCCGATGTTATCGGTAAAGGCCTTGATGTAGACGACAACGGCGTAGATAACGCGCGCTTGATCGAAGTCAACGATTCGCTTCGTGCTCACCCGGTAGAAGCCGTTGGCTCAGTTCTTCGTGGCCACATGGCTGACATGAAAAGAATTTTATAACCGGCTGGATAACCGCTAGTTAGTTAAGACGTTTAAAAAGCCGAGATATCAAAAGATATGCTCGGCTTTTTGTCTTTGTTGACTCTTTAAACCCTGTAAGGAACACATTCATGGTGCCTTCAACCCGCTTGGAAAATATTCAGTTAAAAAAAGCGACGATCAGTTTTGATGATCGTTTCACCCTAAGCGAAATTGATTGGACCATTGAACCCCACCAGCATTGGGTTATCACTGGCACCAATGGCGCAGGTAAATCCGCCCTTGCAGCGGCGCTTGCCGGCATTGGCAAAATCGAAGCGGGCACTGTTCAAGGCCTTCCCAAAAACGTTGGCTTGGTCTCTTTCGAAGCACAAGCCGAACTCATTGCCAAAGAACTGAAAAAAGACGATGCCGATATTATGGATGTCATTTCACTCGGGACCCCCGTTAGTGAAATGATTTTCGAGCAGTGCCAAGACCCTGAACTTGCAAGCGTACTGGTCGAAAAGTTCGGCCTTACGAAGCTACTCGACCGCGCCTTTCGTAAGCTCTCCACCGGCGAAACTCGCAAGGTCATGCTGATTCGCGCTCTATCGAGCAATCCGGACTTGCTGATTTTAGACGAGCCGTTTGACGGTTTGGACGTCGACACCCTAGCCATGCTGCAAGCCCATCTCGCCTCTATCATCGATACGGTTCCCATGGTGATGGTGCTGAACCGCTTTGATGAAATGCCGGACTTCATCACGCATATTGCGTACTTAAACAAAGACCCTGGGGATAAAGAGCGCTTGGAGAATAAGAAAGGGGATAAAAAGCGAGGAGATAGTGGGCGATTAGCGTTCACGGTAGAGCGTCAGGATGAAGCCGCCTTCAATGAGCTTTATCAGTTGCTGCATTTGAAAACCACCGACCTAAGCCTGCCCGAGGCCGACCCAGCCAGTAAATTACCCGCTCTCGACCCCAGCCAGCCATTAGTTAAGCTTAAGCAAGCGACTATCCAATACGGTGATACCGTGATTGTCGATAAGCTTGATTGGACGATTGAGCAGGGCCAGCACTGGCAACTAAGCGGCCCAAACGGTAGCGGTAAAACCTGCGTCTTGTCCCTGATCACCGGCGATCACCCGCAGTGCTATACCAACGATATTTTTGTATTTGGTTTCCATCGCGGTAACGGCGAAAGCATCTGGCAGATCAAGCAGTTTATCGGCTATGTCTCCACCGCTCTGCAGTGGGAGTATCGCGTTAGCACCAGCTGCAAAAACGTTATTATTTCAGGCTTCTACGACAGCATCGGCGTGTACACAAAAGCCACCGATCATCAGAAAAAAATCGCCGACCAGTGGCTCGAACTACTGGGCATGCAAGAGCGCGCCGATCAGCCATTTAACAAACTCTCCTACGGCGACCAGCGTTTGCTACTTATCGCCCGCGCCATGGTGAAACACCCGCCGCTGCTGATTCTAGACGAGCCTTGTCTCGGCCTGGACGACATGAACCGCCAGTTGGTTCTCGCCCTTATTGAGAAAATTTGTGAAGGCCAAGAAACCACGGTGCTCTACGTCAATCACCACACGGAAGACAAAATAAAAGAAATCGACAATCATTTGGCGCTGGAGAAGAATCATTAGCTTCTCGAAGCTAAAGCCCTCAACTTTTCCGGCAGGCAAGTTCCACGCATCAAAATCTGTGCGATGGCAAAGCAAAACCCGTGACGCAGCGTCCAAAATAACGGCGAAGGCCCCGAGATGATGCACCGTAAGTCTCCCTTGTAAGCCCAACGCCCTTGTTAGGCGGTGCGCGGGGCAAACATGATGATAGCCATACCCACCAGCGCCACGGCTGAGCCAATCCAATCCCACATAGTTGGCCGAATACCATCGACAGCCCAAAGCCAGGTGATCGCCATGAAAATATACACACCCCCATACGCAGCATAGACCCTGCCTGCTGCGGTGGGATGCAGCGACAGTAACCACGCAAATGCGGCAAGACTCAGCGCACCTGGCACCAGAAGCCAAATGGTTTTGCCCTCACGAAGCCAAAGGTAAGGCAAATAGCAACCAACGATCTCTGCCAATGCAGTGACTATAAAGAGTCCGACTGTTTTCAACTCAGGCAATGAAATTGACCTCTTGGCAGTGACACATAATGCTAGACAGCATGCATGCGGGCAGCAATATCGGAAACCCCGCATTAAGGGAAGAAACTTGATGAAGTTGGGTGTTCGAGTGCAAACCGCTGTTGCCTGTGACATCACCAGCGAAGGCTCTTGGTGCAGTTACAAAACACAGGGTATCAACCAGGCATTATTGGATGAATACCTGAAGGAAGCCGGTTTGGTGTCACTGCGCGATGGATGGATTAAGCTTCACTGTTGAATGAAACGGCCCGGCTACCCGAGTTATGCCCGGTGGAGCCAATAACCCGGCTTGCGGCTTTGATTTCTTCCCATGACACCCCTTGAACTTTTCCCGTCTCAAGCTCATCAAGCCGCTGTTCAGCAAGAGAGAGCCAAGCAGCATCGACCCCTTCATCTTGCTGAGTTTCAAGGCTAGAAATCAGCCAATGGGCAAGTAAAGCTCGATCATTGGCTGAAAGCCCTTTTGTTTCTTGAATGACTTGTTCGAGTCCCATGATTGTGGAGCCTCTTCGCATGAGCAGATTACTTTTCAATTCTAGCATGCCGGAGACGGGGGGAGAGAAACGGCATAACGCATTGCTCACCGGAAAATTAGGAGCGTAGCGAGTAATTTTTCCGAATGCAGCTACTTGTTGGGCGGCAACGGCACGGGGCCTGATGGAGATCTTGAAGCTGCGCCGAAAATATAGCTCCCACTACTCCAGAAGCCTTTCCGGTGCATCCATGTCCTCGTGAAGCACACGAACAACGAGCACTTTCGATTCATGCAGTTGATAAAAAACAGCATGGTGCTCGACCTGTAATCTGCGATACCCAGAAAAAACATGGTCGTAGTTCGCGCCAAGTGATGGATGATCAATCAGCCGTTTCATGCCGGTTTCAAGACGATCCAGGTAATTATCCGCCTGATCAACGCCCCATTCCTCACAGGTGTACACCCAAATTCCGATGAGATCTGATTCCGCCTTCGGCGTTACATTCAGCTCAAGCACTAATCAATCGCCTTGATCCGCTTACGGCCAGCCGACTTGATGGCCGATATGTCGAGTGGCTTAGGTTTCCCACTTGACTCACCCTCAGCGAGGGCCTGCCTCAGCGTGGCAAGACGTTCCTTGGCCTGCTGGTCTCTTCGGATGAGATCGCGGATGTACTCGCTATCGTTGCCAAATTGACCGCTCTCAATCTGGCCTTTCACCCAGTCGTCTTGCTGCTCGGTCAACGTGATGGTCTTCCGGTGCATGCTCATGGCTGATGCTCCAAACATGGGAGAGGTGTGACATTATCATACTCTTCCCGCCACTGAATCAATGATGCTCTTACGCCTGCAGTTGCTGCAGATGCGGAGTGCAACGGAGTACCTGTACGACAACCTGCACTGGTTAGTTGCTAGTCGAGATTGAGTCATATTTTTTCTGTATTTGATCTTCTTCCATTTTCTGTAAATTCTCGACTTTTAGCCTCAAAAAACCATCTGGATTCAACTTACAGTGATAGTGGTGATGCTCTTTCAACCTAGCGTCTTTTTCCCTTTCGCGCTCTCTATCTGATTTTTTCTTTCGCCCCGTCATTTTTAACCACTGCTGGTAGGCTTTCCAGAAGCTATAAACCAGAGCAATTACCGATAGCCACAGAGGGCTAAAAAACTCAAGTAATGCTATAGCAACAGGAACGACGACAGACCAAACAATTAGCAGTCTTTTCGCTGTTCGTATTGGCTTCAGGTTTTCTCGTGCTTTGTCACTGACTTCGCTCTGGGTTCTGTAGTTCAAATCAGAGTATATTTCTATCAAATACCATTGGGACTTCAGTTCCTCTGGAAATTCTTCATCCTCAAGAAGCTCCCACTGATAGCGCGGCTTTCCTTCATCCAAGATAGCGGTGACATGACTAATGGGACGTACATTTTCAAGATTAATGAGGTCGCCATGCCTATCAAATGCACAGGCCATAACAGGCACCGGATACCGAGTGATCCATTCCCCGGCTAACTTTTCCAAGTCTGTGGCCACTTCCTCACCTGCTACATCGGAGACATATGTCACGGTGAGGGAAGCAAAGGGAATTGAACCGACAGGCGGCGAATACTCGAGAAAGTAACCGTCAGTCTTTTCCGTGATGTGATCGAAGTATATTTTTTCTTCCACTACTCAGAACCTTGTCTGGCAACTAATGCTCGGCTTTGCGGCGTGCCGGAGCGCAGCGTGGGCGCGTCCGGCAACAGCCGCTTGTTACAAATTCTTTGACTTTTCCGCTTGGATGCATGATGCAACCCTCGTTTTCGTCTTTGCATCCTTGAAGTATCGGTTGAAAGAAAAGGACTCATCAGACTCTTGCGCAGAAGCGACCAATTGCGCTATGTACTCCATTGCGTTTGGAACCAATTTTTTCGCGTTTTCGAAATCAAGGCGATCAACGCCCCGTGCATCACACAGTTGTCCCACAGCAAAAAGCGCATGATAAGCACCATCAATTAGAAATATAAATCTTCGATCAAAATTTTCCTGTTTTTTTATAGCCGCTTGAACTTTTCTCTTTTCAGATTCAATTAAATTTAATATCTTAACTGCGTTCAACAGGTCGTCAGCAATCAGCTCCTCTGTAAAAACCTGACTACAGATCGAAAATATCTCATTTTGATGAGCATTAATACCGAAAAATGATTTTCCTCCTATGCCCATAAGAGGAACCTGACAGGGGCTAAGATGGCCGCGCCAGCCCATGGCAAAAAAAAGCGCCACCGGCAAAACCGATGGCGCTTTTATAATCTTCTAATCAGCTAGTTACGACCCACTTGTCTACTGCGCCGCCAACTCGGGCGCAGCCTTAAACTGCCGCATCAAACCGTAGTAGAACAGCCCACCCAGCCCTGCACCAATCAACCAGCCGTAGCCGCCAAGGGCTGAAAGGGCAGGCACTAACACGGTAGAGAGCGAGAACAGCGCGGCGACGCCAAAAGCGATAAGTGCACGGGTGTTCCAGCCGTTTACGTAGTAGTAGGCGCTACCCGGTGCTGATGAGAACAGCTCCTGCATGTTCAGATGCTGGCGCTTAATCAGGTAATAATCGACCACGATAATGCCGTAGAAGGGCGCGACCACGGCGCCTAGCGCATTCACAAAGCCGGGAACGCCAATTTGGCTAATCACAGGAAGCCATAGCGCGCCAACGAAGAACGCAATCACCGCGGTAATCAGGCCGCCCATCTTAAAACTTATTTTGCTGGGAAATAGGTTGGCCAGGTCGTAGGCGGGGGGAATGAAGTTGGCGACCAGGTTGATGCCTACCGTGGCGGCAAAGAAGGTGAGGGCGGCGATAATCGTCAGCGGCAATGAATCCACTCGCTCAACGATATCAGCGGGGTTGGTCAGCGCTTCGCCAAACAGCACCAGAGTACCGGCGGTAATAATCAGCGCGATAAACGAGAAGAACGCCACGTTAAGCGGCAAGCCCAGCAGGTTGCCTAGCTTCATCTGACGCTCGGTTTTCACAAAGCGGGTGAAATCACCGAAATTGATCACCACTGCTGCAAAATAGGCCACCATGGTGCCGACAATCGCCATAAAGGCCGCGATCGAACTACCGCTGGTGTCACTGCCACCGCTGAAAATGGTGCCAATAGCCGGGATTAGCTCACTGCCCGCCTGGTACCAGACAATAATCATCAGCACCAACATCACCACGTAGACCAGCGGGCCCGCCCAGTTAAGGAAGTGCTTAATGCGCTCAATCCCCTGCCAGAAAATCGCGATCTGAAACAGCCATACAATCACAAATGACACCCAGGCCACGCCGGAAAGCCCCAGGAAAGTGCTGCCATCGCCTGCGCCATAAAAAGCCGTAATCAGAAGAGTGACGGCGGTGGAGGCAAAGTAGGTTTGCACGCCGTACCAGAAAATCCCCACGATGGCACGCAGCATCGCGGGTAGGTTTGCGCCGCGTACGCCCATGCTGGCGCGCACCATCACTGGGAAGGGGATACCGTATTTAACGCTGGGCTTGCCGGTAAGGTTGACCAAAAACATCACGATCACGCCCGCCAGAATAATCGCCGCCATCACCGCCCAGCCGTTCAGGCCGTAGGTTAAAAAAAGCGAGGCCGCCAGGGTATAGCCAAACAGGCTCTGAATATCGTTTGACCAAACGTTAAATATCTCAAACGCGCCCCAGTTACGATCCTGGGGTTTAAGCGGCGCGAGATCCTCGTTATACAGCGTGGGGTCAATGTGCTTAATATCCAGGTCACTAACGTCGTTACTCTCTTTCATCTTATTCGCTCTTCTGTTGGCAAAGGGAGTTACTGGCTAAAGCGCTGGCAGGGAGCCCAGTACTTCATTAGCAGGTAGTAGCTAATGCCTGCGGGTATCAGGCTGGCGTACCACGAGACCGCCGAGAAAGAGAGCGCCGCCGCAATACCGATCGCGGTGGCAATAAACGCGGCTAGGTTCACGCCCTGGTAAGGGCCGTTGGCGTCATAGAGTTTGTCGATATCCAGCGTGCGACGACGAATCACATAATAATCGACCACCAGAATGGCGAAGATGGGGCCTAGAAAAGCGGAGTAGGTCTGCACAAACAGTTGCAGGCCCGCCGCAGAACCGGGCTGTACCAACTTCCAAGGGAAAGTGGCGAAAGCCAGTAGCCCAACAATCACCGTTGCAACCGAGAACTTGATCTTAAAGATGTCCATCAGGACGTAAGTAGGTGGTACCACGTTGTTGAGTACGTTGGTGGTGACCTGGGCAAAGGCGATGAACAGCAGAGTGGTCATCAGCAGCGGCGTGTTGTCGACGGCGTTGGCAAACACCTGGATAGGGTCGGCGGTGCCGGTGGCCTCGGACACCATATAGCCGATCAAGCCCATAAACAGTGTGCAGGGCAGAATCGACATGGCGTAAATGGTGGTCAGCAGGGTTTGGGCGGTGCCCTTTTTATGCTCCCGTGCGTAGTCGCTAACGTTGAGCATCATAGTGCTGTAGATGCCTAAAAACAGCATGGTAGCGCCCCAGAACGGCATGCCCCAGGAGCCTTCCATGGTCAGCAGGCTGGCGGAAAGCTCATCGCCATAGCGTTGCACCGTGGCGTAGAACATATACATCAGCGAGGCGAGGATAAAGGCGCTGCCGATGTTCTCTAACCACTTGATGCCCTGAAAACCCATGACCGACAGGCCGATTTGCAGAAACTGGAAGGTAATAAAGTAGAAGATCAGGTTGTCAAAGCCGAACAGGGTGGCCGACACCATATTGAGCGCCCCCGCGCCAATCCAGCTTTGAAAGCCGTACCACACTACCGCCGGTACCGCGCGCACTAAACCGGGCAAGCGCGTGCCCGTAAAGCCGAAAGCGCTGCGCGCCTGCACCATAAACGGGATGCCGTACTTGTAGCCTGCGGCCCCGTTAATGGCCAAGGCAATGCCGATCACAAAGCAACCGATGGCAATGGCCAGGGTGGCTTGTAACAGGTTTAAGGTGCCGACCACGCTTGAACCCATGGCGAAAGTGCCAATGGAAACGCAGCCGCCGAACCACGCCAGAAAATAGGAACCGCGTCCCATAATCCGCGTTTGCTGCGGGGCCAGGCTTTCGGCCCCTAGTCCTTTTGACCCGCTGTCGGGCCGTTCTTCTGGCGCAAGAGCTGAGGTTGAAACGCTCATGATGTCGTCCTCGCAAGATTATCGGTTTTATGGCTTCCCCTGATGGCGGGAAACGCTTGCGGCGTGGCGTGCTAATGGACGTACTTTTTAAAATCCTATTTAAATTATTGTTATTAAGTGTTTTTGAGTCATTATTATTTTTTCAGCCGTTATGACTTAAGCGGTAGTACAAGATCAGAAAGCCCGGAAAACTTACCGGTGAAGGTTTTTGGCCGTGGGTAGGCGAGATCACCATGCTTGCTGGTATACAGCCCCAGGCTGGCTAGGGATTCGGCCAGTTTCAGCGCGGCGGTGACACCTTCTACTACCGGTAGGCCGACTTCGCGGCTAATTTCCTGGGTCAAATTAGCCATACCGCCACAGCCTAAAACGATAGCGCCGATACCGTCTTCATCACGGGCGCGGCAACACTCTTCGACGATGCGGGTAAACGCCACTTCAGGGTGGTGCTCAAGATCCAGTACTGGAATTTCAGCGGCACGAATACGACGGCAGTGGTGGCTAAAGCCGTACTGCTGAAGCAGATGCTCGGCGATAATGCCGGTGCGGCCCAGGGTAGTGACAATGGAAAAGCGGGTGCTCACCAGCGTAGCAAGGTGAAAGGCCGCTTCAGCGATGCCAATGACCGGCGCACGGGTTAGCTCTCGCGCCGCAAGCAAGCCGGGGTCGCCAAAGCAGGCCACCACGTAAGCATCGATACCACCTTCGCGCTTACCTTTTAGAACTTCTTCGGCCACCCCTACCGCGCTGATGGCTTCATCGAAATGGCTCTCGATAGAAACCGGGCCAGCGTCGGGCTGCGAAGCGCTAACAGTGGTGCCTTCGGCTGCTTGTTGCTGCGCTGCTTGACGCATAGCCGCGGTCATTGAAGCCGTGGTGTTGGGGTTAATAATGCGTATATGCACGATAGCTGTTCCATGTGTAAACAATATGGCATTTCTTGTATACAAAAATAGGGCGGTTTTTTAAGGGATGCAAGGGGCTAATGAGCAATTGGCAACAAAAAATGGCCGATAAAACTTGACCATTTGTTCAGGATTCAATGTCTTAACGCCTTTTAAACTAAGAAACGCTATTGGCGTCAGGGGATTAGCAGTTAACCGCGTTGCGGTTGGTTATGAATGTCGCTATTTTGTATACAAATAATTTTCTGTATTGCTGAGCGGCTATTTGCCAGTGATCTGCCAGGGTTTGTATGAGTCAAGGAGTTAGCTATGTCTTCATCATCTAAGGGCCACTATCCCCGCGATTTGATGGGTTATGGGCGCAACCCGCCTCACGCCAACTGGCCTAACAAGGCCAAAATTGCCGTTCAGTTTGTGCTCAACTATGAAGAGGGCGGCGAAAACTGCGTGCTGCATGGTGACTCAGGTTCCGAGCAGTTCCTGTCGGAAATCATCGGCGCTCCGGCTTATCCAGACCGCCACTTGAGCATGGAGTCGATCTACGAGTACGGCTCTCGCGCCGGGGTATGGCGCATTTTGCGCGAGTTTGAAAAACGTGATTTGCCGCTTACGGTGTTTGGCGTTGCCATGGCGCTGGAGCGTAACCCGGATGTCGCCCTGGCATTTAAAGAGTTAGGTCACGAGATTGCCTGTCACGGCTACCGCTGGATTCATTATCAGGAAGTGCCCGAGCACGTTGAGCGGGAGCATCTAGAGAAGGCCATGGAGATTTTTCAGCGCCTCTATGGCGAAAAACCCCAAGGCTGGTACACCGGCCGCGATAGCCCCAATACTCGGCGGCTAGTCCTAGACGAAGGCGGTTTCCTTTACGATAGCGACTACTACGGCGACGACTTGCCGTTCTGGACGCAGGTGACCGACAGTCAGGGTAGTGACCACAATCACCTGATTGTGCCCTACACGCTGGACAGCAATGATATGCGCTTTGCCGCGCCACAGGGTTTCAACACCGCGGATCACTTCTTTACCTATCTACGCGATGCCTTTGATGTACTTTACGCAGAAGGGGAAGAGGCGCCCAAAATGCTATCAATAGGCATGCACTGCCGCTTGTTGGGCCGCCCTGGACGTTTTCGCGCTCTGCAGCGCTTCTTAGATTACATCGAAACCCACGACCGCGTTTGGGTGGCCCGGCGGGTCGATATCGCCCGTCACTGGGCCGAGCATCACCCGGCGCCAACTCGCTGAAAGGCTAATGATGAATAAAACTTCTTACTACGCCCCCACTGGCGGCCATCCGCCGCAAACGCAAATCACCGCTGACCGCGCTGTATTTACTGAAGCGTACGCGCTGATCCCAAAAGGCGTCATGCGCGATATCGTCACCAGCAACCTGCCGTTCTGGGAAGGCACTCGGTTGTGGGTGCTGGCGCGCCCGCTGTCGGGGTTTGCCGAGACATTCTCTCAGTACATTATGGAAGTGCAGCCGGGAGGCGGTAGCGATAAGCCGGAGCCAGATCCCCACGCAGAAGGTGTCTTGTTTATTGTGGAGGGTGAGTTATCACTTACGTTGTTAGGCGGGCATTACACCATGCAGCCCGGCGGTTACGCGTTTATCCCCCCCGGTAGCACGTGGCAAGTGCGCAACGAATCTGACGCGCCGGTGCGTTTCCACTGGGTCCGCAAAGCGTATGAGCTTGTGGAAGGGCTTGAAGTGCCGAAGGCGTTTGTCACCAACGAGCAGGACATTGCGCCTATCGAAATGCCGGGTACCGAGGGGCGTTGGGCCACCACGCGCTTTGTCGACCCTGCGGACGTTCGCCATGATATGCACGTCAATATCGTGACCTTTCAGCCTGGCGGCGTGATTCCTTTTGATGAAACCCATGTCATGGAACACGGCCTTTACGTGCTTGAAGGCAAGGCTGTTTACCACCTGAATCAAAACTGGGTAGAAGTAGAAGCGGGGGATTTCATGTGGCTACGCGCCTTTTGCCCCCAGGCCTGCTACGCCGCTGGACCGGGGCCGTTCCGGTATTTGCTGTATAAAGATGTTAATCGCCATGCTTCTCTTAAACTGTCATCTCGCTAAGGAGCTGCCATGCTAGAGCTAAAAGCCGAACCGCTAACGGCTGAAGCCTTCGCCCCTTTTGGCGATGTGATTGATGCACGCACCTCCGAGTCGTTTCCTATCAATGCCGGGCGCACTCAGCGCCACCATGATCTTGCCAAGGTGGAAACGCTGGGCGAAAACGCTCACACGCTGATTAATATTTTCGTGAGCCAGCCTATTACACTGCCGTTGGAATTAACGTTTCTAGAGTGCCACCCTTTAGGCAGTCAGGCATTTATGCCGCTGCACCAGGAGCGCTTTATTGTGGTGGTAGCGCCACCGGGGGAGGATATTAACCCTGCCGACGTGCGGGCTTTTGTCACCGATGGCCGCCAAGGGGTGAACTACCACGCAGGCACCTGGCACGCGATTCAGTCGGTGTTGGAGCGCGAAGGCGAGTTTTTGGTGGTGGATCGGGGCGGTGATGGCAATAACTGCGATGAGTTTCCTCTCACGATCACTGTGACGTTGACTTAATCCAACCCTATGCGTTGCACTGCTGTCATATAGAGCGCGTTAAACTGGTAAGCTAGAGACGCTGAATAGAGTTACTTAATACAGTCACTACTCGTTAATTGCATGGTTGGAACATTATGAACGCACTGCACTTCTCCTCGATCCGTCGTACCAAAATTGTCGCCACCCTTGGCCCCGCCAGCGACCGGGAAGGCGTATTGGAAGCCATGCTCAAGGCGGGTGTGGATGTGGTGCGTCTGAATTTCTCCCATGGCACCGCCGATGATCACCGCCGCCGGTTAAACGAAGTGCGTGAAATTGCCACCAAATTGGGCCGTAGCGTAGCGGCTCTGGGCGACCTTCAAGGCCCTAAAATCCGTATTGCGCGGTTTAGAGACGGCGCCGTGGTGCTCAAAGAAGGCCAGCCGTTTATCCTTGATATGGAACTCGATGGCGATGCTGGCGATGTGCATCAAGTAGGCTGCGACTATAAGACCTTGTCGCAAGATGTCACCGCCGGTGACCGCCTGCTGTTAGACGACGGTCGGCTAGTGCTTGACGTGGTCCGTGTCGAAGGCCAGCAGGTGCATACTACTGTGGTCGTGGGCGGGAAGCTCTCTAATCACAAAGGCATCAACAAGCAGGGCGGTGGGCTCTCAGCCCCTGCATTGACCGAAAAAGACAAAGTCGATCTCAAAACTGCCGTTGAGATCGGCGTCGACTATCTTGCCATTTCTTTTCCCCGCCATGCCGACGACATGCTCGAAGCCCGGCGTTTATTAGGTGAGGAAGGTAAAGACATCGGCCTGGTCGCCAAAGTCGAGCGTGCCGAAGCCGTGGCGGACGATGCCACGCTGGACGGCATTATCGAAGCCTCCGAGGCGGTGATGGTAGCGCGGGGTGATTTGGGCGTCGAAATTGGCGATGCCAAACTGGTCGGCGTGCAAAAGCGCATGATCAAGCGGGCGCGTTCGCTGAACCGTGCGGTTATTACCGCCACGCAAATGATGGAAAGCATGATCTCAGCGCCGCTTCCCACCCGTGCCGAAGTATTCGACGTGGCCAACGCGGTGCTGGATGGCAGCGATGCGGTGATGCTTTCGGCGGAAACCGCCGCTGGGGACTATCCGCTGGAAACCGTGGAAGCCATGTCGCGGGTTTGCTTGGGCGCTGAGCGTGAAAAATCCGCCCAGGAGTCTGGCCACCGTATCCATGAAGGCTTTACCCGCCCGGATGAAACCATTGCGCTTTCCGCCATGTACGCCGCCAACCACATGGCCGGTGTTACCGCCATCGCCTGCATGACTTCTTCTGGCTACACGCCGCTGATTGCCTCGCGCATTAGCTCTGGCTTGCCAATCGTGGGGTTGGCGCATAATCCCATCGCCCAGCGACGCATGGCGCTTTATCGTGGCGTCGTTTCTCTTCCGTTCGATACCTCTGAAATGACGGCGAGCGAGCTTAATGGCCGTGCGCTTGAGATGTTAGTCAAGACTGGCATTTGCAAAGCAGGCGATCACGTGATTCTTACTCGCGGTGACCACATGAATGCTCATGGTGGTACCAATACCATGAAGGTAATGGAGATTACTGACGAGCATGTTAAACGCTAAATTAGCGCATGGTTGGCTGCTAGCCTGCTTGCTTCTGATAGGCGCCCCCGCGCAGGCGGGGGCGCCTATTGTGGCAGCGGCTTCAGATCTGCAGTTTGCGCTGACCGAAGCAGCCGAGCAGTTTCAGCAGGAAACCGGCCACGCCTTGCGGCTAAACTTTGGCTCGTCAGGCAACTTCCGCCGTCAAATTGCCCAGGGTGCCCCCTTTGAGCTCTATCTCTCTGCTGACGAGAGCTACGTTCAAGCGCTCTATGAAGAGGGCTACACACAAGATGAGGGCGTGATTTACGCCATTGGTCGTTTAGTGTGGCTGCAGCGCGCAGGGCGCGGTGATTTGCCTAACGAGGAGACGCCGCTAGAGGCGGTTCAAACCGCGTTAGAGGCGGGTACTACTGAACGCATCGCCCTGGCCAACCCTGAGCACGCGCCTTACGGTGTGGCGGCGCGGCAGGCGCTTGAGCATGCAGGGCTTTGGGAGCAAACAGAACCGCTGCGGGTATTAGGAGAAAACGTCTCCCAGGCGACGCAGTTTGCGCTTTCCGACGATGCGCGCGGTGGTCTGGTGGCTTACTCTTTGGCGCTGGCTCCCTCACTAGATGAGCGAAGTGAGTACGTACTCATCCCAGAGAGCTGGCATAGCCCACTACGCCAGCGCATGGTGCTGACTAACCAGGCGGGAGAAGTCGCTAGCGCTTTTTATCAGTGGCTACAGCAAAACGAAGGGCAATCCATTCTGCGTACCTATGGGTTTAGCGTCGAATAATGGATGGCTCTTAATGGATTGTTCGTAATGGATTGTTCGTAATGGATTGGTCGGCGCTTTCGGTCTCACTTCGGCTTGCCGGATTTACCTGTTTAATTCTTGTCCCTGTCGCTATATGGCTAGGCCGAACCCTGGCCTATGTGAATTTTCGCGGCAAAGGTTTATGCGAGGCGCTTGTGGCTTTACCGCTGGTGCTACCGCCTACCGTACTAGGTTTTTATCTGCTGCAGAGCTTTGGCCGCGATGCGCCGGTGGGGTCGTTTTGGGCAGGCATGACCGGCAGTGGGCTGAACTTCACCTTCACTGGCATCTTGCTTGCTTCCTTGCTCGCTAACCTCCCGTTCGCCGTGCAGCCCATTCAGCGCGCCTTTGAACATGTGCCCCATAATCTGCGTGAAGCCGCCTGGTGCAGTGGCTTGAGCCCCTTGCAAACGCTGCTGCGCATTGAGCTACCGCTGGTGTGGCCAGGCATTCTGTCAGCGGCAGCGCTCACCTTTGCCCATACGCTGGGCGAATTTGGCGTTATCTTAATGGTGGGCGGCGCGATTGATGGTGAAACCCGCACCCTCGCCATTGCTATCTATGATCGCGTCCAAGCCTTTGACGAACAGGGCGCTGCACAGATGTCGGCGCTGCTGCTGTTAGTGTCGTTTATCACCTTGGGATTGGTATATGGGCTGGCCGGGCGAAGGCGGTGGGTACGTGGTTGATTTTTCTGTGGATGGGCTCGCTTCAGGACTAAAGGTCGCGGTTACTCAAACGG
This sequence comes from Halovibrio sp. HP20-59, assembly GCF_033052795.2. NCBI lineage: Bacteria > Pseudomonadati > Pseudomonadota > Gammaproteobacteria > Oceanospirillales > Halomonadaceae > Halovibrio > Halovibrio sp. HP20-59. The sequence goes on from NZ_JAWJUW020000001.1 coordinate 175,298, forward strand.
GGCCAATTCCGCTGGCTACTGAGTTTACCTGCCAGCCCGGCGAACTGCTGGCGCTGGTAGGGCCTTCAGGCAGCGGAAAAACCACGCTGCTGCGCACGATTGCCGGGCTTTATCGCCCCCGGGGCGGGCGAGTGGAGTGTGCTGGCGAAGTTTGGTTTGACGCCGAACGTAAGCGTTCACTCTCGCCCCAGCATAGAGAGGTCGGCATAGTGTTTCAGGACTATGCGCTATTTCCTCATCTAACCGCCTCGCAAAATATTCAGATCCCCTTGCGCCACTTGCCTCAACCGCAGCGCCGTGAACAGGCCGAGCAGTGGCTAGCCAAGGTGCGTTTAGACGGGTTGGGCAAGCGCTACCCCAACGCGCTTTCCGGGGGCCAGCGCCAGCGAGTGGCCCTGGCCCGCGCCTTGGCCCGCGACCCCAAAGTGCTGTTACTCGATGAGCCCTTTTCGGCGGTGGATCAAGTAACTCGTCGGCGTTTGCAGCGGGAGTTGGCGCTGCTGCGCCAGCAGATCGACATTCCCATTGTCCTAGTGACCCACGATCTGGAAGAAGCCGCCGCACTGGCCGACCAAATCTGCGTGTTGCATAACGGCGTAAGCCTACAGCAAGATGTTCCTGACGTGCTTTTCCGTCGGCCGTTGTCGCCGCTGGTGGCGCGCTTGTTAGACCGCCATAATCTGTTTGAAGGGATAGTGGTGGATGAGGACGGCAAGCGTCGGCTGCGGTGGGGCGAACATTATCTAGAGGTAGCCGAGGGGCTAGATAATCTGACGCTGGGTGAAAAAGTCTCCTGGTTCTTGCCGCCCTCCGATATTGTGCTTCACCGTCGCGACCGTCCTTCACACGGCGAACGGGAGAACCCGGTCGTTGCCACCGTCAGCGAGCTGGTCGTACTGGGGGGTATTACGTCAGTTTCGCTAAGCGTCAATCACGGCGATATGTTACGTTTTGATATTGCCACCCATGCCGCCCGGCGTAATCAGTTAACCAGCGGCGCCGTGGTCAAGGTTTCGCTGCTGGCAGCAGGCATTTACCTTTTGCCAGGCCACCGAGTTCGCGCAGATGCGCATGACAAAAGGAAGTAAGCATGAATCCCACGCGTCGTACGCTGCTCAAGGCGTCGTTACTGTTACCACTAGTGGCGCTGCTGCCGATGTCACTACTCAGCTCGTATGTCTGGGGGCAGCAGGCTGCAGCGAAAGAAATGCAAACGCTGACACTGGCTATTCACAGCGAGGACGGCCCGCACCGGCTAGATGTTGAAGTGGCGGAAACGGTGTCTCAGCGTCAGCGCGGGTTAATGGGGCGTGAGAGCTTGCCCGAACAAAAAGGCATGCTGTTTCGTTTTGAGAACGAGCAGTCGGCCACCAATGCCTTTTGGATGTATCGCACGCTAATCCCCCTGGATATTGCCTTTATCGATAGCGATGGGCGGATTGTAGCGATTAATACCATGCCACCCTGCGAATCCTCGTCGCCGAGCGACTGCCCCTCTTATCCGGCGGGTGCGGCTTACCATGCGGCGCTGGAGGTCAACGGCGGCTATTTTGAAGAGCGCGACATTCAAGTGGGCGACTGCGTGTCCATCCCCGAGGAAGCTGGTTTCTGCCAGCCCGCAGATTAAATTGGACGACGGCGAAAACGGATCACAATCAGGGCGATACCCGCGATCACTAAGCTGCCGCCTACCAGTTTATGCACGCCTAGGCTGTCGCCCATTAACAGCGCGCCTAGGCCGACCGCCAATACTGGTACCAGTAGCGTCATGGGTACCACGCGATTAACCGGGTGACGGCGTAAAAGCGCGTACCATATCCCGTAAGCGACAATCGACGACATCACCGCGGTGTAGAGTACTGTTCCCCAGCCCAGAAAGCTCGCTTGTTTAATCGCCTGCCACTGACCGCTTTCAAATAGCCATGAACCCATTGCTACCTGCGGCACTGCAAATAGCGCCATCCAGCCTGCCAAAGCCATCGGCGCAATGGGCGGGCCGCGCTTAATTAATAGCTGAGAAACCGCCCAGCCCATCGCGCTGCATAAAAGAATAACCAGGGGGAGAGGCGTCGGTAAGGTGGGTCCACCCGCCAACACAATAATGCCCGTAAACGAGAGTAGCAGCCCAACGATACGTTTGGGGCCCAGTTTCTCTTTTAAAAAGATCACGGCCAACAGGGTCGCAAAGGGCGTTCCCATCTGCACTAAAAGCGCACCGGTCCCTGCTTCTGCCTGCTGTAAACCAATAAACAGCAGGGCGAAGTGCAGGCTACCGAAAGTGATCGATAACAGCAGCAAAAATGGCAGCTGCGCCCGCGCCACTGGGTAGAAGGGCACCAACAGTACTGCGACCAGCGAAAAGCGCAGGGTGGTCATCAATAACGGCGGTAGCTCTGCCACACCGACCTTGATAACAATGATATTCAGCGCCCAAATGGCAATAACAAACAGGCCGAGCAGCAGGTCGCGTAGTGGCACGTTGATGTCCATTGGTAGAGAGGGAAGACGCGCTCAGGATATCAGCTGGTACTACTTTCTTATAATTTCACCGCAGGGATACACGCCGAAAGTCGGTCGTTAATAGTCAACCGAATGGCTTCCTTTCAACAGAAGAATACCTACAATGGAGTGCCTGTTGCCAATATGTACTTACCACGGCAGTACTATTTAGGCGATCAGGTGGTTGAACCTATAATAAAGACACCATAAAAACCGATAAAAAAGGATCTACCATGACGCTGACACGCTCAATAGCTCGTTTAACGGCTGGCTTGGCCGGTGCGGCACTGCTCTCCGCTTCGCTTTCTGCACAAGCCCGCGAACTCTCAGTATCTACCGTTTTATCTGATGCTTTCCCATGGGGGCAGGCGGCGGAAAAGTGGGCGGAACTGGTGGAGCAACGCAGCGATGGTGAACTTACGCTGCGTGTTTACCCTAACTCTCAACTGGTTTCCGGTGATCAGACCCGCGAATTTTCTGCCATGCGTTCGGGTTTAATTGATGCCGCGGTGGGCTCGACCATTAACTGGTCGCCCCAGGTGCCGGAACTGAATCTTTTCTCTTTGCCATTTTTCATTCCCGATGAGGCTGCCGTTGATGCGGTTACCGGTGGGGAAGCGGGTGAGTTGGTGTTTGAAGCAATCGAATCACGCGGCGTTGTGCCGTTGGCGTGGGGCGAAAATGGCTTTCGTCAGGTCTCAAACTCACGCGGCCCAATCAGTCAGCCGGATGATCTGGATGGCCTGAAAATCCGAGTTGTCGGTTCGCCGCTTTTCCAAGACACCTTCTCAGCTCTCGGCGCTGACCCCACACAAATGAGCTGGACCGATGCCCAGCCAGCGCTGACCACTGGCGCGGTAGACGGTCAGGAAAACCCGCTTTCAGTGTTTGATGTTGCGCGCATCGACCAAGTAGGCCAGGAGTATTTAACGCTCTGGAACTATATGAATGATCCGCTGATCTTTGCGGTCAATCAGCAAGTATGGCAAACATTGAGCGAAGAGCAGCAGACTATGCTGCGTGAAACTGCACAGGAAGCCGGCGAGTGGGAAATCGCCATGACCCGTGAAGAAGAGAGCGAACGCCTAGCGGCGATTCAAGAGCGTGGCGTGACGGTGACGGAGCTTTCTGATGAGCAGTACCAGGCGTTTGTCGATGCCACCCAGTCCGTATACGAAAAATGGGCGCCGCGGATTGGCGAAGAAGTGGTAGAGGCCGCACAAGCCGCTATCGACGCTCGCTAGCATGAAAGGTGTTCCTGATGCGCGCCCTGAACGCTGGCTGGGGGCGCTGGCGTTAATCATTATCTCGTTGATCAGTCTGGGCAACGTCATTACTCGCTACTTAACCGGTGGCTCTTTTTCGTTCACTGAAGAGTTTTCGGTTTTTCTTTTAGTGGTGCTGACTTTTGCTGGAGCCTCGGTGGCGCTGCGGCGTAATCGGCATGTTCGCATTGGCTTTCTGGAGCGGGCCTTGCCTCCCAGGTACCGCCACGGGCTGATTCTTTTCCAAGCGCTTTGCGGCGCCATTGTCCTGGGGTTGATCACTTGGTACGGCGGCAAATTGGCCTGGCAAGAATATCAGTGGGAGTCGCTGTCGCCAGGATTGGGATTGCCCCAGTGGTGGTATCTAGTCTGGTTGCCGGTGCTTTCCGCTGCCATGCTATGGCGTTTGTTTCAGCAGACGGCAGATCGTTTGACTGGGAGGCTCACCGATGAGCCCTGATGTTTGGATGATTCTGGCGTTTGCTGGCCTGTTGATTGCGGGGGTGCCAGTGGCGTTTTCGCTGGCGCTTTCCGGGGCTGTTGGCATTGTAATGGGGTTATCGCCCGATATGCTCGCAACGCTGGGTACCAATACTTACAACAGTGTTGCCAAGTATCCCTTAATTGCGATTCCGCTCTTTATACTCACTGGGCTTATTTTTGAGCGCTCCGGTGTAGCGCTGCGCTTGGTGCGTTTTGCTCAGGCGCTGATTGGCCCACGCCATGGTGGTTTGGCGCTGGTCGCGGTGTTGGTATGCATGATTATGGGCGGCATGAGCGGATCTGGGCCTGCCGATGCAGCGGCGGTGGCGATGGTAATGCTGCCCAGTATGACTAAGGCGGGCTACCCCAAGCCGTTTTCCGCCACGTTAATTGCTGCATCGGCGTCTACCGCTATTCTGATACCCCCTTCCGTGGCGCTAATTCTTTACTCGATTGTGGTGCCAGGTGTCGATTTGCGAGCGCTGTTTGCGGCGGGGCTGTTTCCTGGCATTTTGGCGGGGATAGCGCTGCTGGTGCCCGCCATGATCGTTTCCAAACGCTACGGTTGGGAGGGCGGTACGCCAGTTGAAGGTGCTGAACGACTAAGTGTAAAAGCCACTTTTAATCAGGCGATACCGGCGCTGTTTGCCCCCGTGCTGATTTTGGGTGGTTTACGGTCAGGGTTGTTTACCCCCACTGAAGCCGCGGTGGTGGCGGTTGCCTATGGTGCTATTGTCGGGCTGTTTTTTACTCGTGAACTGTCGCTACGAGATTTGTGGGAGCTGCTGGGCGAGGCGGCGATTATTTCCGGCGTAGTGATGCTGATTATTGCGCTGGCAGGTATTTTTGCCTGGGCGGGAACCATGTTGGGTACCTTCCGCCACTTGGCCGAATGGATTATTGGTTTGACCGATAACGGCGTACTACTGCTGATTCTGGTGATGTTAGCGGTGTTGGTCGCGGGCATGTTGCTGGACGCAATCTCAATTTACCTGATCATGATGCCAATCCTGATTCCTGTGATGCAGCATTTCGAATGGAACCCGGTGTGGTTTGGCATTCTATTGGCGATGAATATTGCCGTTGGCCAGTTCACTCCGCCGGTAGCCGTCAATTTAATGGTGACCACCGAAGTGGCCAAAATTCGTTTAGAACAGACTATTGGATGGGCGCTGCTGTTTGTCGTTGCCATGTGCTGTGCGCTGGCGCTGGTGGCACTTTTCCCCGCCATCGCGCTGTGGCTGCCTACTGTATTGGGTTACAACGTTTGATGGCAGCTTCGTAGTGCTCCAATGGCAGGCAAAAAGGGTCTGTGTCGAGGCATAAACGGAAACCCTTATCCCCTATGCCAAAACGGTATAGGCGTAAACGCTTACTAAACGTTACTGAAAGTTAAACTAGTCATCATGAGCGCTTCAGTAATTATCAAAGCAAGCAAGCAAGCAAGCAAGCAAGCAAGCAAGCAAGCATGCAGGTGAGGTGAGGTGAGGTGAGGTGAGAGCGGGTGCGAAATAGCGACGGTCGCCTATAACACTTGCTCAAGCGCATGTTTTTCGCAGAGCGCTTTATTTTGCGCTAAAGGCTTAATTTTTCGCTAAAAGCTTGGTTTTTCGCTAAAGTAGTATTAGCAGGTAGCCAACGGTAAGCCTGTGACAACTTGTCTGAAAAACAGAATGTTTTGAAAATAGAACGTCTTGAAAAACGTTTTGGAGTAAGGCCACCTGAGAGAACAGTTCGTTAGGTGAGCCCAAAGCGCACGATGCTGATAACATCAAATACGCTCATAACATCAATATAAAGAGGTGTGTTCATGAAACGCCATGTATTTTCCACTGCCGCCTTCTCTGGCGCGCTGATCGCTGCTGCTTCCTTTGCCTCCCCGGCAATGGCACAGGATGACGAGCAATTCATCACCATCGGTACCGGTGGCCAAACCGGCGTTTACTACGTCGTGGGGCAGTCGATCTGTCGTTTGGTTAATCGCCTTGAAGACGCCAATATCAAGTGTAATGCACCTTCTACCGGTGGGTCTGTCGCCAATATCAATGGCATCAAGTCCGGCGAATTGGACATGGGTGTCGCTCAATCGGATGTCCAGTATCAAGCCTACAATGGCACGGGTAATTTCGAAGGCCAGGCCTATGAAGATCTGCGGGCTGTGTTCCGTGTCCACGGTGAGCCGTTGACGCTGCTTGCTCGTGCTGATTCAGGCATCGAGACACTCGACGATTTGGAAGGCAAGCGCGTTAATATTGGTAATCCAGGCTCAGGCCAGCGCAACACCATGGAAGTGGTGATGGACGCCAAGGGCTGGACCGAAGATACTTTCTCCCTGGCGTCTCAGCTTGATGCTGCCGAGCAAGCGGCGGCACTCTCTGATAATAACGTCGATGCCATGGTGTACGTAGTTGGCCACCCCAATGGTTCCATTCAAGAAGCGACCACCACTGTTGATGCCCGCCTGATTCCGTTGAACGACGAAGACATTCAGGGCATTGTCGATGAATACCCTTACTACTCCTCATCGGTCATTCCGGGTGGGCTGTATCGCGGCAATGACGAAGATGTCGAAACCTTCGGCGTGGCAGCGACCTTTGTAACAACCGCTGAGGTTGACGAAGAGGTTATCTATCAGACCGTCAAGGCGGTTTTTGACAACTTTGATCGTTTCAAGCGTCTGCATCCGGCCTTCGAGAATCTCGACCCGGAAGATATGGTGACTCAGGGGCTTTCCGCACCGTTGCATGATGGAGCGGCGCGTTACTACCGTGAACAAGGCTGGATCGAATAATCCTGCCGTCTGAGGTGTTACTGCCTCAGTAAGGAATGCGCGGCTACCCTAGGGTGCCGCGCTTTTTGGTTGAGGATGTTGATAGGGCGTTGAGGATGTTAATAGAGCATTTCGATATGGCAATTATGCGTCAATCGACTCGGAGCAGGACAGGCATATGACAGACGATAAAAACAGGTCTTCGCAAGCGGGGGGAGATTTGGAAGACATGGTCGCCTCCAGCGACACGGGCGCCCGCAAGCCAGCCGGCATGCCTGGAAAGCTCTTGGTAAGTATTGCGGCAGCGTGGTCACTTTTTCAATTGTGGATCGCTTCCCCGGTACCTTTTATTCTGGGTTTTGGTGTGTTCAATGCCACTGAAGCCCGCTCTATTCATTTGGCCTTTGCGCTTTTTCTGGCCTATATGGCCTATCCAGCCCTCAAGCGCTCGCCTCGTGACCGTATACCGATCCAGGATTGGGTGCTTGCAGCGGCAGCAGCCTTTTGTGGCGCTTACATGTTTATGTTTTACGAGCAGTTATCCCAGCGCCCCGGCGCACCAATACTCCAAGACGTTATTATTGGTGTCGCCGGGATACTGCTGCTGCTTGAGGCGACGCGTCGAGCGCTTGGTCCGCCGTTAATGATCGTGGCGGCGGTTTTTCTTATCTATAGCCTGGCCGGCCCTTGGATGCCGGGTATTCTTTCCCATGGTGGGGTGAGTCTCTTTGGCCTGATTAATCATCAGTGGTTGACCACTCAGGGTGTCTTCGGCATTGCGCTGGGGGTCTCAACCAGCTTTGTGTTCCTGTTTGTATTGTTTGGCGCCCTGCTCGATAAAGCTGGCGCAGGCAACTATTTTATCAAGGTGGCGTTTTCGCTGCTCGGTCACTATCGCGGTGGGCCAGCCAAAGCCGCCGTGGTGGCTTCAGCCATGACCGGTCTGATTTCAGGCTCTTCGATTGCCAATGTGGTAACCACCGGTACCTTTACGGTACCGATGATGAAGCGTGTTGGGTTTTCCTCCGAAAAGGCGGGTGCTGTCGAAGTGGCATCATCTGTCAACGGACAGATTATGCCCCCGGTAATGGGGGCTGCCGCTTTCTTGATGGTCGAGTATGTAGGCATCTCTTATGTCGAGGTAATTAAGCATGCTTTTCTGCCCGCGCTGATCTCCTATATTGCACTGGTCTATATCGTTCACCTTGAGGCCCTAAAGGCCAATATGCAGGGGCTTAAAAGCAGCAATCCACCTAAGCCACTGGTCACCAAAGTGATCGGTTTCCTTAGTGGTTTGCTTCTGATGATGGTTACCGCTTTAGTGGTTTATTACGGTCTTGGCTGGCTCAAGCCGGTACTGGGCGATGCGACACCTTGGGTGGTGGCTGTTGGGCTTACAGTGGTTTATATCGCACTGCTCAAGCTGGCTGCAGGTTACCCAGAGCTTGAGCTTGATGATCCAAGCCAGCCGATCTATTCACTCCCTCAGACCAAGCCGACGGTGCTGGTGGGCTTGCAGTACATCCTGCCAGTCATTGTGCTGGTCTGGTGTTTGATGGTGGAGCGTCTTTCACCAGGGCTGTCGGCTTTCTGGGCCACTGTCTTCATGATTTTCATTATTCTTACCCAGCGCCCCATCACGTCGATCTTTCGCGGACGCAGCGATATGAGTGCTGATCTGCGTGAAGGTGCGATGGACCTGTGGAACGGCCTAGTCACCGGTGCCCGCAACATGATCGGCATCGGTATTGCCACGGCCACCGCCGGTATCATTGTCGGTGCTGTATCCCAGACCGGCGTGGGCTTGGTGCTAGCCGAGGTGGTGGAAACACTGGCCATGGGCAACTTGATGCTGATCTTGCTGCTTACCGCCGTGCTTAGCTTGATTCTCGGCATGGGGCTGCCCACAACGGCTAACTATATCGTCGTATCTGCGTTGTTGGCGCCGGTCGTCGTGCAGTTGGGGGCAGAAAATGGCCTGCTGGTGCCGTTAATCGCAGTACACTTGTTCGTTTTCTATTTTGGTATTATGGCCGACGTTACCCCGCCGGTGGGGTTGGCGTCCTTTGCGGCGGCGGCGGTATCCGGTGGCGATCCCATCCGAACAGGTTTCCAGGCTTTCTATTACAGCCTTCGTACTGCGGCGCTGCCGTTTCTGTTTATCTTTAATACCGATCTGCTGCTAATCGATGTGACCTTCCTTCAGGGCATACTGATTTTTGTGGTGTCGACCATTGCCATGCTGATCTTCGCTGCGGCGACCCAGGGCTTCATGATTACGCGCAACCGCTGGTATGAGTCGATCATATTGTTGCTGATTGCGTTCACGCTTTTCCGGCCCGGTTTCTGGATGGACATGATCCATGATCCCTACGAATCCATACCCCCTGCGCAATTCGTCGAAGCGCTGGGCGATGTCGACGAAGACTCCACTCTGCGCTTACAGATAGCCGGGCTCGATGATTATGGCGATCCCATGACTACCTACATGCTCTTACCGGTACCTGAAGGAGAAACAGGCCAGGAGCGGCTTGATAATCTGGGCATGGAGATTTTTATTGAGGATGGCACGGCAACCGTTGATATGGTGACCTACGGCAGCCAAGCGGCACAGCTCGGTTTCGATTTTGATCAGGAAATCATCGAGGTACTGGCCCCCGTTGACCGTTGGACGAAAGAGCTAATGTGGATTCCTGCGTTTCTGGTCTTTGGGCTGATTGTTTTGATGCAGCGTCGGCGTCGTGATAGCACGCAAGCTGCCGCCACCGCATGAAGGAGAATGCCATGTACAGCAAGATCATGTTACCGGTGGATCTGAATGAGGAGTCTTCCTGGTCGAAGGCGCTGCCCACAGCCTTGACGCTATGCCGAACTTTCGGTGCCTCGCTTCATGTGGTGACGGTACTGCCGGACTACCGCATGCCTATGGTGGGCTCCTACTTCCCTAAGGACTTTGCCAAAAAAGCGCATATGGCGATTACCGATGCGCTTCACGAGTTTATCAAGGCGAATGTGCCTGACGATATCCAGACGCAAAGTGTCATTGTGGATGGTTCACCTTGGGAGGCCATTATCAAAGCGGGCAAGAAACTGGACGTGGATCTAATCGTCATGGCTTCACATAATAAGCGTAAGTTTGTCGATTATGTGCTCGGCCCTAATGCAGAGCACGTCGTGCACCATGCCAAAATGTCGGTAATGATTGTGCGCTAAAAGCATGAGGCGAGCGGGTACCCTTAAAGCAGAAACGTCGGGCAACTGAGCCCGGCGTTCTTTGTTAAGCCCCTTTAGCCTATACTAGGCAACTTACTGCAAAACCCGATACCCGAGGTCTATCGGATTGCGCCTGCGGGCTGCCAATTAGTGGCAATTAGCCTTTTTTCAAGAAGTGGGCATGCCACTGACGAATACCAAAGGTCCAGGGTGGCAGTCGATCCGAGCGATCAACCCGATTGACTAGTGCCCCTAGCGCGGATGTGGCAATGGTCACTTTATCGCCCAAATGGTGAGTAAAGCCCTGGCCCTGGCCGTCGCGATCTAGAATCGGTGAGAACATGGTGCCCAGGAACAGCATAAAGCCATCCGGATACTGATGATGCGGGCCGATTGTTTGATTCACGAGTTCTAAAGGATCACGACTGATCTGGCGCATATCGCTTGCATCGTCGAGTATAAAGCCATCATCGGTTCCTTCGATTCGCAGCGACACCCGGGCTTCGCGTACCGTATCGAGCGTAAAATGCGCGTCAAAAAGACGTATGAAGGGGCCGATGGCACAAGAGGCGTTGTTGTCCTTGGCCTTGCCCAGCAATAATGCGCTGCGCCCTTCGACGTCACGTAGGTTCACATCATTACCAAGTGTCGCGCCCTTGGGCTGCCCGATTGCATCAACCGCCAGTACAATTTCGGGTTCAGGGTTGTTCCACTGAGAGGATGAATGCAGTCCAACAGCACCGCCAAAGCCCACCGATGATAACGGTTGTGCTTTGGTGAACACTTCAGCATCGGGTCCGATGCCAACCTCCATGTACTGAGACCAGGCACCTCGTGCCTGTAGTTCTTTCTTAAGTGTCATTGCTTCGTCGGAGCCGGGAACAATCTTTGATAGATCACTCCCGATCAACGCCTGAAGTTCTTGGCGCAATTCAACGGCACGGGTGGCGTCACCCGCAGCCTGCTCCTCAATCACCCGCTCCATTAGGCTGACGGCAAAGGTCACGCCACAGGCCTTGATTGCCTGAACGTCGCAGGGGGCGAGCAGGTAGGGAGCACGCTGAGGATCGGCAAGTGAGTTGTCTATCAGCGTTTCAACTGGCCCGAGAGACTCGCCTTCAATTTGCGAGACAATGGCGATAGCGTCATCGCGATCCAGTAAATCGGCCATGCAGTAATAGGTTGCCGTGATATCGATGACCTGCCCGTGGCGGACCACTACCAAGGCAGGGCCAGGGTGGGGTGCGTCGCGCCATACCCGTCCCACCAGCAGGGCATTATCCTGGTCGTCGGGAAGAAAAGTTGTAGTGTGCAAGTGACTACCTCAAATGCTTATATTGTTTAATGGAGTGGCGTTCAGGCCTCGCGCTTACCGTCCACTAGGCGGCTTATGTCCACAGCAATGGTTATTTATACTGAAAGAGAAGAGAGGTATGTTCAAGCTATTTACTTAGTTGTTGGGGCCAACTTTAGTCGAGCTTGATATTGTTTGTACTTGTAAGCCATCAGAATAGCTCTGGGCCGTGTATCACCCTGGCCAGGACCTGAGCGGCGGCACCACGCGCCGCCACGAAAGTGCTGTCCTCGACAACACGCAACGGCACACGTTGCGTAGTGCCCAACAAACGATGCTGGTTGGCTTCAAAATATGTCAAGGCCGGCTCAAGAAATGTGTTACCAAGCTGGGTAAGTGAGCCACCCAATACAATCTCGGCAGGGTTCTGAGTGTGGTGAAGATTCAGGATAAGCATGCCCAGCGCTTCACCGGCTCGGCGCAATGTGCGTATTACCTCTTGCTCCTGCAAGCGTGGCCCGAGCGTTTGGATGAGGTCATCTTTGTCATCAATCCCTAAGACGGCACGAATGGACCAGCCACTGACAAGGGTTTCAGCACATCCACGATTGCCGCAATGGCAGTAGAGCCCGCCTGGCTGAAGGATGGTGTGGCCAATTTCGCCAGCCAAGCCCTGTATGCCGCGCGTGAGCAAAGGAGAATGACTACCTTCGGCCATGCCACTGCCTATCCCCGTTCCCGCGCTCACGTATAGAAGCGATTCGGGAGTCTTGCCGGTGCGGAAGTAAAGCTCGCCGAAAGCGGCTGATTTGGCCTCATTGTCCATCAGCCAGACCCCCTTCAGTTCCGGGAGGTGGGGGTTCAACAAGTCCAAAAAGCGCACATCTCGCCAACCCAGGTTAGGAGCCCGCCGTAACAAGGCCTCGCCGGTGGCAATGGGTCCTGGTAGCGCAACACCCATGCCTAAATTTTCACGGTGGGATACCGCTGGGCTTCTCATTAGCTGCTGTAACAACTCGGCTAGTCGCTCAGCTGTGGATTCTGGAGTGGTGGGGATAAAAGGTTCGTGATGCGCTTCAAGTACCTTGCCTGATGGGGCGCAAGCGACAAGCCGTAGCCGGTGGACTCCCACTTCAGCACCAAGAAGGTAATGGCGATCATCATTGAGGTGAAGCGCTCTGCCGGGGCGGCCGCCACTGCTTTTCTGCAGATCACCTTCTTTGAGCCATCCCTGATTCAGCAAGGACTGAACCCCCGAGCCTACGGTCGCCTTGGTCAATTGCGCCTGGGTGGCAATATCAGCGCGGGTCAGCCCGGGAACCCGACGCACCATTTCTAAAATCGCACTGCGGTTCAAGCGCTTGAGGAAGTTGAGGTCGCCTGCTCTCTGATGGTGGTAACTGGTTGCCATGAATGAAATGAAGCCTCTCCGACCTAGTATGGTGCTAAACGTTAATTTTAACTGGTTTCATCGGTAATTTCTGTGCTTATAGCAAGGTCGCGTTGAAGAAAGATAAACCGCTACTTCACCTTCGCCGATCGGTTGGCCCGGGCTTTACTGGCTTCTGCCTGGCCAGACCCTCGAGCATTGCTATCGGTTTTTCACCCTGTTGAGTTAAACCTATGTCGTATAGATATGCCGGTGCGAGGGATTGATAATCGAAACTTAGTAATTAGTACATACTAAGTAGTCCGTACTAAGTGCCGGTTTTTGATAGTTTCTTCTCGGAAAGAAGACTCTCGCCGTACAGCGGTTTAATTTTTGACAGACCATGGACATTTCTTATGGGTACAGCAATTTATCCCGGCCTTGAAGGTAAACGTGTCGTGATTACAGGGGGAGGATCCGGCATCGGCGCCGCCCTGGTCGAAGCTTTTGCCGAGCAAAAGGCCGAGGTGCATTTTCTGGATATCTGTGCAGAAGAATCACGAACCCTGGTCGAACGTCTGGGGAGTCACGTGAGCTTTTACCATTGCGACCTTACCGATCTCGACGCACTAGAGGCGACGTTCAAACGCATCGGCGCTGTCGATGTGTTGGTCAATAATGCCGCCAATGATGACCGCCATACATTAAGCGAGATCACACCGAGCTATTGGGATGAGCGGATCGCCGTCAATCTGCGTCATGTCATGTTCGCCATGCAAGCGGTGGCGCCGGGCATGAAAGCGATGGGTGGTGGATCGGTGATTAATTTAGGGTCGATCAGCTGGCATCTCGGCCAAGAACACTTAGCGATCTATGAGACAGCCAAGGCCGGTATTGAAGGCATGACACGGGCCATGGCTCAGGAGCTGGGAAAAGACAACATTCGCGTGAATTGTGTCATTCCTGGCAACGTCAAGACGCCCCGCCAGTCTCGATGGTACAGCCCTGCCGACGAACAGAAGATCGTCGATGAACAGAAGCTCAAGGTCCGCATTCATCCACACCATGTCGCCAGCATGGTGACGTTCCTGGCTTCCGACGCAGCTGCCGCTTGCACCGCACACAATTACTGGGTCGATGCAGGCTGGCTGTAAATCGTCATCTTGAGATGACAATTCCACACGATAAATACAACTTCATTGGGATTTAACTATGACGAATGATATGACTCGCAGGCGAAGCCTGTATGTATTTGCCATTTCCTGTGTAGCCGCCATTGGTGGTTTTCTATTCGGTTTCGACAGTGGGGTAATCAACGGCACTGTCGATGGCCTTCAGCGTGCCTTCAATTCCGAGAGTGTAGGCACCGGCTTTAATGTTGCCTCGATGCTGCTGGGTTGCGCCTTTGGTGCTTTTTTTGCCGGTCGGCTGGCGGATCACTTTGGCCGCCGTACGCTCTTGATTGTCGCCGCTGTCTTCTTCTTGGTCAGTGCTTGGGGATCTGGCATTGCCGGTGGCTCCCTTGAGTTTGTGATTTATCGCATTTTGGGCGGGATGGCCGTCGGTGCAGCCAGCGTGATGGCACCTGCTTATATCAGTGAGGTGGCGCCCTCCGCCTATCGCGGACGCTTGGCCACTATCCAACAGGTAGCCATCATCTTGGGGCTATTCGTGGCTTTCCTGAGCAACTATCTCCTGGCCAATATGGCCGGTTCATCAGTGGCTGAACTATGGTTGGGGTTTGCGACATGGCGTTGGATGTTCTGGGTTGAGCTGTTTCCAGCCGCCATCTTCCTGATCGCGCTTATGTTTATTCCGGAAAGTCCTCGCTTCTTGATGACGGCAGGTAAGGAGGACAAAGCCAGACGTGTATTGAGCAAGTTACTGTCAGATGATGAAGTTAAGACCAAGATTTCTGAGATTAAGGAATCCTTGGCTGATGATCATCAACCGAGCCTGCGTGATGTCATCAACAAGCAGACGGGCAAGGTTCATGGCATCGTCTGGGTTGGCATCGGGCTGGCCGTATTCCAGCAGCTTGTCGGGATTAATGTGGTCTTCTACTACGGGGCTGTTTTGTGGCAATCCGTCGGGTTTTCCGAAAATGATGCACTGCTGATCAATGTTATTTCAGGCGCAGTAAGCCTTGGCGCCTTGGTCATTGCTATCGCATTGGTTGATCGTATTGGCCGCAAACCGTTGCTATGGGTCGGGTCAGCAGGTATGGCCGTGACGCTGATTGCCATGGCCTACGCCTTTTCGACCGCCAGCATGGTTGAGGGATCATTGAGTTTATCTGACAACATGGGGGTGATCGCACTCCTGGCGGCTAATGCCTATGTTCTATTCTTCAATGTGTCCTGGGGGCCGATCATGTGGGTCATGCTTGGAGAGATGTTCCCGAATCAGATGCGTGGTTCAGGGCTTGCCATCTCAGGCTTATTCCAGTGGGTCTCAAACTTTGCCATTACCATGAGCTTCCCGATCATGCTCGCAGGTATTGGTTTGGCGGGGGCCTACAGTATCTATGCCTTCTTTGCGGTGATATCGATCTTCTTCGTGTTAAAACTTGTCAAGGAAACTAAAGGCAAGGAACTGGAAGAAATGTCCTACGAGTGAAGTCAATCCTGAAGCACCAGTCTAAACGGCTGGTGCTTTTTGCTTTCTGATTTTCAACTAGCGGCATTGGCCGCGGTAGATGACGCTTTTGGTTATATATGCTTTTACTAACACAGCAATTTAATTAGCGCTTTGCAGCTATTTCGTGGATTTTTTGTACGCGTATCTCAAAGAAGTCTCCCATAAGCGCATTGGTCAGCTACATTAAAATAGTATTAACGCATGATGTTAAGCCATTAAGCTGTTGTTAACGCCTTTAGTAGGCAGGGTAATCATCAGGTTGGTGGGGTGAGTACATCCTGAATTCAGGGTTTATATCAGGAACGACAGGAGTAATGCCATGAATGCGGCCACAACAAAAACAAAACAACCTTCGGATGCGCCCAGCGTAAAGATCATTATTAATAAGGTGGGTTTTGATCGGCCCAGAGCGTGGCTAACAGCAGGAGTAGAAGACTTTCGCCGTGCCACCGTGGTGAGTCTTTCCTATGGGATGTTTTGGGTGGGCCTGAGTATCGCCATTACGCTAGGTGCTTACACGCTAGGCTATTGGTACTGGCTGCTACCCATGATTGCGGGTTTTATGTTTATTGGCCCGTTGGTTGCTGTGGGCTCGTACGGCATTAGCCTGGCTCTTGAGCGGGGACGAGTCCCCAATTTGGGAGACGCTTTCGGCAGTTGGAAACCCCATGCTGGTCAACTGGCCATGATGGGCGTGATGATGATGATCTTCTTCCTCGCCTGGATTCGGCTAGCAACGCTGCTGTTTGCGCTGTTTTTTGGTTTTGAAGTGCCTAGCCCTGCCACGCTTTATACTTCCTTACTGACCACCTCAGAAGGTTTGGGCATGCTAGCGGTTGGCACTGTGGCGGGGGGAATCCTGGCCTTTGGGGCTTTTGCTATCAGCGTTGTGGCCATCCCTACGCTAATGGATCAGGACCTCACCTTTATGGAGGGTATTGAAGCCAGCGTGCGTTGTGTGGCGCGTAACTTCCGTGTGATGCTGCTATGGGCAGCGATCCTGACCGTGTGCGTGTTGATAGGTGTTATGACGTTCTATATTGGTTTAGCGCTGATTTTGCCGGTGTTAGGCCACGCGAGCTGGCATGCCTACGAAGATTTAGTGCGCTTTGAGCCGATTGAGAATGTACCTTCTTAATGCAATTTGCCGAGTAGTACCGCTCTGCGTCGTTCACAACTGAGCTGCCTACAACAGTGATAAATGTCTAACAAATGGCGGCGAAAGGCAGTATTAGACCTGACCTAATTAAGCAGATGGCGTAATCTTTACGCTGTCTGCTTTTTGCTACTTTTTTGACCATTACGTAAGTAGCCCATGTGAGGTGTTTACTGTGAAAGCGTTATTAATAGTGTGGGGTATGTTAATGCTCAGCCTCCCCCAGATGGGGCTAGCTGAGACAGCAGAGGGGCTGGGCTTGCCTAAAGGGCCCGTTATTCTGACGGTCAGTGGGAACATTGCCCATACCAATGCGGGAAGTAACGCGCAGTTTGATCGCGCTATGTTGGCAGCGCTGCCTCAGCAAGAATTTGAGACAGGAACCCCTTGGACAGACGGCCGTAACCACTATCGCGGGCCGCTAATGCGTGAGCTGTTGGCGTATGTAGGTGCTGATAGCGATACCGTGCACGTGGCGGCGCTTAATGGTTACGAAGCTGACATCCCAGTCAGTGATTTTGAGGATTACGATGTCATATTAGCGCTGACAAAAGATGGAGAGGCTATTCCGATTCGTGAATATGGCCCTTTATGGGTGCTCTACCCCTTTGATCAAGATGAAGCGCTGTTAAGCGAAAAAATCCGCTTTAGAGCGGTATGGCAGGTTATGCATATTAATGTTCTCTAGCGCTCCTAGTGCGCAGGCTTCCAACCTACTGCGTTATCCTCGTCGTTTTAAGCTTGTTGCCATTGTCGCGGTGTTACTGTTCGCTGCGGCGTTGGTCGTCGCTACCTTGGCCGCTTGGCGGCAGGAAAATCTTACCCAAAGCCTGCGCGAAGATACCGCCTGGGTGGTCTACAAGTTAGATCGCGATGCGGTGCAATTACTAAATCATCTATTGGCCATCACCCATGAGCCATCGGCGCCGTCGATTCATGATGAACTTAACCTGCGTTTTGAGCTGCTATACAGCCGGATAACGTTGCTCAACGACGGAGAAGTCAACACGCTGCTGCAAGAAATCGATAAGGCAAGCGAGCTACTGCGCGAAATCCAGCGGCAACTGGATGTCCTGGATATCATGTTTGAGCCCTACAGAGCCCTTGAGCTAATGCCGGTCATGGCGCTGGAAGAGGAGCTAGAGGTATTAACGCGCCTTACCGAACGCCTAGTCATCGTTATAAACGGCTATTTGGCAGAATCTGCCACGCAAGAACGTGCGCAACTCAGTTTGCTCTACAAACTCCTTATGTCGTTGATTGTGGGCATGAGCCTAGCAGCCTTCCTGGTGGTTGCGTTCTTGGTGCGCGAAATGCGTGAAAGCGCTGCGATAAGG
This sequence comes from Halovibrio sp. HP20-59, assembly GCF_033052795.2. Lineage (NCBI taxonomy): Bacteria > Pseudomonadati > Pseudomonadota > Gammaproteobacteria > Oceanospirillales > Halomonadaceae > Halovibrio > Halovibrio sp. HP20-59. Next base: position 193,324 of record NZ_JAWJUW020000001.1, read on the forward strand.
CGCGAACAGGCGCAGCTTGGCCAGCAGTTGGAAGCGACTGCCAAACAGGCTCAGGCGGCGAATCAAGCCAAATCAGATTTTTTAGCCATGGTCAGTCATGAAATACGCACGCCACTCAACGGGGTTATCGGCATGAGTGAGCTGTTACGTGAGCCGGTAAGTCCTGCTCAGGTAGAAGATTACGCTCATACGATCCACGACAGCGCCAACCAATTGCTGGCGATGATCAATGAAATTCTCGATTTCTCAAAGATCGAAGCAGGGCACTTAACCCTTGAAACATCGCCTACGGAACTCAAGCCGCTGATCGATAGTGTTGTCGTGCTATTTGCGCCCCGAGCAAAAATGAAAGGGATAACGCTATCGGTTAATGTCGATGCACTGGTGCCTGCCTGGGTGCTTGTCGATGCAGGTAGGCTGCGGCAAATTCTGCTTAATCTTATTGCCAATGCGATTAAATTCACCGATCACGGTGATGTCAGCGTACGCGTCTCTTCGACGGTGGATCAGTTACTGTTTGAGGTCAGTGATACGGGCTGTGGTCTAAGCGAACAGCAACAGCAACGTCTATTTGAGCCTTTCCAGCAGGCGGATGAGTCGGTGGCACGTCGATTTGGTGGCACCGGGCTAGGGCTGGCAATTTGCAAACGGTTAAGCGAAGCCATGCAGGGGCGATTAGGGGTAAAAAGCCAATTAGGTCAAGGTAGCACTTTCTGGTGCGAGTTGCCGTTGATCGCTGCTGACCCCGTATCCAGGGCACTGCCTCCTTCCCCCAAACGGGACTTTACCGGCACAACGCTGCTGCTTGTAGAGGACAATGCCATTAATCGCAAAGTCGCGATGGGCTTATTGGCGCGCTTAGGTTGCGATGTCGTCTGGGCTGAGAACGGACATGATGCCTTAGCCATGGCCCAGTCCCAACAGGTGCATTTGATCTTTATGGATATTCAGTTGCCCGATATGGATGGCTTGATGGTTACCCAGCGTTTGCGGGAACAGGGTGGATGGCTGGCCAGTGTGCCGATCGTTGCCATGACCGCTGGTGGCGCTGAAAATGATCGACAACACTGCCTAGCGGCGGGTATGGATGATTACATCACTAAGCCACTGTCGCTTCAGACGTTGAGTAACGTATTGGCGTCGCAGCTTTTTGCGAACGCTGGCACAACGCCTTTACAGGCGTTATCGCTAACGCCAGCAGCACCACAAGACATCTATCAATTGGCTGACAGCACCCCATTGCTCAACAGCGGCACTCTCAGCATGCTAAAAACGGCGCTAGGAGAGGCGAGTCTGACCCAGCTGATTATGCTTTATCATCAACAAGTAAGCGATTACTTCGCGCAAATGGCTGATTGTTTGGCTACCTCCCCACTGACCATGGGCCAAGCCCAACATGTTGCTCGGCTTGCGCATCAACTGCGTGGCGAATCGGTTAGCGTGGGCGGCGACCAGCTCGCCGAGCAGGCAAAGACCTTGGAGCAATTGGCGAATACGCGTCAACACGCGCCAGGCCAATTGGATGAGGTATTCCACGCGCTGCGCGAAACTGCCACCCATACGCATGCCGCACTGGAGAAATGGCGTCGTGATCACTTACCCGATTGAGCAAGGCGTTCGCACTGCCGCCAGCCAGCACAGCGATGCCCAGGTCGCGGCGGCTGAGCTGGCCGCCGCGCTACGTCATGAAAACTTGGGCTTTGTGCTGTTCTTTTGCAGTGCGGAGTATGACTTAGTTGTCCTGGCCAGCGCCCTCGAAAGCCAGTTTTCCTCCGTGCCGCTAAGTGGTTGTACCACGGCGGGAGAAATAACCCCGCTCGGCTATGATCGAGGATCGATTGTGGCGATTGGGTTTGATTGCCGTCTGTTCGCCATTGAAACGGCGCTGATCGACGACCTGGAGCATTTTGAACTGGCCAACGCTCAGCCACTGGTCGATAGCCTGTTGGAGCAGTGTCGGCGCCAAACGGTGGCGCCAATCAACGAGCACAGTTTTGCGCTGACTTTACTGGATGGCTTATCCAGTCGTGAAGAGCAGGTGCTCGCCACCTTAGACGCTGCGCTGGGGCGGATTCCCAGTTTTGGCGGCTCCGCCGGGGACGATAATCATCTTAACCATACCCATGTGTACACTGCCGGGCACTTTTACACCCGAGCGGCGGTGGTGGTGATGATCAACACTCGGCTGCCCTTTGAGGTGTTTTCCACCCACCATTTAATCCCGCTGGCCCACAAGCTTGTAGTGACCGAGGCTGACCGCGAGCAGCGGCGGGTGCTTGAACTCAACGGCTTGCCCGCTGCCCAGGTATATGCCGAGCTGGTAGGCATTGCGACTGAAAAGCTCAACGCAGCAATTTTTGCTCGCCATCCATTGGCCGTGAGCATCGGTGGGCAGCACTATGTACGTTCCATTCAGCGTGTTAATAGCGATAACAGTTTGAGTTTCTACTGTGCAGTCGAAAACGGCATTGTACTGACCGCCATGCAGCCCACGCCGCTACTGGATAATCTCAGCGTGATGCTTGCTGGAGTAGGTGCCCGCCTAGGCGCGCCGAATATGATTATTGGCTGCGACTGTTTTCTACGCCGGATGGAGCTCGAGGCGTTACAGCAGTTGGATCAGGCATCGCAGCTGCTGCGCCAGGCAGGTGTAGTGGGGTTCAATACCTATGGCGAACAGCATCACGGCATGCACGTGAATCAAACGTTTACGGGGGTGGCGTTTGGATCTCTTTCAGCTAACCACCAACATTGACCCAGCGGATGCCGCAGCGCTGCGGGAAGAGAACCGCCGCCTGCGTAAAGTGTGCCAAGCGCTGATGGAGCGGGTGGAAACCGGGGGCGGCGCCGACCCCGCGCCCTATGCCGCGTTTGAACGATCGGTATTGCTTGCCGAACAGGTGCGTGAGCGCACCGACGCGCTGCACCGCACCTTGGACGAACTAAGCCAAGTCAATACGCGCCTACTGGCCGCGAAAGCCGAAGCCGAGGCCGCTAACCTCTCCAAAACGAAATTTCTGGCGGCGGTCAGTCATGATCTACTGCAGCCATTAAATGCCGCCCGACTGTTTGCCAGCGCGTTAGAAACCCACTCGCTTCCTGATGCCTCACAAGCCCTTGTCGGCCATATCGGCCGCTCGCTGAAAGATGTTGAAGGTCTGATAGGCACGCTAGTGGATATCTCGCGTTTGGACGCTGGTGTACTTCACGCCGATAAAGCGCCCTTCGCGGTGAGCACACTGCTAGATGTGCTAGCCGAAGAGTATCGCCAAGTGGCTGGGGTGCGAGGGTTGGCACTGCACTACGTGCCTTCCAGTGCGGTGGTCGAATCGGATCTGGCGCTGCTGGCGCGAGTGGTGCGTAACTTCTTAAGCAACGCGGTGCGCTATACCGAGCAGGGTCGCGTGCTGCTGGGTTGTCGGCGGCGACGTGACGGTTTGGAAATTATGGTGGGCGATACCGGCCCCGGCATTCCCGAGCAGCAGCGGGAAGCAATCTTCCTGGAATTTCGCCGCGCCAACCAAGCAAACAATCCCCACAGTCGCGGTTTGGGGCTGGGGCTCGCCATCGTTGACCGTATCAGCGCCATGCTGGAGCAGCCGATCTCGCTCGCCTCTCGCCCCAGCGTGGGCGCGCTGTTCTCGATTACCGTGCCCTATGCAACGGCGGCTACTCCCGCAGTGAGCAACACGCGCCCGGCACTGCCGCCTGACGCTGGCGAGCACCCTTTCAAAGAAGAAAACCCTTTAAGAGAGGACCCGTTAAGCGGCTGTGTCATTTGGGTGATTGACGATGACCTGGCGATTATCGAAGGCATGCAGGCGCTGCTGGGCAGTTGGGGCTGTCGAGTGCGCGCCGCCGCCACGGTAAGTGCGTTAGAGGCCGCCAGCGACGGTGAGCGCCCCGCAGTACTATTGGTGGATTACCATTTGGGCGACCACCGTGAAAACGGTATTGAGTTGGCCGCGCGACTGCAACGTCGTTATCCAGGCCTGGCAGCCGTTGTGATTACCGCCAATCATGAAGCGGAGATTAAGCGCGCGACCCGGGAAGCAGGCATGCACTGCTTGCTTAAACCGTTAAAGCCCCTGCGGCTGCGCATGCTGCTAACGGGTGCGGTTGGCCCGGTAAAAGCTTAGATCCTCTTCGCTGGCGATAACAATGGCGTGAACCCGGCTGGTGGCGTTCAGTTTGCGCAAAATTGCCGAAACATGGGTCTTAACGGTGGTTTCGGCAATCAACAACTCCCGGGCAATATGCTTGTTCGACATGCCTGTCGTCATGCACGCCAACACCTCTAACTGCTTATCGGTTAAACGTGCCAACCGCTCGCTGGTCGATGAAGCATTGACGATGGGTGGCACCGAAGAAGTGAGCGGTGCTGGGCGACGCATGATATCAGGCGGCAGGTAGAGCTGGCCTTCAAGGATCTGCATTAACGCGGCCAGCAGCGCTTCCCGAGGTGTGGATTTTGGAATATAGCCCACCGCGCCGAGGGTAATGGCATCAAGCACCAGCTGGCGCTCTTGATGGGCAGAGACAATTGCCACCGGCAGCCAGGGAAATACCTCACGTAACCGCGTCAACCCCTCCAGTCCCTCGGCATCCGGCAAGCTCAAATCCAGCAGCAACAGATCTAACTCAGTGTGCGCTTCAATTAGCGCTGTCGCATCAGCGAGGCTCTCCGCTTCCAATAGCTGACTGCCTACCAAGCCCCCGCTAATCACGGTTTGTAGCGCGTCGCGGAACAGCGGATGGTCATCCGCCACCAACAGGGAATACATGGCGTCTCCTACCAAGGGATGAGGGCTAATCCTGCCATCGGGCTATATCGCCATTTGCTTTAGTGAACAACACTGTCAATGCACCTTTAATAATCATAATACGCAGGAGCATGACAATGATCTACGCCAACCCTGGTGATACCGGTTCTGTGGTGTCATTTGAAAAACGCTATGGCAACTATATTGGCGGCGAATTTGTGGCCCCGGTGAAAGGCCAGTACTTTGACAACATTAGCCCCGTTAATGGCCACGTTTTTTGCGAAATCCCCCGTTCAACGGCAGAAGATATCGATAAAGCGCTCGATGCTGCCCATAAAGCGGCGCCCGCTTGGGGGAAAACCTCCGTTCAAGAGCGCAGCAATATTCTGCTGAAAATTGCCGATCGTATTGAGCAAAACCTTGAAGCCCTGGCCGTCGCGGAAACGTGGGATAACGGCAAGGCCGTGCGCGAGACCCTCAATGCTGATCTCCCGCTGGCTGTTGACCACTTTCGCTATTTTGCCGGCTGCTTGCGCTCTCAAGAAGGCACCGCCGCGGACATCGACGGCAACACGGTGTCTTACCATTTCCACGAGCCGCTGGGCGTAGTGGGGCAGATTATCCCTTGGAACTTCCCCATTTTAATGGCCACCTGGAAGCTGGCGCCTGCGCTAGCGGCGGGTAACTGCGTAGTATTGAAGCCCGCAGAGCAAACTCCCGCGTCTATTTTAAAGGTAATGGAAGTCATTGGTGATCTCCTGCCGCCTGGCGTACTCAATATCGTCAACGGATTTGGCGCCGAGGCCGGTCAAGCGTTGGCGACCAGCAAGCGCATCGCCAAGATCGCCTTTACCGGTTCTACCCCCGTTGGCTCGCATATCTTGAAGTGTGCGGCAGAAAACATTATCCCGTCGACTGTAGAGCTTGGCGGCAAATCCCCCAACATCTACTTCGCCGACATCATGAACGCTGAACCGACCTTTATTGATAAAGCAGTCGAAGGCTTAGTGCTGGCGTTCTTTAACCAGGGCGAAGTATGCACCTGCCCGTCTCGCGCACTGATTCAAGAGAGCATGTACGATGAGTTCATGGTCAAGGTCATCGAACGTACTAAAACCATCAAACGCGGGAATCCACTAGATACCGACGTGCAGGTGGGGGCCCAGGCCTCTCAAGAGCAGTTCGATAAAATCATGTCCTACATGGATATTGCCCGGGATGAAGGTGCGGAATTCCTCACCGGCGGCAATAAAGAGACCATGGACGACAGCATCAACAGTGGTTACTACATCCAGCCCACGCTGTTGAAGGGTAACAACCAGATGCGCGTTTTCCAGGAAGAAATCTTTGGCCCGGTGGTGGCCGTCACTACCTTTAAGGATGAAGAAGAAGCGCTGGCGATTGCCAACGACACCGAGTTTGGTTTGGGCGCAGGCGTATGGAGCCGTGATATCAACGTCGCCTTCCGCATGGGGCGAGGCATTCAAGCCGGACGCGTATGGACCAACTGCTACCACCAGTACCCCGCCCATGCGGCTTTCGGTGGCTACAAGAAATCCGGCGTTGGCCGCGAAACTCACAAAGTCGCCCTTGAGCACTACCAGCAAACTAAAAACTTGTTGGTTAGTTACGACATCAACCCACTGGGCTTCTTCTAAGTCTCTATTCTGTATAGCTAACCACCCCGTCCGGCATTGCCGGGCGGTATTGTCAGTCCCCCTGACGCTGACTCTACCGATAAGAGTCGTTCTTAAACGACCATATCGAAAACCACTAGGAGTAGCATCATGGATAGCACAATGCGCGCGGCGGTCGTTCGTGAGTTTGGCCAGCCGTTGGTTATCGAAGAAGTTGACGTACCTCGCCCTAAGCGGGGCGAAGTGCTGATGAAAGTGGCGGCCTCTGGTGTTTGCCACACCGATTTACACGCTGCTCACGGCGATTGGCCGGTAAAACCCTCGCCGCCGTTTATTCCAGGGCATGAAGGTGTTGGGCATATCGTCGCGGTGGGTGAAGGCGTCTCCCATGTCAAAGAGGGCGACCGTATCGGTGTTCCCTGGCTCTACTCGGCCTGCGGCTACTGCGAGCATTGTTTAGGCGGTTGGGAGACACTGTGCGAGTCTCAGCAGAATACCGGCTACAGCGTTAACGGCGGGTTTGCGGATTACACCTTAGCGGATGCGGGCTATGTAGGGCGCCTGCCGGATGCCGTTGATTTCATCGAAATAGCCCCAGTGCTGTGTGCAGGCGTAACGGTTTATAAAGGCTTGAAAATGACCGATACCCGCCCCGGCCAGTGGGTGGTGATTTCGGGCATTGGGGGCCTGGGTCACATGGCGGTGCAGTACGCCAAAGCGATGGGGCTGAACGTGGCGGCTGTCGATATCGATGACGGTAAGCTAGCCCTGGCTGAGCGCTTAGGTGCCACGGTCACCGTTAACGCCATGAAAACCGACCCGGCGGAATATCTGAAGAAAACCATTGGTGGCGCCCACGGAGCATTAGTCACCGCGGTGTCGCCGAAGGCGTTTGATCAGGCCCAAAATATGCTTCGCCGCGGTGGAACACTGGTACTCAATGGCCTACCGCCCGGCGATTTCCCGCTGCCAATCTTCAATACCGTACTGAACGGGATTACCATTCGTGGCTCCATCGTGGGCACGCGCCTTGACTTACAAGAGGCATTGGATTTCGCCGCTGAAGGTAAGGTCAAGGCCACGGTCGCCACCGATACGCTGGATAATATTAACGACGTTTTCCAGCGCATGATCGACGGCAAGATCGAAGGCCGCATCGTGTTGGATATGGCGAGCTGAGCGAACTATCTACCAGGGGGAGACAGCTCCCCCTATTTAATCCTCGACGTTACCTCGCCGTTCTCCCGTCAGTCCAACCAACGCCGCGTCATGCGCTCGGCGTGGGCAAGGTTACTGACGACCGCTAGCTTACCCGTTTCGCGTTGAATGCCAGCGCGCTTAATTTTCAGCACCATGCGCGGCGCCAGCCCTACAAATATTACCCCCACTCCTTGAGCACCCAATTCTCGGCGTAGCGTATCAAGCGCTACCATGGCAGTGGTGTCCAGGCTGGGCACATCGCGCATATCCAGTACGACAACCTTCACGCTGTGATCAATCACTCTGAGTGTGGCAATGGCCTTTTCTGCTGCGCCAAAAAACAGCGGGCCACTGATCTTATAAAGCGCTACTTCCGGTGGGAAATGTTCGCCGGTGTCGGGTGCGGCTAAACGTTGGGTATGCGTCAGCTGTGCCATACGCCGAATAAACAGTGCAGCGGCTAGGCCAATACCCACGGCCACGGCAATCACCATGTCGAAAACAACCGTGAGTGCAAAGCAGATCACTAGCACCCAAACATCGCTAGCGGGGGCGCTTTTCAGCGTATGCATAAAGTGGCGCGCCTCGCTCATGTTCCAGGCGATGATAAAGAGCAAGGCGGCCAGAGCGGCCATGGGTACATAGCCTAGTACTCCCGCGAGCACCACCACGGCAAGTAGCACCACGACTGAATGCACCACCGCAGCGACAGGTGAAAAGGCACCACTTTTGATATTGGTCGCGGTCCGGGCTAGGGCCGCCGTGGCGGTAATGCCGCCGAAGAAGGGCACCACCATATTGCCCAGCCCCTGGCCAATTAGCTCGGCATTAGGATCATGGCGGGTGCGAGTTAAGCCATCTGCCACCACGGCACACAGTAGCGACTCGATCGCCGCCAGCAGAGCAATCGCCAGTGCCGGGCCAAGCAGCGCCTGAATCAGCGCAAAGTCGATCTCAAGCGGAACGCCATCGGCGCCAGGAAAATGCCACGGGGCGGTAAAGCTAGGCGCGAAGGGCGGAATACCACTGCCGCTCGCGCCCTCGAACTCCCAGCTAAAGCGCGAGGCGATCGTATCGACCTCGACGCCACCCGTCAGCAGCAGCGCGGCGGCCAGGGTGCCCACCACCAGGCCAACCAGTGGGGCAGGAACTGGCGTATTCAGCCGGGGCCAGATTAGCAGCGTTGCCAAGGTCACAAGCCCCACGCTGATCTCAGCCAGTGACAGAGTGGGCAGCGCTCGACCAATCAGCATGAGGTTACGGATAGTACTCTCGCCGAGCTCGACCCCGGCCAAACCGAGAAAATCGGGTAGTTGCAGCAGCGCAATGACGACGCCAATGCCCGCCGTAAAGCCCAGAATCACCGGGTAGGGGACGTATTGAATCAGGCTGCCCAGCCGTGAAAGCCCCAGCGCGACCAAAATGGCACCGGCCATCAAGGTAGCAATCAGCAGCCCGCCCAAACCATGATTGGCCACAATGGGAAAGAGGATCACGACAAAAGCGGCGGTAGGGCCCGAAATATTGAACCGCGAACCGCCGGTCAAGGCGATCACCGCGCCCGCCACGATGGCAGTGTACAGCCCGTGCTGAGGGGGCACGCCGGTGGCAATTGCCAGCGCCATGGAAAGCGGTACCGCCACCACACCAATCGTCAGCCCCGCCATCACATCGCGCTTGAATTTGGCCAGCGTATATCCTTCACGCCAGGCATTTACCAACGCACTGCCAGGCAGCGGGAAAACGTATCCCGAAGATCGATGGGCGCGGGACATCGGGCAATCCTCCTAAAAATAGCTAAAACAAGCCATTACGCTACGCCTGCGCTGAAATTTGCACAACAAGGCGTTAGTCGCGGAGTCGTTCGCGCACAAAAAACCCAGCCGCTTGGCTGGGTTTGATTTTAGGCTAAGAGCTTACGCTTACTTACATCTGCGAGTCTTCCGGCGGTTCGCCGATGGTGCCGGGCATTGCCTGCACATGGCCCATCTGCTCACCGGCCAAGGCGAGGAAGTGTAAGTGGCGCTCATACTCAGCCACTAAATCACCGATCACCTGACCACGGGTGTAACCGTTAAGGTCTTTGTCTTGGCCGCCTTCGGCAAGGAAAACATCCAAACGCACATAGAAGTCATCGTCCGCCGGTATGAAGCTAGGTGTGCGCATGCGGTGCGGGCAAACCTGGTAGACAAAGCTGGTAGCGTCGCCGAAATCAACCTGGAGCATCAGGTTAGGCAGTGTCTCGCCCTCTAGGTGCTCTTCAGTGACGTTGGCGGTTTGGCCACGGCTTTCAAGCTCCTGGGCAAACTGGGTCATCGCCGGGCGAATCGAGTGCTCAAGAGTTGCGGCGGCACCCGCACGGGTAGACGTATCCAAGGCGCGGTCCAAACGTTCTTTCCAATCGCCACCCGGAGCGCCACCGGCAATCATGCGGCGGGCATCGGCTTTTTTGCCTTCCAATTTCAGTGCTTTGTACATACCTACCATGACCGCGAAAATAACCAACGAGAACGGCAGTGCGGTTATCACCACGGCACTTTGCAGTGCGTTCAAGCCGCCGGCCATTAATAGGGCGATGGTGATCAAGCCAATCACCGCCGACCAGAAAATACGTAACTTCACCGGCGCATCGTGGTTCACGTCGCTTAAAATAGAGGTGAAGTTGGCCAATACCAAGGCACCGGAGTCCGCAGAGGTAATAAAGAACACAATGCCGAGAACAGTCACAACAGCGGCGGTCAGGCCCGTGTAGGGGAAGTACTCAAGCAAGGTGTAGAGGGTGGTTTGCGGGGTGTTGAGCGCCTGTTCGCCTAGTTCAACCACGCCTTGATTGGCCACCAGTTCGATACCGGTGTTACCGAATACCGACATCCATACCATCATAAAGGCCAACGGAATAAACAAGGCGCCTGCGACAAACTCACGAATGGTACGACCACGGGAAATACGCGCTAGGAACAGACCGACGAACGGTGTCCAGGCTATCCACCAGCCCCAGAAGAAGATCGTCCACCACATTTTCCACTCACGGGCGCCTTCATCGGCAAAGGCGTAGGTGTCAAAGCTGGCACCGACAAAGCCCGACAGGTAGTCACCGGCGTTATTAACGACTTTATCCAGCAGCACCAGGGTGTCGCCTGAGAAGAGTACAAACAGCATCAGCGCTAACGCCAACAGCATGTTGAATTCAGAGAGGCGGCGAATACCTTTTTCGACACCGGTTACGACAGAAATCGTCGCTAATATCACCACCATGACGATCAAAATGATCTGCACGGTGATGGTTTCCGGCACGTCAAACATATATGCCAGGCCGTAGTTCAACTGCATTACGCCGATCCCGAGGCTCGTGGCGATGCCAAACACAGTGGAGATCACTGCGGTAATATCTACCGCGTTGCCAATCGGGCCGTGAATACGCTTGCCCAGGATCGGATAGAGCGCGCTACGAATCGCCAGCGGCAGGCGATGACGGTAGCTAAAGTAGGCCAGCGCCATACCCATCAACACGTACAGACCCCAGCCAGAGAGCCCCCAGTGCAGATAGGTTTGAACGACGGCGTTACGCATAGCAGCCTGGCTCTCCGGGGTTAAATCCGGCGGTGCCAAATAGTGGGCGACTGGCTCAGCAACGCTGAAGAACAGCAGGTCAATGCCGATGCCCGCGGCAAACAGCATGGCCGACCAAGATAGCAGTGAAAACTCGGGTCGCGAGTGATCAGGCCCTAGGCGGATGCTGCCAAAGCGCGATAGTCCGATGGCGATCACAAACACCAGGTACGCCACGATGGCAAGCATGTAGTACCAGCCAAAGGTTTTGCTGACCCAGGCGAGGCCTGCATCAAAGAAAGCGCCAGCTTGTTCGGTAAACAGCATGGTGAGCACTAAGAAAACGATGATGCCCGCCACACTACCGTGGAAAACCACGGGATTAAGACGGTCGCGGGAGGGGAGGATGGGATTGTCTTTCGCCATGCAGGCGCTCTCCTGTTATTAAAAGATACGTTAGGGAAGGGTGAGGAACACTTTTTATTTTGAATGAACGTTCAAATAAAATACGCGATTAAGTGACCCTCTTCAAGTTCACCTCCTCTATTTCGGTTGAATTAGCGTGGAGTTAGCCGGGTGATGATGAAAGCGCAGACACAAAAAAGCCCGGAAAAACCGGGCGTTGGATTAAGGTTTGAGGTTTGGCCTGCGTTTATTCGCTATCGGCGTTCTCGTTACTATTACCCTCGTGATGATCACGCTTGCCGTGCTTGCCACGATACGCTTCATGAGCTTCGTGCATCGCGTTACGCAGCGCTTCCTGCTCTTCGTCTGTGAGAATTTCAGCTACCCGCTCGTGATGCTCTTCACGCAGTGCCTGCATGGCTTCGCGATGCTCTGCATGTGCTTCGTTAAGCTCAGCCTGTTTCTCTGCTGAGATATCAGCGCTTTCGTATACTGCTTGGCGACGTTCCTCCATGCGTTCTTCCATACGTTCGCGATCAGGGCCTTTGCCCTCATGATCACCGTGACTATGTGCTTGAGCGGTAAACGCTAATGGCATAATGGCGATAGCCAGCAGGGCAGGGGCAAACAGTTGGCGAATTGACAGTTTTTTAGTATTAGAAGCTTTCTTAGCACTTGAAATGTTCATTGCATCTCTCCTGGTGAGTTGACGATCACAGTATTGCTAGGCGACGTGCAAATCGTTTGCAGATAGTGTGCAACAATCATGATCTTATTGGTTTGCTGTGAGTCGTAGTTAGTAGGTGAGGGGTCACCTATTTATCAAGGAGAAACAGAATGTCGCGAACCGAGCTATTTCGCGTGTGGCATCAGCGCGGCGCATTTACCGCCCTCCGCCGCGTGACCGGCCTTGGGGCGCTTGCCTTAATGCTGAGTGGGTGCAGCGCATCCCAGCACCTTAGCCAAGGTGAGCCGGCCATTGAAAGTAGGCCACTCGGTGATCCCCAGCCTTTTACACGTTTATCAGCAAGAACCTACACGCCCGATGGGTGGCCGCAGGCGCTCAAAGCCGACGTTTATCTACCCAGCGATGACAGCGATGCACGGCGACCCGCAGCTTTGGTGGTGCACGGCGGTGGCTGGCGCAACCGTTCCCCTGAAGATATGCAGGGCATCGCCGAGCAGTTGGCGGGGCAAGGCTACGTGGCGGTCAATATTGAGTATCGCTTTGCGCCGGAATATCGCTTTCCTAGCCAACTGCATGATTTACAGCAAGCCATGGCCTGGATTCACGCCCATGCCGACCAGTGGCGGGTGGATACGCAACGTATTGTAGGCGTTGGGTTTTCGTCCGGCGCCCATTTGGTGAGCTTGCTGGCGGTTGCCGGAGTGGAAGGGCCGTTGGCTGACCCTTACGGCGGCGAACAGAGCCGCTTAGCCGCCGTGCTAGCCGGTGGTCTGCCTAGTGACTTGCTTAAATTCGACGATGGACGCTTGGTCGTAGATTTTATCGGTGGAACCCGTGCCGAAGAGCCTGAGGCGTATCGTCTCGCTTCACCCGCGCGGCAGCTTACCCCGCAGGCGCCGCCGTTTTTTCTGTTCCACGGCAAGTGGGATCAATTGGTACCGGTGGATCACGCCACTGACTTCTATCAAGCCCTGCAGGGCAACAATATTGAGAGCGAGCTGTATCTGCAGCGCTGGCGCGGCCACATTACCAGCTTCCTGCTGCGTGGCTGCGCCATTGATGCGGGCATCGCGTTTCTTAATCAGCAGGTCAACCCTTAACCCTCCGGCTGATACTTATAGCCGACGCCATAGACCGAGCGAATAATGTCCAGCTCGGGGAGCGCTTCGTGGATTTTCTTGCGCAGCTTTTTAATGTGGCTGTCCACGGTGCGCTCCGAGACGATGCGGTTGTCGCGGTACATGTGATCCATTAGCTGTTCACGGCTGAAGATTCGCCCCGGCGCCTGCATCATCACCCGCAACAGCTGAAACTCTACCGCCGTGAGTCCTATATCCTGCCCGTAAGCGAGCGCCTGCCAGCCATCTTCGTTTAATACCACCGGTGCGTTTTGCACCTCGACTGGGGCATCGGCCGCCGCTTGGCTACGGCGTAGTACCGCTTTGACCCGAGCGACGACTTCCCGGGGGCTAAACGGTTTGCAGATATAGTCGTCGGCGCCTAGTTCCAGCCCTAGCAAGCGGTCGACCTCTTCTACCTTGGCGGTGACCATGATGATGGCAATGGCTGGCCACTTTTGACGTATTTCACGGCTGAGGGTGAGGCCATCTTTACCTGGCAGCATGATGTCTAGGAGTACCAACGCTGGGGAGTGCTGCTCCAACCACGGTATCACCTCGTCGCCATGGCCCAGGGTGGTTACCTCAAAACCGTGGGTGGTTAAGTAGTCCTCCATCAGGCGGGCAATTTTTGGTTCATCCTCGACAATCAGTAAAGAGGCAGCATGAGGCATATAAGGTAGACTCGCTTAACAGTGAACGTGAAAGCCGGGCATAACGATTCTTGTGATATTCGTGCTTGAAACATTAATCCCGGAAATATTAATCCGCAGCCAACAGCGGAAAACGCAGTGTCCAACGTAGCCCTCCTAGCGTTGAGATAGAGGGCGTCAACGTTGCACCGTGTGCATTGACCAAGGCGCTTGCAATGGAGAGCCCCAAGCCGCTGCCGCCGCTGGCACGGCTGCGCGAGTTTTCCACGCGATAGAGCCGCTCGGTTAAGCGTGCTAGCTCTTCCTCTGGCACGCCTGGGGTACTATCTTCCCAGGTCACCACGGCCATCCCCTGCCGGGCGGTGAGCGTGACACGCAGCTCGCCCGGCGGTTGGGTGTAGGCGCAGCTGTTATCCAGCAGATTGTTCCACAGCTGGCGCAGGCGTTGGGCATCGCCACGAATCATAATGCCAGGCTCGATCTGTTCGGTCAGCGTTAAACCGCTTTCGACTAACCAGCGGTCGGCGTCGGCCAGGCGGCCGGCAAGGCAGTCGCTAAGATCCATCGGTGCCAGTTGAATATCCAGCGCCCCTGCGTCGCTTTGCGACAACAGGCGTAAATCCGCGACTAAGCGCTCTAACTGCCCAACTTCCTGAGCGAGAGAGCTAAGGTTTTCCTGATTTAACGGACGAATGCCATCCTGCATGGCTTCGATCTCGCCGCGCAGTACCGCCAGCGGCGTGCGCAGCTCGTGGGCGGTATCAGACACCCATCGGGCGCGGGCATCGCGGCTGGCTTCCAGCGTGGCCGCCAATACGTTGAAGTCGCGCGCCAGGCGCGATAGCTCATCGCGACCGCGTTCAGGCAGTCGAGTGCGATAATCGCCCTCGGTAAGCCGCAGCGTGGCCCCCGCCAGTGCCCGGGTGCGTCGCCCCAGCCACCAGGAGAGCCCGCCCGCCAGCAGCAGCGAGGCAACGCAGAGTGATACCACGATAAGCACCAAGTTGCGCTGCTGTCGCTCAAGGAAGCGACTCTCCATGCGCTCCATCATTTCTCGGGGCGGCCGAAATCCCAGCGAGCCGATATGGGTATCGCCGCTGCGCAGGGTGAGCCAATGCCAACTGCCCGAGCCTCCGCGCCCGCTTCTAGGCGGCACCACAAAGCGGCCATCCGCTGCGCGCAGGGTGAAATCCCGCGCCTCGCCGAGTGGCGAAGGGCGGTCACGGTGCGCCTGGCCCAGTTCAAAGCGGACGATATACGGCCAGCGTTCCGGTGACTGCTCCAGCCAGCCCCAGCTCTGCTGGGTTTCCCAGCGAGTGACGAGTCCATCGGCCAACAGTGTGGCACGGCGCTCCTGGGCCTGGTTGAGGTAGTCGAGAAAACCGCGGTCAATACTGTACGAGACGGCAAGAAACATACTGGCTGAGATCGCTACATTGACGCTGAGAATAATGACGAACAGCTTGAGTCCCAGCCGCGAGGGGCGCCATTGACGTATCGCTTTGAGCAAGGCCATCAGTGGGCTCCTTCTTCTTGGCTAGGCTTTTCATCAAGTGCTGGTTGGCGTGGCGCGCTGAGCCGCTCGCGCACATTCTCCATGCCTAGATAGAGGCAGGGCACCAGGATCAGCAGTATCACTGTGGCGAAGAGCATGCCGAAGCCGAGTGAGATCGCCATGGGGATCATAAAGCGCGCCTGCCTGGACGTTTCCAGGATCATGGGTGCCAGACCTAGAAAAGTCGTCAGCGTGGTCATCATGATCGGGCGTAAGCGTCGGGTGGCTGCCGCCACGATAGCTTCCCGGGCGGCCATGCCTTCGCCGCGTTTGCGGTTGGCGTAGTCGATCAGCACCAGGGCATCGTTAATCACTACGCCTGAGAGCGCCAGCATACCCAGCAGGCTGATAATCGAAAGCCCGAAGCCCATGATCATGTGGCCGGCCACCGCACCCACGATGCCAAAGGGAATGGCGGCCAGCACCAGCAGCGGCTGTAGGTAGCTTCTAAACGGGATAGCCAGCAATGCATAAAGCGCGGCAATCATTAACCACATTGCGGTTTTCAGGGTTGCTAGGTTGTCGGCGGTGTCTTGCTGGCGCCCGCCCATGCTGACTTCCAGCCCCGGCCACGTCGAGGTGAGGTTGGGAAACGCCTCTTCCTGCAGCGTCGCAAGCACTTGGTTGATCGCTTGGTCGCTTTGCGAATCCGCAGTGACGGTAATAATGCGCCGCCCGTTAATGCGTTCAAGGCTGCTAGACGCTTGACTGACGGTCATATCCGCGACCCGCGATAGCGGTACGCTCAGACCATCGGGGGTGCGTATCGGCATGCGGTAAAGTTCATTCAAACTGTCGCGGTTGTCGTTGGGTAAACGTACCTCAACGCTGATTTCGCTGCGACCCACGTACTGTTCAAGCGCGGTGGCTCCTTGAAGCGGCCCACGCAGCGCTTGGGCTAAATTGCTGCCAGTGAGTCCCAGGGCGCGACCTTCAGCAGAAAGGCGTATTTCGAGCTGAGGCTTACCGTCGCCTATGCCGCTGTCGATATCCGTGAGGCCATAGCCGCTCAGGGTTGCTGCCAGCCGTTCGGCGGCTGCTTCAAGCACTTGGGTGTCAGAGTGTGAAAGACGCAGGCTTAGCGCCGCACCGCTACCGGGGCCGCCAACGTCCGACTCAAAGCGAACAGACTGGGCACCCAGCAAATCGCCGGTTAACGAACGCCACTCACGGGCAATCCGGGAGGGGGGCCACGCCGCCAGGCTGTCGCTGGCAATATCCAAACGCACTTCCAAGCTTTCGCCATCTAAGCGGCTACGTGAGCTGCTAAAGCTCAGCGTCTCTTCGCGCTCGCTAAGGGCATCGGCGGCATCAAGCAGCTGTTGGCTAAGCTCGCGGCTAACGTTGATATTGCTACCAATGGGCAGGGTGACCGTGGCCTGCACCTGATCCGATTCGACCCGAGGCATCAGGGAAAAGCCCAAACGCCCGCTCATTGCCCAGGAGAGCGCGATGAGCAGAATGGCGATCCCCACTGAAATGCTCAGCAGGCGCTGGTTCAGGGCGCGTTGCAGAAACGGCTCAAACTGGCGATAGGTGAAGTGATGCAAGCCGCCCTGAAGACGTTGGCGCAGTGCTTCAAGCGGGCGCTGCCACTTGGGTGTTTGGCGGGGCTTGCGGCTATGCGCCAGGTGGGCGGGCAGAATCACCAGGGCTTCCAGCCATGAGATCAAGAATACTGTCACCACAACGACGGGCACGGTGGCAAAAATCAGCCCCAGGAAGCCGGGTAAAAACAGTAGCGGCAGGAAAGCCACAATGTTGGAAAGAATGGCAAAGGTCAGCGGGGTGGCAATTTCGCTGGCCCCTTTGACCGCCGCATCGCGCAGCGAATAGCCTTCTTCCCGGTAGCTATAGATATTCTCGCCAACGATAATGGCGTCATCCACCACGATCCCCAGGGCGATAATAAAGGCGAACATCGACATCATGTTGAGCGAGACGCCGATCCAAGGCAGAAACAGCATGGCGCCTAGAAAGGCGGTTGGAATGCCCAGCGTGACCCAGAACGCCAACCGCGCTTCCAAAAATAGCGCCATGAGTACCAATACCAGCGCTAGGCCCATCCAGGCGTTTTTTAAAAGTAGGCCCAGTCGAGCCTCGTAAACTTCTGAGCTATCACGGGAGATAGCCAGGCTCACGCCTGTCGGCAAACCCGTGCGCAAGCGCTCAAGTTCGGCGTTAACCGCTTCTGAAATACTGGTGGGTGTCTGGTCGCCAATCTGGTAAACATCGACGGAAAGCCCTGGTTGGCCGTTGTAAAACACTTCGCGGTCGGTTTCGGCAAAGCCATCGGTGACCTGGGCGATATCGCCTAAGGTAATCGGCGTTCCCTGGATGCTGGTCAGGATAGGCAGCTCGGCAAACGCCTCAGCGCTGTTGCGTCGGCCCTGATAGCGAATCAACCACTCGCCTTCGGCGGTGGTTAATTGCCCGCTGGCCAGATCAAGCGCTTCTTCTGCGATACGTCCCGCCAATTCCTGGTGGTCCAACCCATAGCGCTCAATGGCTTCTTCATCCAGGTTGACTTGAATTTCCCGATCGCGATTGCCGGATAGCTCTACTTTGGAAATGCCGGAAACGGCCTGGAGGTCGCCGCGTACATTTTCGGCCGCATCGTGCAGCGCTTCCAGACCAACGTGACCATACACTTGCAGGTTCAAGACACTGCGCGACCCGCCCGCCAAGGTAAAACGAGGTGGGTCTGCGGCGCTGGGTAGGGTAGTGATAGCGTTCACCGCCTGCTGGATTTCCTGGTAGGCGCGCATCACATCAATGCCGTCAATAAGGGTAGCACTAACGCTGGCGCTGCCTTCATTGGCGGTGGCGGTCAGTTCGTCGATGCCCTCCACATCGGCAATAGCGGCTTCCAGCGGTTGCAGCAGGCTTTGCTCAACGTCTTCCGGGGTGGCGCCGGGGTAGCTGATAGACACTTGCACAATTTCGGTGGTGAATTCGGGAAACACCTCTTTTTTAATCGCCAGAGAAGCCATTAGACCGCCGACGATAAACAGCACCATCAGCAAGTTAGGTGCTACCCCGTGATCGACCATCCAGGCCAGTGGACCGCGGCGCATTATCATGGGGCGTCTCCCTGGCTGGCCGGGGTGTCATTTGCTTGGCGAATGCGCACCTGCTGACCTTCTTGAGGCTGAGCCAAGCCGGCGGTGACCACCCGCTGGCCAACGTCTAATCCCTCACTGATTAAGGCGCTATCTTCACCGCGGTAGGCCAAGGTGACCGACGTGCGCCGCAGGTGGTTGTCCTCATCGACGAGCCACACGATGTCACCTGGACGTAGGGCCGCAGACGGTAATGTGATGAGTTGGCCTTGAATGGACGGTTGAAAAGAAACCCGCAGCACATCGCCTAAACGCAGCGCTGGGCCATCTGTTGCTAACGCCAGTGGATCGTCGACAGCGATTAACAGCTGTGCCTGCAAGCCATTCTCTTCCAAGCTGGGTAGCACCGATACCAACGTGCCTTGGCGTGCGGCGTCTGTCGGCCAGCCGCGGCTCGTCAAAGTGACGTTGCTGCCGATGTCAAGCCACTCTATCCACTCACCGGGCAGGGACGCGCGCACCCAAAACTGCTCAACGCCAACCAAATGCAGGACTTCAGTGCCTTGACTGAGCAGGCTGCCTGCGCCGACTAAGCGCTCTTGCACCATGGCCCGCCACGGGGCAGTGAGAGTGGCACGCTCGATATTTAGCGCCGCCTGGTCACGGGCAACCCGCGCTTGGGTCACCTCCGACTGCGCCTGACGCAGCTGTGGTTCGCGGAGTACCAGCGAGCGACGCTCAGCGGAGAGTTGGCGGCCAAAGGATTCGTACTCGCTGCGTGCACGTTGCTGCTCTGCCTGTTCTAAGGCAAGCTGGGCTTGAGCATTCGCCAGTACTGCTTCAGCATCTTCTAGCGCAAGGGCAAGGTCGGCTTGATCAATGTAAGCGATCGGCGCTTGCTGCTCGACGACTTGACCCGGTATAACATTGGTAGCAAAACGTTCTAACTGGCCCGCTACACGGCTTGCCAACATCGCCTCTTTTTCGGCCTCAATGCGGCCAAAACCATGCAGTTCGGGTGCCTGGGTACTGGCCGCTACGGTAACGACATCGACCATTACTGGGCGCGGCTCGGGTGGTGGGGTGCGCTCAATACGCGGCGGTTGTGACATGATCCACCACGCGACCGACAACGTTCCAGCAAGAATTAATAAAGCCACCACGGCACCCAAACGAATACGGCCTTGCTGATACGGCGAATGGGAAGAACAGAAGGAACGTGTTGATGTCATTACCGCGCGTCATCCATTGTGAGCAAAATTTCCAGAAAAAAAGCGTATGATGCTAGCATCACGCATTGGTAAGCAGCCATTAGGCAAATAATGTGCAAATAGTATGCAACCCACGCCCACTTGATAAGAATGGACTGACTGGTCTACTTTAATACGTATGAAAAACACCGCAACGCGTGACAAATTGATTGATACAGGCGCTCAGCTGATTGGCCAGCAAGGCTATAACGCGACGGGCATTAATGCCGTTTTAAAAACGTGCGGTGTGCCAAAAGGCTCCTTTTACCACTATTTTTCCAGTAAAGAAGATTTCGGCCTTGCCGTGATCGAGCGGTTTGCAACGAGCTATGATGCAACGTTAGTGGCGCTGCTGGAAGATAGTGAAACACCGCCGCTAGAGCGTTTAAGGCGCTACTTCGCGCTTGGTCGCGATCATATGCTTGAATGTGATCACGCTACAGGCTGTCTGATTGGTAATCTGGGCCAAGAACTGTCTGGCCAAAGCGACACCTTTCGGGACGCTTTAAACTTGGTGTTTCAGCGCTGGGAGCAACGCTTTGTACTCTGCTTGAGAGAGGCCCAGGCGCGCGGCGACATCGCCATGAATACTCCCCCGGAAGCGCTCGCCAGTTTTATTCTAACCGGCTGGGAAGGCGCTATTTTGCGCGCTAAAACGCTAAAATCCGTCGAGCCCATGGAGCATTTTGAAAAGATTTTGTTCGAGCAGGTACTGATAAGCCCATCGCCTCGCTAAGGCGATGGGCTTAATGCGTTTAAAACCCTTCTAATACCAGCTTGCCAATCGTACGGTTGCTTTCGATCAGCGCGTGAGCGCGCTTTAGGTTTTCGGCGTTAATGGAGCCCAGCACCTCACCTAAGGTCGTTGTTAAACGGCCGTTATCAACCATGACGGCGACTTCCGTGAGTAAATCGTGCTGCTTGACGAGATCGTCCGTGGTGAACAACGGGCGAGTAAACATCAGTTCCCAGTGCAGCGACAGGCTTTTCATTTTTAGCTTGCGCACATCGATTAGTTCGGGGTCATCAATGAGTGCCAATTTACCCTGAGGTTTTAGTGCGGCAATAATGGCATCAAAGTGGTGGTCGGTCTGGTTAAGGCTAATCACCATGTCCACACCATCAAAGCCAGCGGCTTTCAGTGCCTGATCAATGGGCTGATGGTGATCAATTACCGCATCAGCACCTAATGATTTCACCCAGGCTTGGCTCTCTGGCCGAGAGGCTGTACCAATCACGCTAATATCGGTTAGCTGTTTAGCAAGCTGCACCAGGATCGAACCAACGCCCCCCGCCGCGCCAATTACCAACAGGCTTTTGCCTTGAGTATCGCGCATACCCAGCTCCAAGCGGTCAAACAGCAGCTCCCAGGCGGTAATCGCGGTAAGGGGCAGCGCCGCCGCCTGAGTGTCAGAAAGGCTTTTCGGCGCTAAGCTGGCAATGCGTTCATCGACCAGCTGATACTCGGCATTAGAGCCTTGGCGGGCAACGTTGCCTGCGTACCACACCCGGTCGCCCGGCTGAAAACGGCTAACGGCGCTGCCCACGGCATCCACAATGCCTACCGCGTCGTAACCCAACACGCGTGGCTCGCCGGCTTCCGGCAGGGCGCTACTGCGCACTTTGGCATCCACAGGGTTAACGGAAATCGCCCTGACTGCCACGCGGATATCGTGGGCCTCTGGGGTTGGGGTGGGTAACTCGATATCCTGTAGTGCATCAGGGTGGTCGATAGGCAGGCTTTGGGTAAAGGCGATTGCTTTCATAATGGTGGCTTCCGGTAAATTTAAGTAGCGCCATCATGCCCGGATGTCGTGTTATTAAAAAGGTTTGGTCCGCGTAATATACCCCCCGCTGCATTGATAAGTGATGCGATAAGTCAGGAGCACGCCATGTTTGAAGGGTTTGAAAAATTGAAGCGCGACGTTAACGGCATTGATATCGCTTTTCGAAAGGGTGGTAGCGGCCCGGCACTGCTACTGCTTCACGGCCACCCTCAAACCCACGTGATTTGGCACAAAGTGGCCAAAGCGCTTGCCCAACATTTCACGGTGATTGCGGCGGATCTCCGTGGCTACGGCGACAGCAGTAAACCTGACGACGACTCTGAACACCTTAATTACTCTAAGCGGGCCATGGCTGCCGATATGGCAGAACTGATGAGCGCGCTGGGTTTTGAGCATTTCAAGGTGTTGGCCCATGATCGTGGGGCACGTGTTGCCCACCGTTTAGGTGTTGACCACGCTGAACGCGTCGAGCGCATGGTGCTATTAGATATCGCCCCGACGCTTGCCATGTACCGGGGCACTAACGAGGCCTTTGCGCGCAGCTACTGGCACTGGTTCTTCCTGATTCGCCCCCAGCCGCTGCCGGAAATGCTAATTCAGAGCGATCCTGCCCAGTACCTTAAAAGCGTGATGGGTGCCCGCAGTGCCGGAATGGCGCCTTTCTCCTCAGAAGCCCTGGCCGAATATGAGCGCTGCTTGTCGCTCCCCGGGACCGCCACCGGTATTTGTGGCGATTATCGCGCCAGCGCCTCGATTGATCTATTGCATGACCAGGCAGATATCAACGCTGGCATAAAACTTACCTGCCCCGTCAAAGTGATGTGGGGCGCAAAAGGCGCTATTGAAGCCTGCTTCGATGCTTTAAGCGAGTGGCAGAAAGTCGCCACCGATGTCGATGGCAAAGCGCTCCCTTGCGGCCACTACATCGCCGAGGAGGCCCCTGAAATATTGCTTGAGGAAGCGCTGCCGTTTCTTCTCGATGCCTGACAGGCAATTCGGGCGACTGAGCAAGACGAAGCGGGTAAAAAACTGGATAATGGGCGGCAATTCGCCTACCGGCTTATGTTTTAAAGCCCAGGCACACCCATTACTCCGGACGTTCTTCATGGAAATCAAAGTTAATTATCTCGACAACCTCCGTCTGGAGGCCAAGTTCGACGATTTCACTGTCACCTCCGACCAGCCGATTCGCTATAAAGGTGATGGCTCGGCGCCGGGGCCCTTCGATTACTTTCTGGCGTCTTCGGCCATGTGTGCCGCTTATTTCGTCAAGGTGTACTGCAACGCGCGGAATATTCCGACCGAGAACATTCGCCTGTCGCAGAACAATATCGTCGACCCGGAAAACCGCTACAAGCAAATTTTCAAAATCCAGGTCGAGCTGCCGGAAGATATCTCAGCAAAAGATCGCGAAGGCATGCTGCGCTCCATCGACCGCTGCACGGTGAAAAAAGTCGTGCAAACCGGGCCTGAGTTTCAGATCGAGGTGGTCGAAAATATCGACGAGGACGCCCAGGCGCTGCTGATGGGCGCGCCGGAAGGCAGCAATACCTATATTGAGGGCAAAGACCTGCCGTTGGAACAGACCATCGCTAACATGAGCGGCATTCTGGCTGACCTGGGCATGAAGATTGAAATTGCCTCCTGGCGCAATATCGTGCCCCACGTGTGGTCGCTGCATATTCGCGATGCGGCCTCGCCGATGTGTTTTACCAACGGCAAAGGCGCCACCAAAGAGAGCGCGCTGTGCTCGGCACTGGGCGAGTTCATTGAGCGCCTGAGCTGCAACTTCTTCTATAATGACCAGTTTTTTGGCGAAGAAATTGCGGGCAGTGACTTTGTTCACTACCCCAATGAGAAGTGGTTCAAGCCAGGGCCAAATGACGAGCTGCCTGCGGAAATACTTGATGAGCACTGCCTTGCGATCTACAACCCGGAAGGCGAGCTGTGCGGCTCTAATCTTATCGACACCAACTCCGGGCGAGAAGACCGTGGCATCGTCTCGCTGCCGTTTGTACGTCAATCCGACGGTGAAACGATCTATTTCCCCTCCAATTTGATCGAAAACCTGTTCCTGAGTAACGGCATGAGCGCGGGGAATACCCTGGTGGAAGCCCAGGTGCAGTGCCTGTCGGAAATTTTCGAGCGAGCGGTGAAGCGCGAAATTCTCGAGCAGGAATTGACCCTACCGGACGTACCCCAGGACGTATTAGCGAAGTACCCCAGCATCGTAGAAGGCATTTACGCACTGGAAGCCCAGGGGTTCCCTGTCTTAGTCAAAGATGCCTCCATGGGTGGGCAGTTCCCGGTGATGTGCGTCACTTTGATGAACCCGCGTACAGGCGGCGTGTTTGCCTCCTTTGGCGCCCACCCAAGCTTTGAAGTGGCGCTGGAGCGCAGCTTGACCGAGCTGCTGCAAGGCCGCAGTTTTGAAGGGCTGAACGATCTACCGCCGCCCACGTTTAACTCACAGACGGTTTCCGAGCCCAATAACTTTGTTGAGCACTTTATCGACTCAGTAGGCGTGGTGTCCTGGCGTTTCTTTAGTGCCAAACCCGATTTTGAATTCAGCGAGTGGGACTTCTCCGGTAGCAACGAAGAAGAGGCTGAAACGCTGTTTGGTATCTTTGAAGAACTGGGCGCTGAAGCCTACATGGCGATACACGAAGACTTGGGCGCACCGGTCTGCCGCATTCTGGTGCCGGGTTACTCAGAGGTGTATCCGATTGAGGATTTGATCTGGGATAACACCAATAAGGCGTTGGATTACCGCGAGGATATTCTCAACCTGCACCGCCTTGACGACGATCAACTGACTGACTTGGTCGAGCGGCTGGAAGAGAGCCAGATGGATGACCACACCGATATCATCACGCTGATCGGTATCGAGTTTGATGAAAACACCGAGTGGGGCCAACTGACGATTCTGGAATTGAAGCTATTGGTTTATTTGGCGCTTGGCCGTCACGAAGAAGCGCTGGACTGTGTGCAGATGTTCCTGCAGTACAACGACAACACCGTTGAACGCGGCTTGTTCTATCAAGCGGTAAATGCCGTGCTGGAAATTGTGCTGGATGACGAACTGGCGCTTGACGATTACCTGCATAATTTCCAGCGTATGTTCGGTGAGGAAATCATGGCGGCTGTGATTGGCTCGGTGAGTGGCGAAGTGCGCTTCCACGGCTTAACGCCCACTAGCATGCAGCTGGAAGGACTGGAGCGCCACCAGCGCCTGATCGACAGTTACAAAAAGCTCCACGCGGCGCGGGCGGCAAAAGCGGGCATTTAAGTGCCCCCAACAGCGGACCGTTTATTCATAAGTTGGCCCATCGCATTGCCGAATAGGTCTAACGGTTTGCTTGAGTAACGGCCCGCTTGAGTATGTTTGGCCCGGGTAATGCGCTATGTCCTGCTTGAGATAACGCTCAGCGTTGTCACGGTAATGAGTATTAGCGCCATGCCGATCACTTGAATGATGCCCAGGCTTTCCGCTAATACCACAACGCCGAATAGGGTTGCTGTGATGGGTTCGACCATGGCAACCATGGCGGCTAGGGCGGGCAGGGTGTATTTCAGCCCAACGATGTAAAAGATGAACGAAAGACCTGCACCCAGAACGCCCAGGGTTAAAAATAACGGCCAGTTCGATGCGCCAACGACGTTAACGACTTGATCAATATCGCTTGGCGCGATGAGCATAAGGGACAAGACGGCGAAGGCTACTACGAGTATCGCCTGGGGGCTGCCGTGCGGTGCTGCATATTTGAAGCCGAAAATGAACACGGCGTAGGAGAGACCGGCCAGCAGGCCAGTGGCCACTCCGATCAGCGATAAGTCGCTGGCGTTGATCTCATAAAGCTTGGTCAACAGCACAATGCCAAACATCACCAGTGCAATGGCAGCCCACTTTAAAGCGGTAGGTCTTTCGAGCTTCAAAGCGAAAGAGATAAGGTAGACGAACACCGGCGCGCAATACATCAGAGTGGCGGCCACGGCGACGTTACCGTGCTCAATACTGATAAAATAGAAAGTGAAATTGCCCGCTACGCCAAGACCCGCGATAGCTGCCCAAAACCATAGCTGTTTATTTTTCAGCCCACTGCGTTGCGGTCGCAGCCCAAGCCAAACAAGTACAAAAACAAGCCCAATAAAACCGCGGTAAAACGACACCACGGATGGCTCCCAGCCATCGTCGATCAGTATGCCGCCAATCCCGCCTGCTAACCCCCAAAAAAATGCGGCCAGTATCACAAAAGTCGTACTTGCGCCCGCCATTCTTTCTCCTTTCAACCTGAATAGAGCACCGCCGCTGAGAAGTGTCCGCATACGCCATCAATGGCGTTAGCTTCACGAACGGCTGCATGCTGTCTACAAGCGTGGCACATATTCGCTGAAAATCGACTGCCTGGCCGCTAACTCGACAGCGAAAGAAAGAACAGAATCAGCGGTGGGGAAAGCAGCGAAAGAATAAACCCGCTAACCACGGCAATCGGCACGCAAGCCACGCCACCGTGTTGTTGAATGACGGGCAGGGTGAAATCCATGGAGGTGGCGCCGCCGTAGCCAATCGCCAGTGCGGTATGGCGGTGGATCACCAGCGGAATCAATATAAACGCCAGCAATTCTCGGGTCAGGTCGTTGAAGAACGCCACACCGCCCATCAGCGGGCCAAGCTGGTCGCCAATCAAGATGGCCGAGAGCGAGTACCAGCCAAAGCCTGACGCCATCGCCAGCCCTTCGTTCCAGCTTAATGAGAGCAGCGGGGCGGCAGCTAAGCCCGCCAGCAGCGAACTTATTGCTAGCGTCACGGCAATCGCTAGCCCCATGCGGTTGAGTAGGATTTGCCTGAGTGGCATGCCGGAATTACGCAGTTGGCAGCCAATCAATGCCAGCAGTAGATAGAGTACCCATTCGGCCAGTAAATCCGCAGTATTGAAAAGCTTTTCACCTAGATATTGCCCCAGCAGCAGACCCAAAATAACGCCGGTGGCTACAACGGCAACGAGCAACAGTGAGCCTTGCATCGCGGCCAGCTTACTGGTGGGGGCGTCTTTGACCACCGGCGAATGGCCTGCCTTCAATGTTAAACGCTGCGATAGCCACCATAGCGCTGCTAAGTTAAACGCCGTGGTAATGCTAAACAGCAGCAGGGCGTTGCCACCTAAGCGTGAAAGCTGGCTCGTCAGGTTTTCAAGCCCGGCAAGACTTATTCCCATGAACAGTAGAATCAGATAGACCGAGCTATTGACCGCCTGGTTGATCAGATTCTGAAGCTGCGTAGAACGGACGCGAACCAAATAACCCAATATTAAGGGCAGTAGGACAATGAGTAGACCTGAGAGCATTTAGGGCGTCGCGCCCCCGTCTGGTTGGAACTGGGTTAACGTCAGTTGCGTTTCGCGACGGCCGTCTTTTTGGTACACCGCAGACAAAATTAGGCCGGGCCAGTCAGGGTGAAAGCTAATGGTTAGCAGGCGGTCGGGCTTCTCAATATCAATGAGTGACACGTTCAATGCTTCAAACTCTCCAGCGGGTACCTCAATGCGGCTTGGGTCGTTAACATAATACTGGAAGTGCTCATCGCGCCCTTTTTGGTCGACAAACTCAATCGCGCATGGCGTACTCTGTGTACAGTTTTCATGTCCCGCCCGGCGGGAGAGGTCAAACAGCGCCGATTGGCGATCTAACGTGGGAATCTCCCTCCCGTTTAACTGGTAGCGATCACCCACGCCCAATACCGAATAGCTGCTGCTAAACAGCAGCGCTTGGGTATCGTCGCCGTCCAGCGAAAACCGACTGGACTCTTGGCCGCGTGCCACAGTAATCGAAAAGCTCATATCGCTGAGCCAGTGGTCGCCTTCATAAGAGAGACGATGGGCGATGGTAGCGCTTGGCCAGCCGCGTACCTCAAGCCGGTACTGTGCTTCAAAGGGCCGGGGGGCTTCAAAGGGCCGAGGGGCTTCAAAGGGCTGTGGCTCTTTGAGCGTCTCAGCTGCCAACGTCATGCCACTTGAGCACAAGACAGCAAGACCTAACCCTACACCTGTAAGCGCGCGGCCAGGCCGTCGTGCAAAAACATTGACCAAGGGGCTTTCCTCCATTGACGGTATCTTCCTAAGAGCCTTTAGCCACTGCTTGGTTCCCAGCGCGATAGTGTAGCCGGACAGGGGGTTGGCGTCAGTAACCCGCCTCCGGGTTGACGGTAGAAAGTTTTTCGCCCGCTTCAAAAGCATGCAAATAGGCGATCACCTGGTCGATAGCATCGTTCAGTGGGGTAGGTGCTGCCATATGCGGCGTGACAATCACCTTAGGGTGTTGCCATAGCGGGTTATCAGTGGGCAGCGGCTCTTCATGGAATACATCCAATAACGCACCGCGTAAGTGCCCCGGCTGCTCAGTGTTGCCCAGCGCGTCCAGTAGCGCCTGTTCATCTATCAGGCTACCCCGGCCAGGATTAATGACGCTGGCGCCTTTGGGCAGTTGGGCCAGCCGCTCGGTGTTAATAATGTGGTGAGTGGCGGCGGTATCGGGCAGAAGAGTGATAAGGCACTGCACCTGGCCGAGCAGTTCGGGCAGCCCGTCATCGCCATGAAAACAGTGCACACCACTGATCTGTTTGGGCGAGCGGCTCCACCCCATTACTGGGAAACCCGCCTGCTGCAAGGAGCTGGCCACAAAACTGCCAATCGCGCCCAGGCCTAATACGCCCACCGGCCACTGAGATTTTTCCACTACTTGTTGCGGCTGCCAGTTGGCGCTTGGTTGCTGTGCTAAGTAGCGATCCATGCTGCGGTAGAAGTGCAGTACGCCATATAGGACATAGTCTGCCATCAATTCACCCATGCCCGCATCGCGCAATTTTACAATCGGCACGTCGCTGGGCAGGCCTGGGGTTCTCAGCAAGTAATCCACCCCAGCGCCTAAATTGATGATGCCCTTAAGCTGTGTTTGTTCTTGCAGTAAATGTGCGGGGGCTTTCCAGATAGCCAGGTAGTCAGCACCTTTTCGCTCATCGGCGGGCGCCTCGCTGGTAACGACCTTGGCCTGTGGGAACGCTTCAGCAAGCGCTTCCTGCCACTGTTCAGCTTCGTCAATATGCACGACAATCTTCATCTCGCCTCCGGTTCCATCGCTTGTCAGGTAGTCGCCACTATCATGGGCGAGGAGGGGTTAGCGCTGCAAGAGAAGCGGTGTTTTGGGCTGGAAAATGCGTTGACGCGAATAATAGGCAATCAAGCCCGCTAAGCGATCAAGTGTTTATGTAGTCGTCTGAAATGTGAAGGAAAGTAACCAGAATGACACCCTCTGGTTCTTATTATGCAGCTTTTGTCACAAAGCCTTTGACCGCCGACCAAGGGTCGGTGCTAGTATCGGGTTAAGACGACATTGGCGGGCCTGCTGCTAGGGCAGCAGATTCAACCCCGACGCCTGATCGGTGGTGGCCAGGTCGATCCTGTGGCCCAGCGCTGCTTGCCCGTGCGCTGGTTCTTGGTGATCTTTAATGGCGAGTTGCCGATGACTCAGGTTTCCCTACCTTTCACACGCGAAGAGTACGCTGACCGCGTGTGGAAAGTGCGTGCTGAAATGGCCAGTCGCGGCATTGACGTATTAATCGTCAGTGACCCTTCCAACATGGCTTGGCTGACCGGCTACGATGGTTGGTCGTTTTACGTGCATCAGTGTGTGCTGGTGGGCCTTGAAGGCGAGCCGGTATGGTTCGGGCGGCGCATGGATGCCAACGGTGCGCTACTCACCTGCTGGATCGATCCCGACAACATGACCTATTACCCAGATTACTACGTACAGAATCCGGATATGCACCCCATGGAATATCTGGCCCAGTCGATTATGCCCGATCGGGGCTGGCACTTGGGCGTGGTAGGCATGGAGATGGACAACTACTACTTCTCCGCCAAGGCTTATCTGAGCCTGCTTAAAGAGCTACCGCACGCGCGCTTTATGGATGCCAACGGGCTGGTAAACTGGTGTCGGGCTATTAAGTCCTCACAAGAAATCGCCTATATGCGTATAGCCGCTAAAATCGTAGAGGGCATGCACACGCGTATTTTGGAAGTGATTGAGCCGGGCTTGCCCAAGAGCAAGCTGGTATCAGAAATTTATCGCGTCGGTATTGAAGGCTTTGTCGATGAGAACGGCAAGGTGTTTGGCGGTGATTATCCCGCGATCGTGCCCATGCTGCCCACCGGTAAAGACGCCGCAGCACCGCACCTGACCTGGGACGACACGCCGTTTCGTAAAGGCGAAGGCACCTTTTTTGAGATTGCCGGGGTGTTTAAGCGCTACCACGCGCCGATGTCGCGCACTGTGTTTCTGGGGACGCCGCCGGTTGACTTTATTCGCGCCGAATCCGCGCTATTGGAAGGCATCGAAAACGGTCTAGCGGTGGCCAAACCCGGCAACCGGACGGCAGATATCGCCATGGCGCTGGGGGCGGCGATGGATAAATATGGCTTTGACCGCGGCGGGGCTCGCTGTGGCTATTCAATCGGGCTTTCCTATCCACCCGACTGGGGCGAGCGCACCATGAGCCTGCGCCCCTCAGACGACACTATCTTGAGACCCGGCATGACATTCCACTTTATGCCGGGGCTGTGGGTCGAGGACTGGGGCTTAGAAATTACTGAAAGTATCTTAATTACCGAAGACGGCTGCGAAACCCTGGCCAATTTTCCGCGCCAGCTGTTTGTAAAATAGCCGCCTGTACAGAAGGAAGATGCAATGACTGATCAACTGAGCCAACTACGGCCCAGCCCTATTGCCGCTACCGTTGATTTTGATGCCGATGGTGTACAGCACGGCTTTTTAAAATTGCCGATTTCCACCGATGAGTCCGCCTGGGGCGCGGTGATGATCCCCGTGACCGTGGTCAAAAACGGTGAAGGCCCAACGGCGCTGCTCACTGGGGGCAACCACGGCGATGAGTACGAAGGCATCACCTCGTTGCTGAAACTGTCTTCAACGCTTAAAGCGGAAGACGTCACGGGCCGAGTGATTATCGTACCGTGTATGAATACCCCAGCGGTCATGGCGGGTAAACGCACCTCGCCGATGGATAAAGGTAATCTCAATCGCAGCTTTCCCGGTGACCCCAACGGCAGCGTCACGCCGCAAATTGCCGACTACTTTACCCGCGTGCTGGTGCCCATGAGCGATGTGGTGCTCGACCTGCACTCCGGTGGGCGCACGCTGGATATTCTGCCGTTTGGCGCCTCCCACGTGCTGGATAACAAAGCGCAGCAGCAGGCCGCACTGGAAGGCGCCAAAGCGTTTGGCGCCCCTTACGCCATGGTGATGTTCGAGCTGGATGCGGAAAAACTCTTCGACACCGCCTGCGAGCGCCAGGGCAAAGTATTTGTGGCCACCGAACTTGGCGGCGGCGGCACCTCGACACCTCAAAGCATCGCGATTGCCGAACGCGGCGTGCGTAACTTCCTGATCCACTACGGCTTGGTGGAGGGCGAGGTGGAAATGCCCGCTGGCGGGCAGATATATCTCGATATGCCCGACGCCAGCTGTTACGTGCAGAGCCAGCACTCGGGCGTTTTAGAGCTGTTGGTGGCGCTGGGTGACGCGGTGAAAAAAGGCCAAACCATTGCCTTCGTGTACGACATGACCCGCAGTGGCACCGACCCGGTCGCCTACAAAGCAGAGCGTGACGGCATTCTGATGGCTCGCCGTGCGCCCTCGCTGATCAATATGGGGGACACCCTGGCGGTGATCGCCGATGTTGTCGAACGCCTGGAGGCGTAGCCCCTGCCGTGATGAAACTTGACCGTTACGATCTAAAAATACTCGACATCCTCGCCCGCGATGGACGGATCACCAAGTCGAAGCTGGCCGAGGCAATCAACCTTTCGGTCAGCCCCTGCTGGGAACGGGTGAAACGGCTGGAACAAGCCGGGGTGATCGAAGGCTACAGCGCGCGTATCAATAGCGACGTACTGACGCCGCGCAACCCCGTTTGGGTGCAAATCGAGCTTAAACAGCACAATGCCGAAAGCTTTACCCGCTTTGAAGCGATGGTCATGCAAACGCCGGAAGTCACCGAGTGCGTGGCGGTGGGCGGCGGAGTGGATTATCTCGTCAAGTTTGAAGCCCGAAGTATCGATAGCTACCAGCGCCTGATGGATAAGTGGCTGGTCTCGGAGGTCGGTATCGAGCGTTACTGCACCTATATTGTGACTAAGACCGTGAAAAAGCAGCCCGTTGGCCTCGATATCGACGTTTAGCTGCGCTCGATAGGCGGCGTAACGAGGCCTGGGGGCGCAAGCAGGGCGAGAGCAGCATGGGACGGGGGGCCGTAACGCACTCGGTTGCGTCCCTCGCGCTTGGCCACATAGAGGGCAACGTCAGCTGCATTGATCAAGCTGTCGAGCCCCACTCCCGGGTCGAACGGGCCGGTGCATACGCCTATGCTCAAGGTGACCTTGGCCTCCTGAACAGGCTGGTGGGGAATCGCCAGGGTAGCGACCGCCTGGCGGATGTTCTCCGCTGTATCGAGGGCGCTTTCCATCCGCGGGCTTTGTTCCGAACGCAACACCAGAAACTCCTCGCCGCCAAAGCGGCAGACGACATCCTGCGTGTCGCAGGCAGCGCTGATTGCCTTGGCCACGGCGCGCAAGCAACTGTCCCCCTCAGCATGGCCGTAGTAGTCATTGAAGGCTTTAAAATGGTCTACATCGGCGATCATAACCGTAAGGTATTGATGTAGGTTTGTCTTTTGCTTCAGTTCGTCGGCATGACGGGCGAGGACTCTGCGGTTGGCAAGCCCTGTCAGCGGGTCAGTGCAGGAGATTCTTTCCAGTTCGGCATTACGCTTGGCGAGCTCCTGGCGAAGCTCATCCACGCTGTTTTTTTCCAGATAAAGCCTGAGCGACTCGGCGGAAAAACGGTAGTTGGCCATCAGCGAAAGCACCAGTACCGGTATGCCCACCGAAAGGTGCAAAAAGACGTAATGAAGCGTCACCTCCGGTAAGAACCAGATGGTGGTGTAAAGCGCGGCAAAGACAAAAAGCGCGCCGTACAAGCTCTGCTCGAAAGGGGGCGTTGCCACGATGGTCAGTACCAGAATAAACACCAGCCCCGCGTAATAATAATTCAATACATCGGGCGTATCGGCACTGACGAGAATCATGCACCAGACCAGCGTGCCCAGACAACCCTGGCAGACGGCGGCCAGTTCCTTGCGACGAATCGAGACCGGGCGCTTGAAGTACGCAAACAGCAGCAGGGTGGGCGGGCCGACCAGACCGAAGCGCAACACGATCGAGCGCCAGGCCGCGTCGGGCAGCAGGTAAATATCCACCAGCGTGTAGCTGAAATAGAAAAGCGCCAGCCATGCACAAACACGTTTGAGCGAGCGCAGGCGATCGTCGTGGCGATCGCGGTCGTACTGTCGGCGCACCGTGCTGTCGGCGGCGGGTTGGGTAAGCTGCTGGTAGTAGGATGTGAGTCGGTACACGTTGGTGTCTCTCAGCAGGCCCGGCCTAATTGTCAGAGGGTAGGCTGAGTAGTTGGCGTGTTACGTGACAAGAGCAGCATTGATAATACGCTAGTTTAGCTGATAATCCTCGTCCAGCCGCGAGTAAAATTGTCCCTGCCTCAGGGATGTCCAGGGTGCCGCCGCGTGAGTCGTGCGAGCTGGCGGCCAAAAAAAATCCCATTTCCAGCGGTGTTCGCCAAAAAAGTCGCCGTAAAGTGCCCGCCATTCAAAAACACTTCGTGCGCCATCTCCTCTAGGCTGGACACATCGAAACACGGCGGCTCAGCCGTCTTGTTCAATATTCAATGATCAATCGGTTGTCGCCTGCCATGGCGTGCAACCCGGGGAGGTGCCCATGACCACACTATCGACCACGCTTGCTAAACGCCTGGAAGATCCGCGCCTGTTTCGGCAGTACGCCTACGTGAACGGTAAATGGACCCACGGCGAAGGCGGTCGCGAAGAAGCCGTGTATGACCCCGCTACCAACGAAGCAATCGGGCATATTCCGCTGCTGGAAGCCGAGCAAATTACCGCTGCGGTAGATGCGGCTGAAGAAGCCTTTGTTCACTGGCGAGCATTGCGCGCCGACGAGCGCTGTGAACGTTTGCTGGCCTGGTACGATCTTATCCAGGCCAACCGTGAAGACCTCGCCACCATCATGACCCTAGAGCAGGGCAAGCCGTTGCCTGACTCCCGCGGTGAAGTGCAGTATGGCGCAAGCTTCGTGCGCTGGTTCGCTGAAGAAGGTAAACGTACCTACGGTGAAACCATACCCAGTCCTATCCCCAATGCATCACTGGGCACCATTAAAGAGCCGGTGGGCATTGCGGCGATGATTACGCCGTGGAACTTCCCGCTGGCGATGATCACCCGTAAGGCGGCGGCAGCATTGGCCGCGGGCTGCCCGGTGATTGTTAAACCCGCTAACGAAACGCCGTTTTCGGCGCTGGCGCTTGCCGAGCTGGCAGAACGGGCCGGTATTCCAGCGGGTATTTTTAACGTGGTGTTGGGCGATCCGGCGCAAGTCTCCAAAATCCTCTGCGCCGAGCCGCGTATTCGGGCGTTGTCGTTTACCGGCTCCACCCGCGTGGGCCGCCTGCTGATTGAGCAGAGCGCCAGCACCGTTAAACGGCTCTCCTTGGAGCTAGGCGGTAACGCGCCGTTTATCGTGGGGCCGGATATGGACCCCAAAGAAGCCGCCTATGCGGCGGTAGCGGCGAAATTCCAAACCGCGGGTCAAGACTGCCTTGCCGCCAACCGCATACTGGTGCACGAATCCATTCACGACGAATTCGTCGCGCAGTTTGCCGAGCGCATGGCCGCGCTGACCGTGGGTAATGGTTTACAGGGTGAAATTGACCTAGGCCCGCTGATCCACCGCCAAGCAGTGGAGAAAGCGACTGAAATAGTCAACGACGCCATCTCACGCGGTGCGACCGTCTTAGGCGGCGAGCAAAGCCAAGCGCCCGGCGATAACTTCTTTATGCCGGTCATGCTGACGGGCGTCACGCCGCAAATGAAAGTGTGGCGTGAAGAGAACTTCGCCCCCGTGGCGGGCATCACGGCTTACAGCACCGATGACGAAGTGATCGAAATGGCCAACGATACCGAGTACGGTCTGGCGGCGTATATCTACACCCACGATATCCGCCGCATCTGGAAACTGATGCGTGCGCTGGAGTACGGCATGGTCAGCGTTAATTCGGTGAAAATGACCGGCCCACCGGTACCTTTCGGCGGTGTGAAGCAGTCCGGCCTTGGCCGTGAAGGCGGCGCCACGGGTATCGATGAATACCTGGAAACGAAGTATTACTGTCTTGGCGCCTTGGGTTCAGTTTCTGGCAGCTAACATCTACGCTATCGCCCGGCACGCCGGGCGATACGTCCTTTATAGATAAGAGAGAACGCTATGAGCTTGCATCAGGATCTGATCGAACGTGACCGTAAAGTCACCTTCCACGCTTCTACCCACTTGCGGGATTTTGCCCACGGCGATTCGCCGGGCCGCGTGATTACCGGTGGACAAGGCATCAATATCGTGGATAAAGACGGCCGTGAATTTATCGATGGTTTTGCCGGGCTGTACTGCGTCAACATCGGCTACGGTCGTACCGAAGTCGCCGAAGCGATCTACAAGCAAGCGCTAGAGCTCTCTTACTACCATACCTATGTGGGCCACTCCAACGAGCCGCAGATCGAGCTTTCCGAGCGCATTCTGAAAATCGCCGGCATGAACATGTCCAAGGTCTACTACGGCATGTCGGGTTCGGACGCCAACGAAACCCAGCTCAAGATCGTCCGTTACTACAATAACGTGCTGGGCCGCCCGCAGAAGAAAAAGGTTATCTCACGTATGCGCGGCTATCACGGTTCGGGCATTGCCTCGGGCTCGTTGACCGGTCTGAAAGCGTTTCACGACCACTTCGATCTGCCCATCGATACCATTCGCCATACTGAAGCGCCGCACTACTACCTGCGTGCCGCCGAGCAGCATGGTATGACCGAGCTTGAATTCTCTGCGTTTTGTGCCGACAAACTGGAAGCGATGATTCTGGAAGAGGGCCCGGATACCGTGGCCGCCTTTATCGGTGAACCCGTGCTGGGCACCGGCGGTATCGTACCGCCGCCGGAAGGCTACTGGGATGCGATTCAAAGCGTGCTAGCCAAGTACGACGTGCTGCTGATCGCCGACGAAGTGGTGTGTGGCTTTGGCCGCACCGGCTCCGATTTCGGTAGCCACCACTACAACATGAAGCCGGATCTGGTCACCATTGCTAAAGGCCTCACCAGCGCCTACCAGCCGCTCTCCGGGGTAATTGTGGGCGAGAAAGTCTGGCAAGTGCTTGAGCAGGGCACCGGCGAATACGGCCCTATCGGCCACGGTTGGACCTACTCCGGCCACGCGCTGGGCTGTGCGGCAGGGCTTGCTAACCTGGCTATCATCGAGCGTGAAAATCTGGTGGGCAATGCTGCTGAAACCGGCGCTTACTTCCAGCAGCAGTTAAAAGCTAACTTTGAAGGCCATCCGCTGTTAGGCGACATACGCGGCGTTGGCTTAATGGCAGCCTTGGAGTTCTCGCCGGATGCCCAGCAGCGCCTACATTTCGACCCGGCGTTGAAGGTTGGCCCCCGCGTGGCGGCAGCGGCCATGGAAGAAAACCTGATTGCCCG
Source organism: Halovibrio sp. HP20-59 (assembly GCF_033052795.2). NCBI lineage: Bacteria > Pseudomonadati > Pseudomonadota > Gammaproteobacteria > Oceanospirillales > Halomonadaceae > Halovibrio > Halovibrio sp. HP20-59. The sequence goes on from NZ_JAWJUW020000001.1 coordinate 229,668, forward strand.
TGCGATGCCTCAAGGCGATATCCTTGGCTTTGCGCCGCCGCTGACCATTAATCGTCATGAGGTGGACGACATGATTGGCCGCGCCAAGCGCGCCATCGACCGCGTGACGGATGAGCTTACACGCTCGGGCGACTTGAAGTCGGGCCAGCAAGAGGCTGCCTTCACGGTTTAATAACCTGTCTTGGCCTTTTGAGCGCCGCTGCCTGTGCAGCGGCGCTTTTGTTTTTGTAGGCCACGACTATGCTGAGTACAGCTGTTAGCCAACTGATAGTAAAGGAGACCCCCACGATGCAGCCGGTATTAGCCTTCGATGTTTACGGCACGCTGATAGACACCCAAGGCGTGACGATTGAATTGGAGCGTCGTCTTGCGGAGCCACACAAGGCCAAGGCTACGGAGTTTGCTCGCCGTTGGCGGGACAAACAGCTTGAGTACAGCTTTCGCCACGGCCTGATGGGCGCTTATGTGCCTTTTTCCGAATGCACCCGCGAAGCGCTGGTGTTTGTCGACCGCGCACTGCAAACCGGGCTTTCCGATAACGACCAAGATCATCTGATGGCGGTATACGGTGAATTGCCGGCCTTTGATGATGTGGTCCCAGCGCTGGACCAGCTTCGCGATGCGGGCATACGCTGCGTGGCATTCTCGAACGGTACAGCAGACGCCGTGTCTAAGCTATTGAAACGGGCTGGCGTTGAGAGCCATATGGATGACGTGATTAGCGCTGATGAGGTAAAACGCTTTAAGCCAGACCCGGCTGTTTACGCGCATCTGCGTAGCCGCTTGGAGACCCGCCCCGAACAGACCTGGCTGGTTTCCAGCAACCCTTTTGATGTGATTGGCGCCACACACGCTGGGCTACGCAGCGCTTGGATACGGCGTAACTCTGACGCACCTTTCGACCCCTGGGGTATTGAGCCCGATATGACGGTGACCGACCTAGAATCATTGGCGGAACGCATTATTCGTTAGGTTGTTAACCTACATCGACAAGCCGCATAATGATGTACGCTTAACGACTTAGGAGATGAAAATGTCAGAAAAGATTTACTGTGTTGCCGGATTTAAGCCCAAACCAGGCAAAGAAGAAGCGGTATTCAAAGCGCTTCAGTCGTTAGAGCCAAACACCCATCGCGAAGACGCGTGTATTCACTATACGGTAACGCGCCAGATCGATAACCCTTTCGCCCAAGGCACCGGTTACCCGATCGTGTTTCACGAAATTTGGGCGAGCCGCGAAGAGTTTGAAGCACACTGTCAGCGTAAAGAGATCCAAGACTTTTTTGCTCAGCATGTTGAAGCGCCCGATGGCGATATTGAAGATGCCAATGTCTGCGTTTACACCGATGAGCCATGGAACTTTGATGCTCCTAAGGTGTGATGCACAGCGCCATCAGCGGCTTAGTGCAAAATAGCGCGATTAGATTTGATGATAGAGTTGATAAAGAAAGGAGCGTGATATGACCGATAAGAAAATGAACGTAGAGAGCTTTAATCTGGATCACACCAAGGTAAAAGCGCCCTACATCCGTTTAGCCGACATCAAAGAAGGCCAGAACGGTGACCGTATTCATAAATACGATTTGCGCATTTGCCAGCCTAACAAAGGCCATATGGACATGCCGGCGCTGCACTCCCTTGAGCACCTAATGGCAGAGATGTCGCGCAACCATACCGATAAAGTGGTCGATATCAGCCCGATGGGCTGCCAGACGGGTTTCTACATCGCGATGATTAACCACGACGACTACAACGATGTGGTCTCGATCATCGAAAAAACCCTGAACGACGTGTTAGAAGCCACTGAAGTCCCCGCCTGTAACGAAATGCAGTGCGGCTGGGCGGCTAGTCACAGCCTAGAGGGCGCTCAAGAGCTCGCGAAAGGGTTACTAGCGAAACGCAGCGAGTGGACCGAAGTATTCGCTTAAGCATTACTGGCAAGCACGCCTGCGCTAAATTGAGACGCCTCCCATGTGGAGGCGTTTAACGCCCAAGAAGGAGGAAAGCATGTCACTACGTATTAATGCAGTGGTTCCTGATTTTGAAGCGGATACCAGCCACGGATCCATCAATTTCCACGAGTGGATCGGCGATAGCTGGGCGATTCTGTTTTCGCATCCCAAAGATTTTACCCCGGTATGCACGACCGAGTTTGGTGCTGTCGCGAAGCTTAGCGCCGAGTGGAAAAAGCGTGATACCAAAGTGATCGGCGTTTCCGTCGATGGCGTAGCAGATCACAAGCGCTGGGGCGACGATATTAAAACCGTCTGCGGGAGTGATGTCGATTTTCCGATCATCGCCGACGACGGGCTCAAGGTCTCCAAGCTTTACGACATGTTGCCGGAAGATGCCTACCTGCCCGATGGCCGCACTCCCGCAGACAGCGCGACGGTGCGCTCGGTATTTATTATCGGCCCTGATAAGCAGTTGAAGCTTTCAATGACTTACCCGATGACCGTCGGGCGTAACTTCGCCGAAATCCTGCGCGCGCTGGATGCCCTTCAGGCGACCACCAAGCACGGCGTGGCGACCCCGGCGGACTGGGCCGTTGGGCAGGACGTCATTATACCGCCCAGCGTGTCTGACGAAGATGCTAGGCAGAAGTACGGTGAATATGAAACTGTCTTACCCTATCTGCGCAAAACACCGCTGCGCTAAAGGGGCTTTAGCCTAGAGACGCAGCGGTTTCTATAAGACAAGTAGCTTGATCAACAAAGCCAGCGCCTCGGTGCTGGCTTTTTGCGGCTAGTGTCTAACGCTAAAACCCTGCCAAGTCGCTAGACCATCATTAGCATGGCTATTCCCGCTAGGTAGAGGCCAATGATGACCGTGCTTTCAAAGCCGATACTGCCTGGCCCTTGTTCTTGACGTTGCAGCAATCCCAGCATCAATGCGGCGGTCATTAACGTTGATATGGCCACCCATAGCAAAACATGGCTGGGTATGGCGTGATAAATAGAGCCACCTCGATAAGCCACATCTGCAGCGCCAGCAAACAAGGTGTCAAACGCATTACCGCCAATAATGCCAGTTACCGCGAGCGTAAGAGCTCCTCGCCGGACCGCTGCGACCGTTGTTACCAGCTCGGGTAGCGATGTCATCACAGAAGTAAGTAGTATGCCGACGGCTGCTTTAAGGCCAGCTTGCCCGTGGTGTCTTCCGGTACGTCCTGGCGTGTTTCCCTTGTGCGTGTGGGGCTCCACATAGGGTGCTGGTGTGAGTTTTTAACCAGCTTTAAGGCGAATAAGTAAGCAATAAATAGCAGCGGGGTAATGGGGTGCACATGCCATAGCGTCCACGCTGGCGCAAAGTGTCCTACCAGCAATAAACTCAACAGACATAACAGCAGTGCTGCCTGAATCAAGTTGCCCAGCGAAGCAGCCGCGTGCTCTAAGTTAGCGCGTCTGTGCACCATATCGGCAATGGTCAGAAATAGCGTCTGAATGGCAATGCCGCCCAAGGCATTACTCATGGCCAGCTCGGGTTTGTCGGTCCATGCAGACGAAACAGAAACGACAATCCCTGATAACGAGGTTGCCATGCCGAGTAAAACGGCGCCCGCGATAGCTTCCCCCAGGCCAGTGCGGTCAGCAAGGTCATCGACGACCCAGGCCAGCCGAGTGCCGATGAGGCCAATAATGACAGCGCAAAGGCCGAATAACCCCAGGGCTAACGATAGCGACATAGTGTTAAGCGATGGGATCATTGGGTGCCCTTCTGCTAGAACATCGGTCTCATTTCTACTAAATCAGAAATTTCCTCAATAAGCGTTGGCGATCAAGCGGATTCAAGCGCTAACTGATCAATGGAGCTCGAAACGCTACGCGCCCCGGTGAGGATCTCGTTAACAATGGTTTCAATTTCGCTCACGCTAGCTTGGCTTGATTTCCCCTGCTCGACTACCTGCTGCATAGCATGAGTCGTACGTTCTACCAAGGCGCTATTATCTTTAAGCACGCGGGTAATATCCTCGACCGCTTCGCTGGAGCCTTTGGCTAAACGGCGTACCTCACTGGCAACCACCGCAAACCCTCGACCTTGCTCGCCAGCGCGAGCGGCTTCTACCGCAGCGTTGAGTGATAGCAGATTGGTTTGATTAGCAATACGGGCAATTGATTCGGTAATATTATTAATACTTTGCGCCTGTTGGTTAAGCGCTGCAATCAATTGCTGCGCCTCTGCCAAGGTTTGGGCTGCCTGCTCGGAATCACGTACAGCGCGCTGCAAATGACTGAGGCCATTTTGTGCAATCTGCTCTGTCTGGGATGAGGTGCTTTGAGCTGCGGTGACGGCCCTCGTCGCCGATTCAGCGGCTGCTACGGAACCCGTGATATCGGTAGCAAACTTGACTACCTTCACCACATTGCCATTGTTATCCTGGATAGGATTGTAAGTCGCCTCTAACCAGACACTGTCACCACGCGAATCCAAACGTTCAAACTTACCCTGAGTAAACTCGCCTTGTGCCAAGCTCTTCCAAAAATGCGGGTTAGCATGATAAAAATCAGGCGGGCAAAATATCTGATGGTGTGCCCCAACCAACTGCTCATTACGATAGCCCATGACGCGCTCAAAATTGGCGTTGGCATTTAGGACTTCACCGTTGGGCGTAAACTCAATCACCGCCATAGAGCTATCCAATGCTTCTAACACAGCATTTTTACGCTCGGCTTCTTGGTGGTCGGCGGTGACGTCATTGGCGATTTTTATGATCGACATGACTTTGCCGCGGTGATTGCTAATAGGCAAGTAAGTAGCCTCCAGCCAGACTTCCTCGCCTTGAGCATTGGTACGCCTAAAACGCCCCTGTTGGCTGTGGCCGGCTGCTAGCGTTTCCCAAAATGTAAGGTATTCGCGACGGCGGATCTCTTCAGGAAAGCAGAAAATCCGGTGGTGTTGCCCCTTCACTTGGTCGAGGGTGTAACCCATGGTGGTTAAAAACTGTTCACTTGCTTTCTGAATAATCCCTTCAGGTGAGAAAGTAATACAAGCAGTGTGTTGGTGCAGGGCGGTGTGTAAACCATTGGAAGCGAGAAACGAAAGCATTGACAGTCCTTTCAATGAGTCTTTTTAAATTACGTGTACAAGGTTAGACCAATGTGGATTTGTAAGCATCGGCATATGTCGGCCTGACACAAAGTTTTACATTTATGAACGCTTTTTTTTATTTTAAATAATTGATTTAATTTGTTTTATTTCCATTTCTACTAGCCTTTTTGTTTCGATAAGTAATGTCGCTCGACAGCCATTAAGCCATAATATCGCCGAGGTGACCTATGCAATGCCGAATAGTGGCGACGGCAACGCTTGCTTTCTGCACATCTTTTGTACAGCTAATGGTAATTGAAAATGCCCTTAAGGTCACTTGTTTGTACATCTTTGGTATAGATTTGGCGAAGAATGGAGTGTTATTGAAAGGAGGCCAACATTTAAGCCAATCTCTGTTTGTTAAGGGCAAGCGTTAGGGGTAGATTCGGCGCTAAAAGCTAACTGCGTAAACCATGCGGTTGCATTGCTTCCTGAATTATCGCCATCACTCATTAAAGCAACGCCATCAATATGGCTGGGCGTATCGCCGAAGAGCGCTGCGAAGTCAGCACGTACATCGCGGACTTCGGCGACCCATTCGCCCACCTTGGATGAGCCTCCTTGCAGTGCGATCAATTCGGCGCGGTCGGTAAACGCATTGGTCCAGGTACTGCCAGCGTCTTGCGTGGACGACCATACGTAGTTGACGGATTGTACTTGCCAGGGCAGCAATCCTGTTTTGCGAGCCACATAGACGCGGGCAGGGTAGTCATCCCCCGCTTTGGTGGTTTCGTCCAAGCCGGGATAGATATTACTCACTTGCCAACACCAGTGCAGGTAGGGTGTTTCATTGAGATCGATTTCGCGCTCCAAATAGAGTGTCGACGCCTGGCCTCGCGACTGGGCCTGAAGTACGTTGGCACCGTCTTTTGCGACAATCTCGTAGTGGGTCTCACCGTCAAAACTGCGAGTTGGCCATGTCATGATTTGGTTGGGCGTTAATAAGATATCCGCCATTGCCGCGCCGCTGTACATCAGCAAGCCGACGATAACCACAACGCCTTGTAGTGGGCGCATAGCATGACTCCTAATCATCGGCTGTCTTCGGTGCTTTCAACGCGGCAGGGTGGTGTTCACCAATGGTATGCAGCAGGTCGAACTGACGCGCGCAGGCACGGCAAGCACCACACATGGAAAGGTGGAAACGAAGTGCTGCTCTTTCCCTAAAAGAGAGCACTTTGTCTTGCTTAAGCGACATCAAGCGTGTTGCTTCACGACACATGATCATAGGAAACTCCTCAGTTAGCTAAGCAAGCGGGGTATACAAAGTGAGTTAAACTTGCCATTTATGAGGCGGCTTCGGCTTCGGCCTCACCCTCTGCTTCGGCTCCACCCTCTGCTTCGGCTCCACCCTCTGCTTCGGCCTCACCCTCTGCTTCGGCCTCACCCTCTGCTTCGGCTCCACCTTCTGCTTCGGCTCCACCTTCTGCTTCGGCCATCATGTAATAGCCAGTTTCAGTGGTGACGTCAGAGTAGACGGCATGCAGTGCTGAGCCACCTGCGACCAGGGCCAGAACGGGAACCGCATAAGCAAAGCCTTTGGACAGGCTATCAAGCAACGTTTGTCGTTTATCGTTTGGCATAAAGCCTCCTTTGCAAAGGTATAGATTTAATAGGTTCAGTTATTAAGCTCTATTACCTTTGGCCAGCATATAGAGTGCTACTATCGTTAGGGTCACCTGGAACATCATGCCCCCTAAAGGATGCGACGATGTTGCCATAAAGTGCCATTGCCCCCAGTGCACCATAAAGATGGCTCCGAGCAGAATGGGAACCATGCCAAGAGCGCCCAGGCGAGTCATGACATCGCCTAAACGATTCTTCATCAGCCCACCCAAGACGACCAGCAAGCCGGTGCCAAGCTCACCCAAGGCGACAAGAGCACCAAGAACGACCGGTAGGTTCATCATGGCAGAAAATGCAGCGATGCCCGAGCCCATGAATTTGTCGACACCCATGTAAAGAAAGACACTGGCAAGCCCTATACGCAATAACCAATGGGCATGGCGTTCGATAAGAAAAGCGTCTTGAGAAGGTGTAATAGTATTATTCATATGAGTGCTCCGCGCCTGTAAATACGGTGTTGATGCCAACTGTTATGTCAGGATTGATGTTTATTCTGCTCTTGCCAATAGCATCTTGTACTTAAGTTATGTGGCTGGAACGCGCAAAACTTTACAGCTGTTTTTGATTTTTTACGCAAATACAGATGCTAGGGACGAAAAGTTATAAAAGAGGCTACTGGGCGTAGTGCTGCGTTCAACGAGAAAGTCTCTTTGGCGTCACAAGTTGAGATGCAACGCCAAGCGGGGAGGCAATTCAATGCCGTCAGAGTTCAATGCCAATAGGTTAACGCTGCGTGGCCATCATTTTTTCAAATGAGTCGCGCAGCGAGTTAGCGCTTGTCACACCTTCAATTGTCTCCTGGCGATTTCCTCGGGCATCAAATAGCAAAATCGTCACATGACCGACATTATATTGACTGGCAAAGTCGGCGCCTTTTCTGGTGTTGATATCCATAATACGCCAAGCCGGTGGCGATGCCATTTGGTCCAACGCTTCTTCTGCATTGGCTTTTAATCGCTGACAAAGTGGGCAGCCGTGATCATGTACCTGGACGGCGACGGGGGTTCCGCTGCCAATGACGCTAAGATTTGATTCTGTGCGCGACGTATGGTCGTTAACGATAAGCCATGCTATTGGGACAGCCAGAAAGGCCAGTACTATTAATAATTTTTTGGCAAGTGTTTTCAACTTTTTAGCAGGATGAACCGATGCAGAGGGTTTCCGTGCAGGTTTCTTGGAGTGGGCTTTTTTCATATCAAGCTAACCAACCTTTTTCAATACAGTGGCGCAGCTTCAACCTCGCGCGATGCAGGATGACCCAACAGTTAGCCTCGGAGATGCCAAGGACATCGCAGATTTCCGGGGTTGGAAGTCCCATCAGTTCACGCATTGTGAACACGCGGGCGGTGTTATCAGGTAACGCGATGAGGCAGGTGTCCAGCACGTTCCAGAAGGCCTTGTTTTCGAGCACTTGATCGGGGTCGCCCCACGGTTTGGGTCGATTCGTCGCCTGCCAGCGGCCATTGTCTTGAAATAGGCTTTCCAACGCATCGTCGTCACTCTGTTCATCACTTTGCCACGTCACATAGCGCCGCTGCTGCCGGAGTCTTTCCAGAATTTTGTTTTTTAATATGCCAAATACCCAGGTTTCAAAAGCGGAACGGCCCGCAAAAGTGCCATGCTTTTCCAACGCGGTAACTAGCGTGTCCTGCACGGTATCCTCGGCCGCGGCGTTATCGCGTAGCTGCAGGCGAGCAAAGGCGACAAGCTTTGGTCGCAGCGACGCAATATGTTCATCGGGTGAGCGCTTGGCGGTTATCACATTAGTCCTCAACGAGAAGATCTGATGGCAGAAAAGTGTCCATGCTCATACGCTAGTCTAGACGGATGTATCAATAACGTCGTTGGCCTGCAGAATCGGCTCTACGTTGGTGAAGTTGGCGATATCGGCAAGTAATTGATCGCCGACTTCTGCAAACGCCGCTTCGAAGCGTTGTGCCGACTCAAACCCCAGGTGGGCCACAAGGTGATAGGGCGCCTGAGGGTCAATCTGACGGTGCACACGAAGGTAGCGCAGCCCGTGCTCGCTAAGTAGCGAATTCACCAGCGGCGCGTGCTTTTTCAGGTAGTAGTCATCGTCAAACGACAGCGTATCGCTGTTTGGGTAGGCAACCATGACATCAATCATCAATCTCTCCTAATAGAAAAGTGGCTTGTGGCCGCCTGAGCGACCACAAATCAACGCGGTTTATGACGCGGGTGCTTCCCACGCAAGCGGCTTGAGCTCTTCGTTGAGCGGCGTGCCGGCAATGTGGTTGGTGTAGTTCGAGAGTGTTTTCAGCGCGCAGCCAATGACCAACTCAAGCACCTGCTGCTGAGTGAAGCCTGCTTCAAGAAAGGCGTCCAGCTCAGCCTCTTCGGCCCAGCCTCGCTGAGCATTCAAGTGGCGTGCAAAGCGTGTAACAGCGGCCAGCTTGACATCGTTGGGCGCCTTGCGCTCGCGTAGGTCTTTGACGATTGCGTCGTCGGCGCCGGCTTGTTTAATGCCACCGGTATGCGCGGCGACGCAAAAAGCACAGTTGTTATCAGCGCTGATGGCAAGCAAGGCCGCTTGCTGTTCCACCGGGCTCAGGCTGGTCTTGGCATAGATGCCGTCAAGTGTCATATACGCTTCGAGAAGCGTCGGCGCTTCGGCCATTTTGGCAAAGATATTAGGCAGGAAGCCCATTTTCTTTTCTGCGGCTTTCAGGTTCGCCTGAGCGGCTTCGGGTGCGCTGTCTGTGGTATGTAACGGAAACTCGGCCATTTCACTCTCCTTGGGTCAATGAAAAATTGGTTGATGCAGGATCGCTGCATTGTGCAACCTGATTATGGAACAATCGGTTCAAAATTGACAATGGTCAATGACAAAAATCCTGATAGCCGCCTTTGGTGAAATAATCTGTAAAGTTTTGAATGAATGCCCCACCAATCAATATGGAAATTAGATGGGTAGGGACGAAGATGAAAGCAGTGCTGCATCGTATCGGTTACATGATGAGCTGTTGGTTGTCCTGCCCGCGCCATGATCAGTCTCGTCTAGAGCCTGTTGAAAAGCATACTGAATTGTTTTTAAAGCCTGGCGATGTCTTGTTGGTAGAGGGCTCGTCGCGTTTGAGTGTGGTTATCAAATACCTGACGCAGTCTTCCTGGTCTCATGCGGCACTCTATGTCGGAAGCGAGCAAGCCCTGCGTTTTGGCGCTAAAAATGCTGAATGCTTTATTGAAGCCGACGTCGCGGAAGGGGTCCGCTTGGTTGGGCTGAGCGAGTTCAAAGGGTGTCATTTGCGGATATGTCGACCAGTCGGCTTAAGAGAAGATGAGATAACATCGCTGATCGATGCTGCTGGTCATCGTCTTGGACATCGCTATGATTTGCATAACGTTATTGATTTGGCGCGCTATTGCTTGCCGTTGCCGCCCGTTCCACAACGCTTTCGTAAACGCTTTTTGACGCTGGGGAGTGGTGACCCTACGCGGGCTATTTGCTCCACGCTGATTGCCCAGGCGTTTCAATCGATCCGTTATCCCATATTACCCCTCAATAGTGATACGTCTGTCACTACCGCCGGTTACGTTGCAAAAAACGATCGACTACTGACTCGGCGTCACTACTCGTTATTTACCCCACGCGATTTTGATGTGTCACCTTACTTTGAGATCGTGAAACCGCAATTGATAAATGGATTTGATTTCCATCAACTGCACTGGCAAGAATCGACTGATTCATCCTCAACGTAAAAAGATCCTGCAGCAGGTCTCGTGTTTCTTATTCTAGTGCTTGGCTTCAAAGAAGGTCAGCTAATCCATGGCCGTAGCGTACCTAATGCGGTTGGCGATAGCCTTGATCTCGCTGATAGAAGAAGCTTGTTTAAAGTCGATATAAAATTTTTCAGTGTTTAAAGAAGACAGTTTTTTATAAAAATTGTAATGATCTTGTATTTAAGAACACAGATAAGTGCGAGACGAAAAGCTGCTTACGATTGACGTCACCCCGACGTTTTATCGTTAAAGCAGATAAAATCTAAAAGAAGGAGATAATCATGTTATTTAATAATTTTACCAAAAAAATAGGTGTTATTGGTCTTTTCATGGGCATGGCTGCAAGCCCACTAGTGTTTGCCGATAACGCAACTGCGCTAATCCAGGCTCGCTTCGACGCTGGCGCTTCTATCCAAGGTGGTACACGCGAAGGCAGTCGGCAATACCGAATTGAGGCGGAAAATAGCCAGATCGTTGAGAGCGAGGGTTCCCACTACCGCACTGTCTTCGAGGCTGGCAGTCCCGAACTGGGCGGCACAAAGGAAAGAATGCATCGTGACCGGGTTGAAGTCGATGGTGATAAGATGATGTCTCAACAGGTTGCAAAGCCAGAGCATAATGACCCTGACGTTGGCATCTTAGCACACGGCACGCGCGGCTAAACCTTGGTTTAATAATCACTGACCTACAGTATCCCTTATAGCATATAAGGCCAATGCGGGGCAGCGCTTTTCAGGTGACATAAATCGACATTACACTCTGTAACCAAAGATCAAGCGGCTTTTGGTTTTTCTGAAAGCCGCTTGTTTTATCCTGATCGTTTTTTATTTTATAGCGCTTTAAAAGACTGTTATTAGTAGCAGGCTCATCGCTACTACTCACTATTTACCTCACCCAATTTTAATGTGTAACTTTGCTTTAAAATCGTAAAGTTGAGATTGATAGATGAGTTAGGTGACCATCAGTTGCGCTGGCGGGGATCGAGTGATTTACCCCCAAGGTGGTCAGAGCCTGTAAGGAAGTCATGCGCCCGCTCACTGACTAAGTGTTGCATTGAAAATTAAACAACCAAGCAGGTGCTGGGTTGAGACCGGAAAAGTCGCGGCTCTGCATAATAAGGCTGACTTCGAGAGGTGAACATCATGTCGCTAACTAAACAAAAACGCAGTGATTTGCTGGATAAACTCCGTCGCCAAGTTCGTTACACCGCACCCGTCTTAATGCTGGTGGCGGGCGGCGTCGCGCTGGGTGTTTCGGCCAATGAGCAAAACGTATTTGCCAACGATCAATCGGCTACAAGTGGACTCATGCTGGCAAGTAATCACGCAGAGGCAGAGGCGCAACCTGAAGGCGAAGCTAGCGCTGAGGGCGAAGCAGAAGCGGAGGCTGAAGGTGAGGGAGAAGGTGAGGGAGAAGCTGAAGGAGAAGCTCAAGCTGAGGGAGCTGATGTAGAGCCTAATGAACGCACGCAGCTAGTGTCTCGGCCCGAAGGTTACGTACCCGGTTACGATGAAAACGGCGATAACCCCAAAGCATTGATTGAACGAGGTGAAGCCCTGTTCAACGATCCATCACTCAGTACAAACGGAATGTCCTGCGCCAGCTGTCATGGCAGTGACGGCCAACAAGGCTATCAGGCAACGTTCAATCAGCCTTACCCTCATCCGGTTGCCATGGGCACCAATATGTTTGGTATGGAGACGGTACACGCCGATGAAATGGTGCAGCTCTGCATGGTGGCTCCTATGGCGGCTGAGCCGTTGGATTGGGAGTCTGAGGATTTAGCGGCCCTGGCGGCCTATGTGGTCAATGCCCGTCAGCGCTTCGCTGGTGAGGCGGACGGCCACTGTAATATGTAGACCAGTAGGGCTTCGAAAAGCAGGGCGGCTTTTAGCATTGAGCTGAAAGCTGCCTTTTGGACTGATTGTTCTTTTTGTGGTAAAACGCCTTTGATAACTGATAAATGAAAAGGATGCTGAATGTTTGCTGACATGGCGAAAAATGCATAGCGTGATTGCCAAGCAACTGACCATCATGATGCTAGTGATTTTGGTGACGCTTTTAGGTGCTGGCTTTAGCAGCGCTGTAAAAGGCAGCTGCCTAGTTGATGCGCCTGTCTCTGCGACTATTAGCACGGATAACCATTGCCACTCTCCCACGTTGCTAGAGCAAGCAGTAGAGCATGCGGATGCTTCCTGCTCTCCCTACGCACCTGCAAGTGCTAACGCCATCTCAGGGACTATTTTGACGCCTTCTCCGCAGTGGTTGATGAAGGTGCCTTATCCCCAATCACATCCTGAGCGTTTAGAAAAACCTCCCCGCCTTTCATTGCATTTCTGAAGACCTACACGCGCTTCCATACCGCTTCTGAATCATGAGTGCACCTCATGAGCTGACGGTATGCCAGTAAGACATGAACGGAGAAAGCAATGGAATACCCTGAGATTGAACCTATTGCCGTGGCGATTGGGCCACTGGTGATTCATTGGTACGGATTAATGTACGTGGTGGGTTTTATATCCGCCTGGCTGTTGGGGCGTTGGCGTGCTGACACCCTTGGTTTGAATAAAGAAGACATCAGTGACCTTATTTTTTATAGCGCCGTTGGCGTCATTGCTGGCGGACGATTGGGCTATGCCATTTTCTATGGCATGGAGCAGTGGTTAAGCAATCCATTGTGGGTCTTTCAGGTCTGGGACGGAGGCATGAGCTTTCACGGTGGTTTGCTAGGCGTTGTCGCTGCAACGCTCTTTTTCGCACGTAAAAAGCGCATCGCCTTCATGGATATGGCGGATTTTATTGCTCCTTTAGCCCCTATTGGTTTAGGCGCGGGTCGGTTGGGTAACTTTATTAATCAAGAGCTTCCTGGCCGTACCACCGATGTGCCTTGGGCGTTGATCTTCCCACAGGTAGGGCCTGAGCCCCGTCATCCTTCAGCGCTATATGAGATGTTCCTGGAAGGGGCTGTGCTGTTTGTGGTGCTTTTTTGGCTGTCTCGCCGTCCACGCCAAAGAGGCCTGCTATCCGGGGCTTTCCTATTCGGCTATGGCGTATTCCGCTTCGCGGTGGAGTTTGTGCGACTGCCAGATGCCCATATTGGGTTCATCGCCTTTGATTGGGTCACCATGGGCCATTTGCTGACACTGCCCATGTTATTAGGTGGCGTTGCCTTGATCTTGTGGTCACGTTCCCAGCCTGTTACTAGCGTTAAAGGAGCCTAATAATGAATTTAATGAACCCCACCAGTACGCGCCGCATGTTTTTAAAAAAGAGCGTTCTCGCTGTCTGTAGTATGACCGCTGTTAGCACGTCGGTATGGCCTTTATTGGTTTATGGCGATGCGAAGGAGGTGCCTGACAACAATCATTACCCTATCCCTGAAAAGGGCAATATGATCGGTCAAGATTACCAGGTAATGGCCAGCCAAGAAGATACGCTTATTGATATCGCTCGTGTGCACAACGTGGGTTATGAAGAGATTCTCTCTGCTAACCCTGAGGTCAGTGTGTGGGTGCCAGGTAAGGGAACTGCCGTTACCATCCCACGGCGTCATATTTTGCCTAACGAAGCGCGCAAGGGGATTGTGATTAACGTCGCTGAGCTGAGGCTATATTACTACCCGGAGGTCAAGCCGGGTGAAACGCCACGGGTTGAAACCTACCCCATTGGGATTGGCCGTGAGGGCTTCAACACGCCACTGGGTATTACCAAAACAACGATTCGTTTAGAGAATCCCGCATGGTATCCGCCACGTTCTATGCGCCAGGAAGCCGCTGAGCGGGGAGATCCTGCACCGGCGGTGGTGCCTCCCGGCCCGGACAATCCGTTAGGTGAGCATGCGATTTTATTGGATATTCCTGGCTACTTAATTCATGGCACCAACCAGCCCGATGGTATTGGCATGCGCGCTAGCCGGGGCTGCATACGCATGTATCCAGAGGATATTGCCGCCATATTTGATAACGTGCCTAGTGGTACTCAGGTCAATATTATCGACCAGCCTGTTAAAGTGGGCGTTAGTGAAGAGGGCGACGCCTATGTGCAGGTCTTTAAAACGGTTGATAGCGATAAGGTAGGCGTTGACGAACTGAAAGCGATGCTGCTTTTGCAGCTGACGGGGTCCAAAGGCAGTTTCGCTGAGCTGGATGATAACCGTCTACAGGTGCTATTCGATCAGCCTGATGATCAAATAGTCGCGTTATCTTCACTTACTCAATCACCGAATGAGGGTGAAGGGGAAGCCGCGAGCATGAATATTTATCAAATGATAACGCAGACGCCTTGAGCTTAAAGCTGTTGCTAATTGTTTGATGCCTCTTAGCGGCTAGAGCTGAGCATAACACCTTCATGACGCTGCCTTGTCATGAAGGTGTACCACCTAAATGCTTAATTTGGGTGTGGGTCGCGTGAACACATTTTGCGAGCCTTCCATGCTTTAGGTTTCTTAACTCTTGAAGCATCAATCGAAAAAGAGTCTTCCCGCTGAAACGCGATTAATAGCAGACTACCCGCAAAGATAATCAGCGAAGGGTAGAACAGCACGTTGGTGCCTTCCAGGTACCAGCCTAGCGGGTCAATGATCGAGGGGAAAACGGCAACAAGAGAGGACCCGTTAATCGCCGCCTGTAGGGGAAGTACCCAGCGGCGCATCAGACCCACCAGAACCAATAAACCGATCACGATTTGTACCGCGCCGAAAAGGTACAAAAGCACCTCTGCGGACATGAAAGAAAGATAGTATTTTTCGCTGATTGCCGCGCTACCTTCTGTGTTGAGGAGCTTGTTGGCGCCCCAGAATAGCATCAGCCCGGAAAGTGAGATGCGCAGGAACAGCAGCGTTAATGCCTTCATTCGAATGATCCTTAGTTGTCGGTTGCGTTGTTGGCGATGCGTGTGAATAACTCGTCCAGCTCACTGGCAATATGCGCCAATTCATCGTCATCACCCTGCCCATAGGGTGCGAAGACGGCGCTGGGCGTCTTCCACGACAGCGTGGCGCTTTCTGAGTCATCTTCGGTCACGTAAAAGCGCAGCGGCGCTTCAATCATGGCGGGCACGCTTTCGCGGATAATGCGCACGGCAAAATCGTTACGAAACACGCCGATGACCCGGTTGCCGGGAATCGTCTCGCCACGCCGGGCGGCGGCCTCGGTTGGGCTGGCTTCGGTCACCACCAGCATGTCGGCCTGTTCCACGGCGCGGCGCAGGTCGTCGACCAGGTCGACATAGGATTTATCGGTCACCACCACGTTCCAGCCTTCCTGCGGCCAGTCGATAGAGGCATCGGCATTCGAGGTCGCTGAAAACGCCAGTAGAACAAACAATGCCGCAAGCTTCCCTAGCCGCTGTATTGGCGCTGAAAACGCGGCCCGCAAACGCTGTGGTAAGTAACATGAACATCCAAGGTAAGTATGCATAGAAGATTCCTCGGCTGATGATGGGATGAGTTGATGCCAGCTCTTAGTGGAAGCTGAGCCTACTGCCTTACAGAGTAGCCACGATTTTCCTTATTGAGACCTTACCTAGCCGTCGCGGTGTGGTAATTCCCTGACGTTGATTCCGGTCGACAATATTGACGTTAAAAATAAATACAAAAAATTGAAACCGTCGTAGACTATCGGGAACGATCATTCTATGGCTCGGTTTAGCGCTTAAAGGCACGCCACGGGGAAATTATGTCAACAGCAGACGCACATCATTCTAAGCATCGCGAAGCCCAGAGCGATAGCCATCCACCGCTATGGCCACGGGCCTTGAAAACGGCACTGATCGTCGGGCCAGTGCTGACAGTGATCAATCAATTTGAGGCGCTGTGGACGTTAAGCGGATTCAGTTTCTGGCAATTTGCCTTAACCATGCTGGTACCTTTCTGCGTGTCGTGGCTGGGTGCCACTGGCGCCAAGCAGCACTTCGGCCGCACCAGCCAAAGGTACGTTGATCGTTTTGAAAACATTGCCGGACTCGCCGACAAAATCGGCCATAACGCCTATACGGTGAATCAAGCCTCTCAAAAGCGCCATGCATTCATCGAGCAGGTGCTCTCTCACAGCCGCCAGGCGGGAAAAGAGGCCGAGCATCTACAAGTGACGGCCGAACAGAGCTGTAAAACACTACGCCAGGCCAATCATGACGCCGCCGATGTTAATTCACGCATTCAGCATGTTGCTGATGGCATGTCGGCAGGCCGTGCGCTCACTCAGCAAACGGCTGAAGCGGTGGCTACATTTAGTCAGCAGTTTGACGATATTCAAGGCATGGCGGCCAGCATTCAGCACATAGCCACCCAAACGAATTTGCTGGCCGTCAATGCGCGCGTGGAAGCCGCCAGAGCGGGAGAAGCCGGACGTGGTTTTGCCGTCGTAGCGATGGAAGTCAATAAACTTGCAGACAACGCCGCTAAAGCGGCAAGTGATATTCATCAGCGGCTGGAGGCGCTTTCCGATACCACGATTGACGTTAAACAAAAGATGCTGACGCTGCAGTCGCAAATCGAAGCGCTCGAAGCCGAAAGCCAGGCCGGCCAGCGCGGCGTAGCGACGGTGGCGACGGCGATTGACCATGCCACCGGCGCCGCCGATGAAGCAGCCGGTCACGCGGTTCGGCAAGTGGAGGCGACCAGAGGCGTGATACGTGACCTGGAACAGGTGCTGGATGATACGCAAAAAGCGATTGAGCGTTCAGCGAGCAACCACCAGCTTGCCCTTGAGCTCAGGCGCGTCGCCAGCCCTGTCATGCCCGCCCCGCCCGAATCAGCCCCTGCGCTTCCAGCATCGGGAGCCCAAAATGGTGTGGCGTAACTGGCTCACAACCTCTCTCGGCAAATGGTCAACTGTTCCCAATCGTTTCAAGGCGTTTTCGTCAGCGGCATCTTTTGAATAAATAAGTTACCTTCGCGGTCGCGTTATGTTCAGTCGGTGCTTTGTTCATCCTGCACAGCAAGAAAGCTGCTTTACATCCTTGGTGAAAGTTTGCGCGCAGAGCTTGAGGCCTTCCACCATGGTCAGGTAGGGAAACAGTTCATTGCCGATGTCCTCTACCGTCATACCGGCCCGCAGCGCCATTACCGCCGTCTGGATCAGCTCACCAGCTTCTGCCGTGACAGCCTGAACCCCCAGCAAGCGACCGGAATCGCGCTCGGCGACCATCTTGATAAAGCCATGGGTGTCGAAATTGACCAGTGCACGCGGCACGTTCTCAAGTTCCAGCACGCGGGTATCAACGCTGAAGCCTCGCTCAAGTGCCTCGGTTTCCGTCAGACCAGCGGTGGCCACCTGTGGGTCGGTAAACATCACTCCCGGCATGGCACTGAGATCCAGAGTGGCCTTGCCTCCCGTCATGTTAACGGCAGCCCGACTGCCCCCGGCAGCGGCCACATAGACAAACTGCGGCTGATCGGTGCAGTCACCGGCGGCATATATACCGGGAATGGTGGTTTGCAGATGCTCATCCACCTGAATCGCACCGCGCGAGGTTTCCACGCCGATGCCCGCCAGGTTCAGAGTGTCGGTATTGGGTGTCCGGCCGGTCGCCACTAGCAGTTGATCTGCCCGTAAGGTGGCGGCATTGGTGTCCACGACGAACTCATTTTCGCTATAGTCCAAGCGGCTGGCCTGGGTCTGCCTGAGAACCTCGATGCCCTCACGCCTGAACGCTTCCTCTATGGCTTCTCCGATTGCGGGGTCTTCACGGGACAGCAGTCTGCTGCGGGCCAACACGGTGACCTCGCTCCCTAGTCTGGCGAAGGCCTGGGCTAACTCCAGAGCAACGAAACCGGCACCGATCACAATCAGCCGTTCGGGCAAGGTATCCAGTACCAATGCACTGGTGGAGGTCAGGTAGGGTGTATCGGCCAGCCCCGGTATCGGCGGCTCTGACGGGCTGGCGCCAGTGCCAATAAAGGCGCGGTCGAAGTGAACAGTCTGCTCACCGCCGTCGTTCAGTCTGACCGTCAGATGATGGGCATCGGCAAAGCGGGCCTCACCGTTCAGGACGGTGATGGCTGTGTGGTCGCGCAGTATGCTTTCGTACTTGTCATTACGAAGCGCCTCGACTCGTGCTTGCTGTTGCTGAACCAGTTTTGCCCTGTCCACCACAGGCAGTTGAGCGCTTACCCCTTCGTCAAAGGGACTCTCCTTGCGCAGGTGCGCAATATGCGCGGCGCGGATCATGATCTTCGAGGGCACGCAGCCGGTATTGACGCAGGTGCCGCCGATGGTGCCGCGCTCGATCAGGGTAATGCGGGCGCCACGCTCCGCGGCTTTCAAAGCGGCCGCCATGGCCGCGCCGCCGGTGCCGATAACGGCAATGTGTAGGTTGTTATCACTCATCAGGACAACTCCTTGAATCTGTAGAGGCATTCTTACGGTAGGCGTCGAATTGTTTTTTTCGCCATAGCGCATAGACAGTCAGGCCGATGAATACGACCAGGGCTGGAAGCAACACGTAGTCGAGATACCCCGTCAGGGCCAGTGCCCAGCAGGATCACCAGGATTGGGGTGAAGCAGCACAGCGCCACCAGGACGGTGCCAATCACGCTCACGCGCAGCAGGGTCGTTGGGTTTTTCAACAGACGTTCTCCTTTTAAGCGAGTGGAGGTCGAGCATTCGGACCCGCCATGAGATAAGGTTACTTCCGTAGTCAGCTACAGAGTCAAGGCAGATGTCGAATAACGCAAATTCACTGACCATCGGTGGCCTGGCCAGGGCAGCCAAGGTTCATATCGAGACAATCCGCTATTACCAGCGGCGAGGGCTAATACCGGAACCCCAGCGTCCGCCAGGGGGTATCCGGCGCTATGGTGATGCCGATATCGACCGATTGACGTTCGTGAAAACGGCGCAGCAGTTGGGCTTCAGTCTCGACGAGATCAGCGACTTGCTCCGGCTTGAAGACGGCACCCACTGCCAGGAAGCCAGTGCTTTGGCCGAACACAAGTTACGGGACGTGCGAGAGAAGATCGAAAGGCTGGAGAAAATCGAGAAGGCGCTTGGGGAAATGGTGGATCAATGCCACGCCCAACAAGGCAATATCAACTGCCCGCTCATTGAATCCCTGCATGAAGGGATCAGTGGGTCAGAAGAACAAGCACCTTAGTTTCCATCACTATCATCGGCGATGCGTGCCATGGTGTTTCATGCACTGCCGTGAGTTGATCCCCCAATGCTCATATTCACAGGAGAAGGCGCTAAAGTGCAGTGCTGCTCAAACGATAAAGACTAGAGCGATTGATCGCGACGTGCAGGAGGGCGGAGCTTTTTGCGATATGTTTCTGGATCATCGCCAAACTTTTTTTTAAAAGCAGCGCTAAATTGGCTACGGCTATGATAACCGCAACGCTCGGCAACGCGTTGGGTGGGCAGTGGGGTTGAGTGTAATAGACGTGCGGCATAACGGAGACGCATTTCAGTGGCAAACCGCTGTGGTGGCATCCCAAAAGCCCGCTTAAAGCGTTCAATAAAGACAGTGCGACTCATGTGGCAGCATTCAGCAAGTTGTTCAATGTTCAATCGTTGCCCTTTATTCTGGGTCATTGCCACAAGCGCATTTTGCAGTTCCGGTGCTTCCAGGCTTAATAGCCATGGGTGCTGCGGCGCATCAGCCTGGATTTCCCTAAGTAACCAGATGAAACACTGTTTCATTAACGCTTCCAGCATCGCATCGGTACCCAGTGTTGGTGATGCCAATTCTTGAAATAATTGGTGAAAAAGGCGCTGGATTTCAGCTTTCGAGTTTTCAATACGCACAGGCGTTTGCAAGCGGTCAAAGGGAGAACCCCCAGTCAGTGAATCGACTTCCAGCAACCCACATAAAATGATAACGCAAGGCAATGTCGTATCGGTATGCGTGCTTATCCAGGGGGGGGACTGCCCCGCGGCAACGCAGCGATTCATGCCTGGTGGTTCTCCAGCAACCTCATCAATGGTAAGTGCAAAGTCAGGTGGGCATATGACGAGGCTGCCAGCGTTCAAGGGCGTTCGCTGACGATCCTGATCCACCATCATGCCATTTCCCTGCAATATATAATGAAGCGATATCGTGCCCAGCGGTGGAGTCTGAAGTGGCCAGCCGCGTCGTATGTCGCATACCGCAAACGACGTTACATTGATCAACATGTCTTTGAGAGCATTCTCAAGCATATCTGTCACCCATTATCCGAACGATTTGGGACCTTTTCAGGACTTTTGTTACGCCGGTTACACCTAGACTCAATAAGGTAATACACTCAAACAGGATGTACCTTATGTGTAATCATCATGATGATAATAAATCGCCAGCCACGCTGTATAAAGTTGATGAAGGGCGTCGACGTGTGCTGGTAGGTGGTCTTGCTGGCATTACAGCCGCGACAATCGGCGGCTTTTCCAGACCTGCGATGGCACAGGGTGAGGTTTCAAGTGCTTATGCACCGCCTGAAGAAGGTGCTTTACCCGCAACGGGGTTTCAACTTGATATTAATCGAGCGGCATTGGTGGTCACCGATCCTCAGGTCGACTTTTTAAGCCCAGATGGCGTTACTTGGCAAGTGGTTGGAGAAAGCGTACAGGAACACAACACGGTAGAAAATATTCGTCGCTTATTTGAAGCGGCTAAACAGCGAAAGATGACGGTGGCAGTATCACCTCATTATTATTATCCCCACGATCATCAGTGGACGTTTGGTGGTCCGCTGGAAAAAATGATGCATGGTATCGGCATGTTTGATCGTGAAAATCCGCTTGCGGCATTGCCGCGCGATACGGGTGCTGACTTTATGCCGCAATATAAACAATATATTGAAGATGGCGAAACGATTATTACGTCCCCGCATAAAATCTATGGTCCTGAGCAGAATGATTTAGTGCTTCAGTTACGTAAGCGCCGAATTGATCAAGTTATACTGGCGGGTATGTCAGCGAATCTATGCGTCGAATCCCACTTGCGAGAATTATTAGAGCAGGGGTTTGAAGTGGCCGTGGTACGCGACGCTACTGCCGCAGCAAAACTACCAGAAGGCGATGGCTATTTAGCGGCCTTAACTAATTTTAGGTTTATTGCCAATGCGCTTTGGAGTACAGATGAAACGGTCGCCAAACTACAGGGGTGAGAAAACCCTGGGCGGCTAACGTCATTGCCCGGCCCAATAGCTGCTCCAGATTGTTGGTTTATCCACTCTCTGGAGCATGCGCATTACACGTGATTGCTATCTTCAAATCCATTTTGTCATTTCAATAATTTATGTAAATGTCACAGAAACCAACCAGCTTTCGATAGGCTGTCAGCTCTTAAGGCATTGCGAGAGGGTAAGAATCGACGGGGTGACGGCAAGATTGACTGGTTGTCCTTCAGCCTCTATCTCATTGCCAACCCTGATTTACTGGATGCTTTCACCTCGTCGTTCTGCTTCAAGAATGGAACGACGGTAGCTTCTACGGATGTGAAGAGCGCGATTATATCGATTTCCCTAGTCTCGCCGACACGTTGGCGTAACATGGGCTTCACAGTCACGAAGGATATAGGTGAGCCGAAATGCCCCAACAGACTCTAAAAGCAGAACCACGCATCATTTTCTTTGATGTCGTTGAAACCGTTTTTTCCCTGGCTCCGCTGGAAGATAAACTGACTGAGCTAAACCTGCCCCCCGGTACGGATCGACTATTTTTCGCACAGTTGCTGAGAGATGCTTTCGCTCTCTCGGCCAGCGGCGTCTTCCACTCCTTTCCAGACATTGCCAAAGGGACACTAACGGTCCTGCTGCACAGCCTTGGACGCGAGGCCGATGAAACCACGTTGAAGGAGATCTTGGGAACTTTCTCCCAGCTCCCAGCCCATCAAGATGTCAAACCCGCGCTTGAAAGGGCGAAGCACTCAGAGTGCCAGGCCGTACTGCTCACTAATGGCTCCCGCGCCAATACAGAGAAGTTGGTACGCGACAACGGCCTAGAGCATTTGGTGGACGATATTGTATCGGTGGAGGATTTCAGCATCTGGAAGCCCCAAACAGAACTTTACCGCCTGGCTGCATTAAAACACTCGTGCGCCCCGGCGAATGCTCTGCTGGTGGCGGCCCACGCCTGGGATGTCCACGGCGCGATTCAAGCCGGGTTTCATGGCATTTGGATTCAACGTCAAGAGTCGTTCTATCATCCCTTAATGGGTAACCCAGATGGGCAGGTTACAAGCTTGGTCGATGCAGTCGATCTTGGAGTTCAACGGCTCCTGTGAAAATCGATACGCAGCAATGGCTTATTAAAGCGCGTCGGGGTACTTTAAACGATCCAAAGAGCGGCAAACTTTTATAGTAAAAACGAAATATTCAAGCTCCGGCCATTCGGCCGGAGTTTGATTTAAGTCTGCATGGTAATAGCTTAGGCAAAAGATTATTTTAAAGTTTAATTATTTTCGAAATCGACCTGGATGGTTTGCATCGCGACGGTAACGCCTAATTAAAAAGTTTTAGCCGATGCCGCGAGGTGGGTAATCCTTGTCCTGGATAGTCGCAATACCCATCTTGATCATTTCCAAATTGGGACGGCAGAAAGGCGCGCTAGAGATTTCCGCGAAATGCAGTCCGCCATCCGGGCGAATGAAAAACAGCCCCGGTTCGGCAAAAGGTTGATCGGTCTCTGAACTATCCAAGGGGGTAGAGATATATAGGCCTAAGTCGCGCGCCTGATCGATACCAAGGTCGTACGCGACGTCGAAATTTAAGCCTACTTCGTCGGCAAATTTTTTGGCTTTTTCCTCAGGGTCGGTGGAGACCGCAACGATCTGCACATTCCTATTATCGAAGTCGGCTTTCATATCATTGATCTGGCCGAGGTATTTTTTGCAGATGGGGCAGTGAAGACCCCGGTACATAACCAGCATTTGCCATTGGCCCTGCGGTGGCTGTCCTAGCGTCACCGTCTCACCAGTAACGGTCTTTAAAGCAATAGCCGGAAAGGTTGCGTCAATTTTAGCGTGTACTGACATCATGTAACTCCTTGTAACGTGCGGCCCCTAACAGATTGTTTGTGAAAGTGATATTGAGTGGAAATCTCAATGTGTGGAAGATTCCGCTTCACGTACAGTATGTATAGTCGATACGTTGCTACACGTCGAAAGATTAAGTACCTGGCCCGCAATCCAAGCAGGGATCGATGTCGGTGTTGGCCTTTATCATTTTTGCGTGCAAGTCTCTAAGCGCCGTACGCACCCCTTCCTCAATGACCGGGTGGTAGAACGGCATCGCCAGCATAGTGGAAACGGTCATGCGTTGCTGAGCGGCCCAGGCCAAAAGGTGGCCAATATGTTCAGCGGCGGGGCCAAACATCTCGGCGCCCACGAACAAACCGCCATTGCGCTCCGCATACACTTTTAAGATTCCCTGGTTTTTTCCTAACACCTTGCTTCGTCCCTGATCTTCAAACGCGCTTTTGCCCGCAACATAGTTCTCACGTTCGGCTGCCGACATGCGGCCAACAGAGAGTCCTACGCTGGTTATCTGCGGGTTGCAGAAGACTACGGAAAAGGGCACCTTCCTTTCAGCAGGGATCACGCTTGGGTAACGGCCCGCATTGTCCCCGGCGATTCGGCCTTCATGAGCCGCTTCGTGAAGAACGGGTGCCTGTTGGTTAGCATCACCTACCAAGAAAACCGGGCTGTTGCCGCACTGGAGGGTCGATGGCTCGTTTAGTGGGACGCCGTTGTCATCCAGAACTAGACCGCTGTTGTGAAGAGCCAGTGCCTCAAGGTTGGGTGAACGACCTGTCGCCACCAGGATATAATCAAATAGCTCCGTCAGCGCGCCCTTGTCGCGATCAACAAAGCTAATGGAAACACCACCTTCAACCGATGAAACATCGGTCACATCTGAGCGAGTGTCCAGATAGAACTCCTCGTTAAAACATTGTTCGGCATAATCGCGTATTTCCTGGTCAGCTATGCCGCCAAGAGAACCACTTCGACCAAACATGCGCACGCGAACACCCAGGCGACTCAGCGCCTGGCCCAATTCCAAGCCGACTACGCCGGTTCCAAACACCGCCACCGACTCAGGCAGATTAGGCAATTCGAACAGGCTGTCATTCACCAGCAGCCGTTTGCCCAACCCCTGAAACATATCGGGAATAGTAGGGCTCGACCCGGTGGCAATCACGATTCGATCCGCCTTAATTTCAAGTTCTTCGCCGACCGCCAGCCTGCCCGGGGCCACGAAGCGGGCATTACCTACCAGCTTGTGGGCGGAGGGGATAGCGTCGACTGATGCCAGTACCGACCCGACAAATTTATTCCTCTCCTTGCGCACGCGTTTAAGGACTTTCTCGCCATTAACCACGATATCCCCTACTTGGATACCAAACAGTCCTGTTTTTGTTGCAGCATGGGCACTTTCCGCCGCTGCGATCAGCAGCTTGCTGGGCATGCAGCCTACCCGGGCGCACGTTGTCCCGTAGTGGCTGCCTTCGATTAGCACCAGATTATCGGTATGCTTGCGCGCAGCGTTATAGGCAGCGAGACCCGCTGTACCGGCCCCTATAATCGCAACATCTACTTCTCTTGTAGTCATCTCATCGTCTCCAAATATAACCATTCGATTGGTGTTATCTATTTAACGGTAGAACGTCTGGATAAGTTGAAACGCCAACGTTAAATTATTTTACGCTGACTAAAATCGAGGGAGACCACATCAACCAAGCGAGCCACACCGACTGTTAAAGGGGATATGCGCTGCTACATTAAGGTGACACAGCGCTATCGCCTATTTGTTGAAATAAGGCATCTAATGCCTGAGCGGTATCGTCTAATTTAGGCGTGTTCTGGTTGATATAAGGAGCAAAAACATGGCTAGGTACTTTCCACGCCAGTGTCGCGCTGTCGGCTGAATCTTCAGTTACGTAGAACCGCAGTGGCGCTTCAATCATTGCCGGTACGCTTTCACGGATAATGTCTACCGCAAAGTCGTTACGAAATACCCCGACGACTCGATTGCCTGGAATGATTTCACCGCGCTGTGCAGCGGCCTCGGTTGGACCAGCTTCCGTAACAACCACCATCCCAGCGTCTGAAACAGCTTGGTGTAGATCATCGAGCAGCGTCGCGTAGTTTTTCTCTGAAGCAATGACTGTCCATCCCTCTTCTGGCCAATCAATCGGCTGATTAGCGGATGCTTGGGTGATAAACGATCCACTGCCTCCTGCCACCATCAGCACTGCAAGGTAATAGCGGGATTGTTTGATAAATTGGTTCATTGCTAGCTCTTCCTGATAAAAGAACGACTTAATGTATGTTTTTTTGCCAAAAGCGCTGCGTGGAGGGATGTACACCAAAATCGCTTGATAAGGTCATGTTCATTGATTCGCATAACAGCCGGATAAGCGCCATGTGGTGTACGGTATGACTCATTAGAAACGCCAGCTCACGACCTAGACTGGAAGGCAATGTGAGGTTATTACCCGATGGGTCGACTGAGTAGTTAACCATTATGGGTATATCGACAGGCTGGTGCGCCAGCGCTTGTAGTTCAGCCCGAAGCTTATCAACGGTTTGTGCCGCTACGCTGGGATCTTCTTCTAGCGCTGTCTGGCGATCACGCTGTTCATAATCGATATTATTTTTTTGTACGCTTTCTTTGAGGCCTGCCAGTAGCGTTTGATAATGCTCTAGTACATGGCGTACATGCTTACCCACTGACTGGGTATCAAACAGCTTTTGATATAACTTGTAAGGCATTAGTAGGAGTAAATCATTGAGTTGATTAAGTGGATAGATGTTTTCATCCACCAGCTCCTTACTCGTGGTACATGATTCAACGGCTGACAATGAGGTAACGGGCATAACGAAGCTCCTTATACGCTGAGCTGGCGATATCACCAGCTCAGCACAACACAGCGGATTAAGCGTGCAGCAAATCGTTAACCGGCTTCGGCACCGCCTTCACCTTCTGCTTCTCCCTCTCCTTCGCCTTCGCCTTCCATCTCTTCTTCGCCTTCAGCGCCACCTTCGGCCAGCATCATGGGCGCTTCCTGCATCGAGGTGAACCCTTCAGTGGGCTCATCGGCCTGGGCCTGGAAGGCCAAACCACCCGCTATCAGCGCAAGGGCGGGCGCGGTATAGCCGAACTGACGGCTAAGGCGGCTCAGTAAACGACGTTTAGCTTCGTGTTGAGGCATGATGTTTCTCCTTATAGTGTCACAAGCAAATGCGCCAGATGGCGCGCCTTCCTGCCGCTATACCACGGCGTGGGAAGAGGGTAAAAGCGGTGTTTGGTCAAGCCACTGGGTAACGGCCTCGACCTGCGTGCTGGCCAGCCGCGCACAATGCGCGCCCTGGGTTATATGCTGCAGCGCGGTCAAGGCGTTAGGGCTTAACCCTTGTTGGTGTTCTGCTGTTTCCAGGGCCGCAGGGAGCAGGGCGCCAAGTAACGCGAGTGACGACGGCGCCTTCGGGCTGTCGCTCGGGGTGGCATCAAGCCATAAAAGCCCAACGCAAGGGCCGCGCTCCTGAAACAGGAACCCGGCACCCTCAAGCGGTACATTAAGCGGTTCCAGGGTGTCCGGTGCGGCCAGCGAGAGGCGTGCCCCGCGCGTCAGGGCAAGGCCGTTCTGTGCCCCCACCGCCTTCAGCGTTTCCATCGCCTGGGCAGGCGCCTGGTGGGGCACAACGCAGACGATATGCCCCTCCGGCCGACTCAGCAGGACGACATCAAGTACCAGTTGCCCGTCACTGGCGGCGTGGGACAAGCAGTGCTGAGTGATGGCAGGGACGATGTCGTCGAGATGCAGGCGCGAGCGAATCACCCGGCTGTCGTTGGTCAGGCAGTAACCGTTGGCGCTTTCCAGTACATGCAGCGACGTGTCGGGGGCGTTGCCGTCGGCGTCCAGCAGCGGCGCCAGTGTCTCGGCAATGCGTGTTGCCACGGGGCCCTGTGGCGCGCTGATCGACCAGCGGCGCTGATCAAAAAACAGCGTACTGCGCCAGGTAGCGGAATGCTCGCGAGCGGGAGACGCCGTGTCGGGCGCGGCGGTGTCGCGATCCCCAGGCGCCAGCAGGCCATGCTGCCACCATAGCGAGAGCGTCGCCCACAGATCGCTGGCAAGGGTGTCGGCATCGACCTGCCCGCCGCTTGCTGCCTGGAGCTGCTCGAGCACTGTCTCAATCGGCGCGCCTTCGCTGACCAGTAGCCAGATCAGCGCCGCGCTGTCGTTAAGCTGGAAGTAGCGCCCGCTGGGGTGGTGGTAAAGCGCCAGCCGCTCGCCGTCGATCAGCTCGCTGATGTCCTGGCCGTGGAAAGACAGGCTCAGCGGGGCGAACTCGGCCGCCAAACGGTAATCGGCAAGGCTGGGTAGCCCTACAAAGGGCAGGTAGCGATGGCCGTCCTGGGTCGGGTAGAGCGGTACAAAGCCACCGGCTCGTTCACGCTCTGCCGCCAGTGCAGCGGCATCGAAGGTCGTCGCTTCCCGGGGTGGCTGATCAAGCCCGGTCAGGGCGATCATGTCCTGCACCAGGCCGGTTTTGACGGCCTCTTCGACTACGCCGCCGTGCTCGGGCTTGGCGCAGGTGCCCAGCGAAGGGCTTAGGTTGCACTCCAGAATCCATGGCTTGAGCTGGTCGTCGACCAGGCAGTCCAGGCCGATCAGCTCGTAGCAGCCCCGCGGGTCGGCGCCGTCTTCCCGGGAGCGGGCGCGCATCGCCTCGACCCCGGAGAGCGCGGTCAGCGTGGCCAGATCCTGCAGTTGGCTAAACAGCGCCTGGTCGTCGTGGCCCTGCTCGCGAAGCCAGTGGCGATAGCGGTCAAAGTCGATAAACTCCACCGGAATCTCGGCGTCCAGGTTGAGCGCGTTGATGTCGGGGTTGGTCAACTGGCTAAAGGGGTTGTCGATGTCATCCGGGCTCCACGGCGCCGAGGCCAGCTTGGCAAAGCCTTGGTCATAGAGATACACGCGTAGCGGGTCAATGCTGGCAATCAGCATATAAAGGCGTAGCACGTATTTGTGGCCGCGGATGGTGTGCGGGTTGGCAACGTACTCCTGCACCAGCCAGTTGGGCGCCAGCGGCGCGGTGGTCGGGTCGCGCAGCACCTGAACCCCTTGGCCCTTGGAGGCGTTGGTCGGCTTTAAAATCCAGCGCTTTTCGGGATGCGTGGCGGCGTCTTCGACCAGCGACAGGTAGTCGTGGGGCATTTCATAGGCGCGGGGGAAGAAATTCAGCCGCGCCGTATTGGGATGCGCCTCCCCAAAGTGGCGCCGGGTGCGTTCGCGCAGTGCCCTCAACCCTGCATGCAGGCGGCTTTTGACCGTGAGCGCGGCGTTGCCGGGAATGTGGTTCATCACCCGACTGGGAGACGTCGCCTTGAATGCCGCCCTGGGCGGCATGCCGGTAACCCAGGCCGCCTGCCACTGCGCTTCGTCGCCTTGCTGCCAGCCTTTGGCTTCCAGCGTTTGGCGGAAAAAAACATCCTGCTCGGCATGGCGTTTGCCGCTCAGCCAAAAGCGTGGTGGGGGAGTAGTGTGCGCGCTCATACCGGGCTCCTTGTCGGGTCATTACCAGTGAGTGGTCGATCAGCGCGATTGCTTACACATGATTTTCAGCAATCGCCAAAAGCAAGCCTTGCACCGGTGCCACGACCACGGGGACGTTTATCTATACGGTTATGCCAAAAAAGCACTTTAATAATGGTTTAATATCGCCGACTATCATATTAATGTACCAATCGTTCTTTTTCCTGTTTTATTCAGATTGATGAGCTTTGCTCGCGACCGCAATGGAGGTTTTATGTCCCGCTTATTATTGGGCCTGATCGGGGCTCTGGGTTTTTCCGCCCAGGCACTGGCACTTGAAGAAACGCCACTTGAAATGACGCCGCTGGTGGATGCCCAGTGGCTAAACGAACATCTGGATCAAGAGGAACTTGTGGTAGTGGACGTGCGCTCGTCCATCGACGATGGCGGCGATGCCGAAAGCTTTGCCGAAGCCCGCATTCCGGGCAGCCGTTATTCAAGCTACACCGATGACGGTTGGCGCGAAACCCGCGACAGCGTAGCGGGATTGATGCCCGAAGTGAGCGATCTTGAAGCGCTGATTGGCGACCTGGGTATCGATAACGACAGCGCGGTGGTGATTGTGCCCGCCGGTACCGGCGCCACCGACTTCGGCAGTGCGGCGCGGGTATATTGGACGCTTAAAGTCCTCGGCCACGACGAGGTTGCCATTCTCAACGGCGGCTTTGCGGGCTGGGAGCAGCAGGGCTTCGACGTGGCAAGCGGCGAGCCTGAGCCTTATGATGCCGCCGAGTTCGATGCCACGCTTCGCAAGGAGCTGATTGCGTCAACCGAGGACGTGGAAGCTGCCCGTGAAAGCCAGGCGCAGCTGGTCGACGCCCGGCCCGCCGACTATTTCGCCGGTGATAACCAATCACCCGCGGCACGGGTGGCCGGTACGATTCCGGGCGCGCGGAGCCTGCCCCACCAGTCGCACCTGAACGACCAGAACGGCGCTTACTATCTGGACGTCGATGGGCTGCAGTCGCGCATCAATGCCGTGGAGCTGGATAGCAGCGAGCGCACGATTGCCTTCTGCAACACCGGTCACTGGGCTGCTACCGACTGGTTTGTGCTTAGCGAAGTCGCCGAATTCGACAACATCGCCATGTACGATGGCTCGATGGCCGCCTGGACCGTCAGCGATTCCCGCCCGGTGCAGCTTGCCCGCGAAGGCATCAAGCAGGTGAGAGAACTGCTGAACTAATTCAGCAAAACGACTGTTCTCATGTGAAGCATCCACACTGTGGATGCTTTGCGTAGGTGAATTCTATCTCGTAATATGGTGACTTTTGGAATTTCGTAATGAGTCTCGGTAGACCTCTACAGCATTCCCCAGAGACGGCGCTGGAAGCCGCCGTTAACGCTTTTTGGCGTTCAGGTTACCACCATACATCCATGCGTGATTTGTTGGAGGCGATGCAGCTGTCACGCAGTAGTTTGTACC
Organism: Halovibrio sp. HP20-59; assembly: GCF_033052795.2. Lineage (NCBI taxonomy): Bacteria > Pseudomonadati > Pseudomonadota > Gammaproteobacteria > Oceanospirillales > Halomonadaceae > Halovibrio > Halovibrio sp. HP20-59. The sequence continues at coordinate 260,067 of NZ_JAWJUW020000001.1, forward strand.
AGGCGTATGGCAACAAAGAAGCCCTTTTCCTACGGGCGCTGGCGCGTTACCGCGAAGAACTGCTGGTGTCTTTGAATGCGACACTTGCTCAGGAGGCCAGTGCTTGGCAGTTTATTGAACACTTACTTCAACACATGGCTCAGCAGGCCGAGAGCGAGCAGGCGGCTTTGGGCTGCCTGATTTTTAATTCGGCCACCGAGCTTGGCAATAGCGGTTCTGCCGTGTCGGATGCTGCGGTTCAGAGCGTTCGGGCGATTACCCAGTTTTTTGTCACGGTCATTGAGCAGGCGCAGCAAGAGGGTAGTATTTCCCCAGAGCGTGATGTACAAAGTTCAGCCTATTTCTTAACGCTTTCGGTGTCGGGGTTACGCATGCTGCTAAAAAGTGGCGCTAGCCAGTGTCAAGCCGAACAATTGATTAACAATATTTTGCGTGGATTGCGCTGAGTCCAGGGTACATTCATCAGGGTGTTTTAGGCGCAATAATGGAAAATACGTTGTTATTAGGTTTTTTGGGTAGCCTTGTGGCGGGGTCGTTGACCGCCGTTGGTGCACTTCCGGTACTGTTGGGTAAAACCCCTGATCGTGGCTTCCGAGACTTAGCGCTTGGCTTTGCCGCAGGCGTGATGTTGGCAGCATCGTTCTTTTCGCTGATTATTCCGGCGCTAGAGGCGGCGGAAATTTATTACGACGGTGGTCCTGTTCCCGCCGCTATTGTTTGTACTGCTATTTTGCTGGGGATGGGCGCGATTGCGCTGTTAAACGAATACCTCCCACATGAGCATTTTGCCCAGGGCCGCGAAGGGCCGGAGGCCGCATCGCTACGCCGGGTGTGGCTATTTGTGTTTGCGATTACTATCCACAACCTGCCGGAAGGCATGGCGGTGGGCGTCGGCTTTGGGGCCAATGGGTTAGAGGACGGTATGCCCCTGGCGATTGGTATCGGCCTACAGAACATGCCAGAAGGGCTCGCTGTGGCGGTCGCCTTAATGGGTGAGGGCTACTCAAAGTGGCGCTCCTGGTCAATTGCTGCGCTAACCGGCCTCATTGAGCCCGTTGGCGGACTCTTTGGCGCCAGTATTGTCAGCGTTTCCCAAATACTGCTGCCTTGGGGCCTGGCGTTCGCCGCCGGTGCCATGCTGTATGTCATCAGCCACGAAATCATTCCCGAAACGCACCGCTGTGGGCACCAGAAAAAAGCCACCTTTGGTTTGGCGATGGGGCTGGTGATTATGCTGTTTCTTGATGTGTGGCTGGGGTAAGCAGCTCTTGCTTTTAACTATATTTAACTGCGTTTAACGCAGCACATCAGCGCCGCCGTGGGGGCCTGGGTGCTCACACAGGCGATGATCGCTCAGCACGTCGATAATATGGCACTGACCAATATTGCCTCCCGCGCACTGATTGATCATGCGCTGCAGCTCATCGCGCACTGCGGTTAGCCTCGCAATCCGTGCTTCTACCTCGGCCAGGTGATGTTTTGCCAAGGTATCGACCTCTTCGCAGGGCATAGCGGGATAATCCGCCATTTTTAAAAGCTCCCGTACCGCCTCAACCGAAAAGCCAAAATCCCGGGCATGACGAATAAACGTTAATCGACGAATAGCCGACGCCGTATAGCGACGCTGATTGCCCTCGTTGCGCGGTGCTGAAGGCAGTAGACCAATGCGCTCGTAATAACGCACCGTTTCCGGTTTACAGCCGGACTCACGTGCCAGTTCACCAATGCCAATATAGTGCTCAGTGGTGGAGAGCGCTGGGGAGAGTTTTTTCATTACTTGAACCTCTAGTCGCTATAGGTATTACGCTGCCTTTAAGATAGTTGAACTGGGAGCTTCATGCGATGAGTCATACGACAACTGTTAAAACCACACAAGACAAGCCCCCGCAAGCGACGATCACGCCCACCACCCTGCGAGTGCAGGGCATGGATTGTGGCGGCTGCGAGCGTAAAGTCGAAGCGGCGCTGAAGCGCCTAAACCATGTCGAAGAAGTCTCTGCGAGTTCTGTCAACGGCTCGGTGCGGTTGACCGCGCCGCCTGGGCAAACGCTTCCCCATTCCGAGATTGAGTCGACCATCACTGCGTTGGGTTACCAGGTGATTGATGAGTCGGCGGGCACGGCTGAAGCGACAAAACATACCCCTTGGTGGAAAACGCCTAAAGGGCGTTTAGTGCTTGTCAGTGGGGTACTGCTGGCGCTTGCTTGGGCGCTTAAATTTGCCTGGCCTAGCCTGGGTACTTGGCCGTTTGTCGCCGCGACGGTGGTTGGCCTTGTGCCGATTATCCAGCGTGCAGGGCAGGCGCTGAAGATGGGCAACCCCTTTACCATCGAAATGCTAATGAGCATCGCCGCGCTAGGGGCGCTGGCGATCAATGCCGCCGCTGAAGCCGCGGTGGTGGTGTTTCTATTTGCGGTGGGGGAGCTGCTAGAAGGGGTCGCTGCCGCTCAGGCGCGCCGCAGTATTTCGGCGCTTTCAAAGCTGACACCTTCCACCGCTTGGTTGCTGGAGCAAGGGGTAGCCCAGGAAGTCGCTGCCGCGTCTCTGGTGCCGGGGCAACGGGTGCAGGTTCGCCCCGGCGACCGGTTGCCCTGTGACGGGCAAATTATTGCCGGTCACTCCTCAATCGATGAATCGCCAGTCAATGGTGAATCGGTACCGAGTGAGCGCGGCGAAGGCGAGGGCGTATTTGCTGGCACTATTAATCTGGACGGTGTGTTAGAGGTCGAGGTCACCAAAAGCGCTGAAAACAACACCATCGCTAGGGTGATTAAGCTAGTGGAAGAGGCCCAGGCAGCGAAAGCCCCTGTGGCGCGTTTTATCGACCGCTTTGCGTTTTACTATATGCCTGCCGTGGTAGGGGTGGCTCTGCTGGTTGCTATTGCGCCGCCACTGGTATCGACGATGCTATGGTCTGAATCCATCTACCGTGCGCTAGCACTGCTTCTTATTGCCTGCCCCTGTGCCCTGGTGATTTCAACGCCAGCGGCCATTGCCGCCGGTTTATCCGTAGGCGCTCGGCACGGTTTGCTGATAAAAGGCGGCGCGGTATTAGAGCAGCTAGGTAAGCTCAAACGGGTCGCGCTGGATAAAACCGGTACACTGACCGCGGGAAAACCCACGGTAACGGATGTGGAGAGCCACCACGACAGCGCTGATGCTAGCGAGGTCTTGCGTTTAGCCGCCGCTTTAGAACAGGGGTCGAGTCATCCCCTCGCTGTGGCGATTAGCGAGCATGCCCAACAGCAGGGGGTGGCGATACCGACCGTGCAAGCCGCGCATGCGTTGGCAGGGCAGGGCGTTGCCGGACAGGTGGCAGGGCGCGATTTAATGCTGGTAAGTCCGCGCTATCTGCAACGTTTTGCTCATCAGTCCAGCCGTTGGGAGGCACGAATTGCCGCGCTGGAAAATGAGGGGAAAAGCCTCGCCGTGCTGGTCGAAAACCAGCGCCCCTTAGGGCTGATTGCCGTTCGTGATGTACCCCGCGAAGATGCGCGCCAGGGCCTGCAAGCGTTAAAACGGCTAGGGGTTCAGGCCGTGATGCTCAGCGGTGACAATGCCCGTACGGTGGCCGCTATCGGTGAGCAGCTTGGCATTGAATCAGAAGGCCAGCTAATGCCTGAAGATAAGGCGCAACGCGTGCGCGAGTGGCAGGCGCAAGGGCTTGGGCCGGTAGGCAAAGTGGGCGATGGTATTAACGATGCCCCGGCGCTTGCGGCGGCAGAGGTTGGCATTGCGATGGGCAGTGGCACGGATGTGGCATTGGAAACCGCCGACGCCGCGCTGCTTAAAAATCGGGTAGGCGGGATAGCCGAGATGATTATGCTTTCCCAGGCCACCATGCGTAACGTCAAAACCAACGTGGCGTTAGCGCTGGGCTTTAAGGCGCTATTTTTAATCTCTACGGTGCTGGGTATTACGGGCATGTGGGTGGCGGTGATGGCTGACACCGGGGCGACCGTGTTGGTCACCCTCAATGCCATGCGTTTATTGCGCTACCGTTTTTAACCGCGTAAATGATTTTAACCCTGTACGTACTCAACCAGCGCCTGGCCAAATGATTCAGTGGTACCCGTGCCACCCATATCGGGGGTGACCATATCCTGGCGAGTTTCCAGCACGGTACGAATGCCCTGGCGGATGGCGGTGCCTTTCTCTGCCATGCCGAGGTGGTCAAGCATTTGTGCCGCGGCTAGCAGGAGCGCGCAGGGGTTAGCGATGTTTTTGCCTTCGATATCCGGCGCTGAGCCGTGGACGGCTTCAAAGATCGCCGCTTTTTCACCGATGTTTGCCCCTGGGGCCAAGCCCAAACCGCCCACTAAGCCAGCGCAAAGGTCAGAGAGGATATCGCCAAACAGGTTGGTGGTGACCACCACATCAAATTGATGCGGGTTCATTACCAGCTGCATGCAGGCGTTATCGACGATCATTTCTTGGAATTCGATCTCGGGGTACTCTTTGGCTATTTCGCGTGCCACGTCCAAGAACAGCCCAGAGCTGGTTTTGATAATGTTGGCTTTGTGTACCGCGGTGACTTTTTTGCGACCGTTGTTTTTGGCCAGCTCAAAAGCGTAGCGCACAATGCGCTCAGAGCCTTTGCGGGTTACTTTGATCACCGAAATGCCGGTCTCACCGTCGTCGATCATCTCCTGACCGTCGGAAAGGTACGCGCCTTCGGTGTTTTCTCGCACCGTGATCATATCAATGTCGTCGTAGCGCGAACGTGTGCCGGGGAAACTAATCGCCGGGCGCACGTTGGCATAAAGGTCAAAGTGACGACGCAGCTGTACGTTAATCGAGGAGAATCCTTTGCCAATCGGCGTGGTCAGTGGGCCTTTCAGAGCGATGCCGTATTTCTCGATGGCATCCAACGACTCTTGAGGAATCAGCGTGCCATGCTTTTCAAGGGCGCCTAAGCCAGCATCGATGTGCTGGTAGGTTAAGCCGCAATCTAAGGCGTCGAGTACACGAAGCGTGGCCTCCATAATTTCTGGGCCGATACCGTCGCCCTTGATGACTGCAATAGATTGGCTCATGTGCTGCTCCTCTTTTTAATCGTCAGATTAGCGTCAGGCTGGGTTGGCGCCTATCTAAGTGCCGCTTCAACATGATCATTAGAACTAGAATAGGTGGTTATTTGCGGGTAATAGTACGCCAGAAGTGGGGGCAAGGTCACCCAGCCTAACGTAGCAGTTAAACCTCAGGGGTGGCGTCTAGCCTTTGAAGTTAGACGTTAGGTGCAATGCAGCAGGATTATTGCTAGGATACGGCACTTTGTCGCACCTAGCGTTCTGTAAAAGAATCTCTACCAATGACTATATCCACACAACGCTTTTCAGGGCTGATGACTCCGCCCTAGCCCTTCGCTCCCCTCTCAAGGTGCTGGCAGTGCATTCACCGTGCTGTCATCGCTTTCTGGTACTTGTTTCTAGTGCCTGTTTTTTTAGTGCCTATGTGTTTCAAGTGCCTGACTTTCTTTTCAGTGCTTAAGTTTTCAGTACCTGAATTTAGCGGCACCTAACGCTAGCTCACCATTTTTATAATAAACAGTTGATGACCCCAGCGTGCCTATGTGTTGGCGGTGCTTCCCATTGTTGGCTGCGCTGTTCGACTGCTTTTGGCCTGCTATTAACCTAAAACCGTGGACCCCTCGCATGTACGAAAAGTTTAAACAATCCTGGCTCTCCAACCTCAAGGGCGACACCCTGGCGGGGATTGTCGTGGCGCTAGCGCTCATCCCCGAGGCCATCGCGTTCTCAATTATTGCCGGTGTTGACCCCAAGGTTGGCCTTTATGCCTCGTTTGCTATCTGTGTGATTGTCGCCTTTACCGGCGGCCGCTCCGGCATGATTTCAGCGGCAACCGGCGCCATGGCGCTACTGATGATCACCCTGGTCAAAGAGCACGGCTTAGAGTACCTGCTGGCCGCGACCCTGCTGACCGGTATGCTGCAGATTGCGGCAGGTTATCTAAAGCTTGCCGAGCTGATGCGCTTTGTGTCGCGCTCGGTGGTAACAGGCTTCGTCAACGCGCTGGCCATCCTGATCTTTATGGCCCAGTTGCCCGAACTGACTGACGTCACTTGGCACGTTTACGCCATGACAATTGCAGGCTTAGCCATCATTTACGGCTTCCCCTATGTGCCGGTAGTTGGTAAAGCTATCCCTTCGCCACTGGTATGTATTGTCGTACTTACCGCCGTGTATTTGCTGACCGGCATGGATATTCGCAGCGTTGGTGATATGGGCGAGCTGCCCGATAGCCTGCCGATTTTCTTATGGCCCGATGTACCGCTGAACGTTGAAACCCTGATGATCATACTGCCCTATTCGTTAATGTTAACGGTGGTGGGCCTGCTTGAATCAATGATGACAGCAACAATCATTGATGACTTAACCGACACCAAAAGTGATAAAAACCGCGAGTGTAAAGGCCAGGGTATTGCCAATATTGGCGCGGGTTTGATTGGTGGTATGGCGGGTTGCGCCATGATTGGCCAATCGGTGATCAATATTAAATCCGGTGGTCGTCGTCGTACCTCGACGTTAATTGCCGGTATCGGACTGCTGCTGATGGTGGTCTTCCTGGCCGATTGGGTATCCCAGATCCCCATGGCCGCGCTGGTGGCGGTAATGATTATGGTCTCTATCGGTACCTTTAGCTGGGAGTCGATTCGCGATCTGAAAAAGCACCCCATGAGCACCAATATTGTCATGGTGACCACTGTTATCGTAACGGTAGGTACCCACAATCTGGCGATTGGCGTATTCGTTGGTGTGCTGTTAGCGGCGATGTTCTTTGCCAACAAAGTCGGCAACATTATGTATATCGGCTCTAAAGAAATCGAACCGGGTAAAGAGCGTGAATATGAAGTCGTTGGTCAGGTGTTCTTTGCTTCCTCCGAGCGCTTTATCGACGCCTTCGACTTTAAAGAGAGTATCGATAAAGTCACCATCAACCTCTCCCGGGCGCACTTCTGGGATATTACCGCCGTGCAGGCGCTGGATCGCGTGGTGATTAAATTCCGCCGTGAAGGTACCGAGGTAGAGATGGCGGGCTTGAGCGAAGCCAGCGCGACGGTGGTGGATCGCTACGCGGTACACAACGACCCTGAAGCGGTTGAAAAACTGATGGGCGGCCACTAAACCAACGCATGGAGAGCGATATGACAGATCAAGTATTAGCCGCTATTGACGGCTCCCAGTTTTCTGAAGGCGTCTGCGATTACGCCGCCTGGGCAAGCTTGGCCATGGATGCACCGTTAACCTTTGTGCATGTGGTCGACAATCATTCAGGCGTACCCGAAGAGCAGAACCTTTCCGGCAACCTGCGTTTCGGTGCCCGCGAAAGGCTGATGAAAGAACTTTCCGAGCTCGATGAGCAGCGCGCTAAGGTGAATCGTGAGCACGGCAAGCTGATGCTGGAAGCGGCTAAAGAACGCGCGATTGAGGATGGGGTCAGCGACCCCGTTATCCGCCAGCGCAATGGCACCCTGGTAGAGAGCCTGTTAGAGCTGGAAAAAGAGATGCGTTTGCTGGTGGTGGGTAAGCGCGGTGAAATCGCTCACCAGGCCACCGGTCACTTAGGTTCTAACCTTGAGCGGGTGGTGCGTGAACTGCATCGCCCGATCTTGATGGTGCCGAAAACCTTCAAGCGCCCTGAAAAGATCCTGATGGCCTTTGACGGCAGCAAAACTGCCCGTAAAGGCGTTGAAATGCTGGCACGTTCACCGCTTTTTGCAGGCACCGAGTGCCATGTGCTGATCGTGGGTGCGGAAACGGCTGAACGCCGTTCCGAGCTTGAGTGGGCGTTAAGCACGTTGCGTGAAGCGGGTCACCAGGCTGAAGGCGCTATACGTGCTGGCGAGGTAGATGAAGCCCTACAAGCCTACGAAAAAGAGCACAGCATAGACCTGCTGGTGATGGGCGCTTACGGGCACTCGCGTATTCGCCACTTGCTGGTCGGTAGCACAACCACGGCTATGCTACGTGGTAGCAAGGTTCCCGTTTTAATATTGCGCTAGCAAGCACTTTAAAGTCGGCCCCCTTAAAGCCAGGGGGTCGGCTTTTTTGGTGTCTTATGCTTTTAAAAAGCTCCATAAAATAATGCTCATATGCCAATGGGGTTCTACGCTGGTAGAAAGGTTGCTAACTATTCATTAACGGGAATAGCCAGAGGAGACTGTCATGAATATGCCCACCTTTGAGAGAACCTCTATTTGTTTCGATGAAACCTCGCCCTCCCATCGTTTTGTCGCTGACTTGTTAGCCCAGGCCGATATCCAGCTTGACGGTGATCGCCCCTGGGATTTGCAGTTGAAAGCACCAAACGTGATCGATAACGCTCTGTCGCGAGGAAATTTAGGCCTGGGTGAGGGCTATATGAACGGCGACTGGGACGCTGAGCGCCTAGATGCGCTGTTTTATCGCTTAATGCGCGCCCAGTTAGGGCGGCGTATTAAACCGACTCAGTTGATTTATCACTCCCTACGGTCTCGCCTGTTGAACCGTCAAACGGCTAAGCGGGCTTGGGAAGTAGGCGAAAAGCATTACGACCTTGGCAATGATTTCTACGCTGCCATGCTCGATCAACGTATGACGTATACCTGCGGCTACTGGAAAAATGCCCAAACGCTGGATGAAGCCCAGGAGGCCAAGCTCGACTTAATTTGCCGGAAACTACAGTTAGAACCCGGCATGCGGGTATTGGACATTGGCTGCGGCTGGGGCAGCTTTATGGCTTATGCCGCCGAGCATTACGGTGTCGAGTGCGTGGGTCTGACGATTTCTAAAGAGCAGGCTGAGTTCGGTCAACGATTGCTTAAACGTGGCTTGCCAGTTGAGTTTCGCTTGGAAGATTATCGCGATGAAACCGAACAGTTTGATCGTATTGTCAGCATTGGCATGTTTGAACACGTGGGGCATAAAAACTACCGTGAGTACATGAACGTCGCCCACCGCTGTTTGAAAGACGATGGCCTGTTTTTACTGCACACCATTGGCAAAAATATAGCGAATACGGCCACCGATCCCTGGATCGATAAGTATATTTTTCCCAATGGCGAATTGCCCACCTTAGGGCAAGTCGCCGATGCCGCAGAGGCGCTGTTCGTGGTTGAGGACGTGCATAATTTTGGCGCTGATTACGATCGTACATTAATGGCGTGGCACGATAACTTTGAGAGGCACTGGCCAACATTTGAAAGCCAGTATGGCGAGCGTTTCTATCGTATGTGGCGCTATTACCTGCTCAGCTGTGCGGGTGCTTTTCGCGCTAGGGAAATACAGCTATGGCAATTCGTGCTGAGCAAGCCGGGTATTGTCGGGGGGTATGCACGAGTGACCTGAAGCCGAGGCTTAGGCTTGTATTTGCTTCTTAGCTATCCGCTGGCCGCAAAGCGCTGCGGCTAGCCAAAGCGGCACGCTGGTCGCCACGTAGAGGAAAGCCAGCGCAAAGTGGTCTTCTTGGAATAGATGTAAAGTTTCCAGACTAAACAGTGAAAAGGTGGTGAAACCGCCGCAAAAGCCGGCTACCAGCAATGGCTGCAAGCGTACTAAATGTCCCTGGGCATAGTGGGCGCCCAGGGTTGCCAGCCAGCCAATCAGACAAGAGCCCAGCACATTAACCAGCAGTGTGCCCCAGGGAAAGTAGCTGCCCAGGGCTGCCAACATGCCTAGCGATACCCAATAGCGTAACGCGCTGCCCAAGCCGCTGCCCAGGCCCACGGCCAGGTAGGGTAACCAGGCACTCATAAATGCTCTCCTAACCACCAACCCAGGCTCACCAAGGCGAGCCCGAGTAAACAGGTGCCGAGTACATTAGCAATCGCGCGCTGCGGATAGCCGCTTTGCCAAAGCGCCAGAGTTTGTAAGCTGAACGAGGAGACGGTGGTGTAGCCGCCGAGGGCGCCCACGACCGCTAGTAGCCAGAATGAGGTGGGGGCCTGGCCGCTGGGCAGGCCCATTATGCCGAGTAGCCATCCCGCGGCGAATGCCCCGCTGATATTGACAGCGAAGGTGCCCCAGGGGAAATGAGTGCCAAATCGCCTCGCCAATATATTAGACACAGCGAACCGGCCCATGCCGCCGATAGCCCCGCCCAGTGCCACTAGCAAAACGCTTGCCACACCGCTTCCCATAACACCGTACTCCTATGCGTGTGTTCCTACCCAGATGACATTCAGACACAAAAGTACGATGACGGCAAAGCGGCGCGGCTCTGCAGCGTATCGAGCACAAGGCATTTGGCGAATGTATCGAATGCGGTGAGTGGATGGGTGCTAAGCGCCTTGAGTGGGATCCCGTTGTGCTCAAGTGTATTGATTGTGCGGCGTCACCCACTCTCTGGGAGCAATGGCTAGCTCAGCGCATCTGCCTGCTGCTGAAGCGACGTCGCCGCGGTGGTTTTAGCGGCAAGATTGATACCCGACAGCAACGCTTTGAGCGAGGCGCTGACAGTGTCGCTATCCTCGGCAACCGCGCAGAGCCGCTGGCCATCGATATACAACTGCACAAAGGCAATCGCATTGGCCTCACTGCTGGCACCGAGGGAGTGCTCGCTGTAATCGATAATACCCACGCTGCTGCCGGAATGACGCCGCCACGCCTCGGTAAACGCCGACATCGCGCCGTTGCCCTGGCCAGAGAGGCGTAGCGTTTCGTCACCCTGTTGCAGCGTAACCTCAATGCCTTCCTGCTGACCTTTGGAAAGCCGGTAGTCGACAAGCGCCAGCGGGGCTTCTTGTGTGAAATGATTGAACATGACCTGGCGTATCATTTCGCTGGAGAGTTCGCCAGCACGTTTTTCGCTTTCCTGCTGCACGTAAGGCGCCAAGGCCAGCAGCATCCAACGCGGCAGGTTAATGCCGTAATCCCGCTCAAGCAGGAAAGCCATACCGCCCTTGCCAGACTGGCTATTGACGCGAATTACCGCCTGATAGTCGCGGCCGATATCGTGGGGGTCGATAGGCAGATAAGCCACTTGCCACGGCTCGTCGGGCTTTTGATGCTTAAGGGATTTACGAATCGCATCCTGGTGACTGCCCGAAAAAGCGGTGTAGACCATCTCGCCCACCCAAGGGTGGCGCGGGTGCATGGCGATGCCGGTACACTCGTTGACCACCTGAATGATTTCATCCGGATTGGAGAGATCCAGTTGAGGGTCAATGCCCTGACTGTAGAGATTCATCGCCAGGGTGACGATGTCCATATTGCCGGTGCGCTCGCCATTGCCTAGCAGGGTGCCTTCTACCCGCTCGGCGCCAGCCAGCAGGGCGAGTTCAGCAGAGGCCACAGCGCCACCGCGGTCATTGTGGGTGTGCACCGAGATAATCAAGCTGTCACGGCGGCTGATGTGCTGGCAGAAGTACTCAATCTGATCGGCGTGATGGTGCGGCCCAGCCACTTCCACCGTGGTGGGTAAGTTGAGAATGCATTTATTCTCCGGCGTTGGCTGCCATACATCCATCACCGCTTCACAGATCTCCAGCGAAAAATCGATCTCGGTGCTGGAAAAGCTTTCCGGGGTGTACTCGAAACACCATTCAATGTCGGGGTATTGGTCGGCGTAGGTTTTGACCCAGGTGGCCCCCTGCACCGCGATATCGACAATGCCCGCGCGATCCATCTCAAACACCCGCTCGCGCTGGGTAGTGGAGGTGGAATTATACAAGTGAACAATGGCGCGCTTGGCGCCGACCAGCGAGGCAAAGGTCTTTTCAATCAGGTGTTCACGGCACTGCACCAGCACCGCAATGGTGACGTCATCGGGAATTTGATTTTCTTCGATCAGCCAGCGCACGAAGTCGTAGTCGGGCTGGCTGGCCGAAGGAAAGCCTACCATGACTTCTTTAATACCTACTTTGACGATCTGCTGCCAGAAGCGTTGTTTTTGCTCAACGGTCATCGGCTCAAGCAGCGCCTGATTGCCGTCGCGAAGGTCTTCGCTCACCCAGATCGGCGCGTGATCTAGATCACGATCCGGCCATTGGCGATTGAAGGCAGGTACGCGGGGCGCAGGGCGATATTTGCGATGATCGAAAGCTGACATAGCGGTGTTCCTAAAGTAGTGGTCGTCACAGTGTTGTAAATAGCGGCTGCTTGTGGCGGCCGTACTGCTGATTCGCTGCTTTTGACAGTTTAAACAGTGTAAGGGATTTGCCACGCTAGGTTCTTGCGAAGATACATAGGATAGAGTGATAATTGGCAGGGTATGGCTTTTATATAAAATATTTTAGCAGGAGCTGCTTTTTATGGCCGTAAACCCGCTTTTATTGGATCGTTTTGATCGCCATATCCTAGATATCGTGCAGCTAGAAGGGCGTATCAGTAACCAGGAATTGGCTGATCGTATCGGCCTTTCACCTTCGCCCTGTTTGCGCCGGGTGCGGGCCCTGGAAGAGCACGGCCTCATACTGCGCTACCGCGCGGAAGTCGATTCCCGCCAACTGGGCTATCAGTTAATGGCGCTGCTGCATATTTCCATGGATCAGCATACGCCGGAGCGCTTCGATAATTTTGAGCGCCATATTCGTGAGATACCCAATGTCATCGAATGCCTGATCATTACCGGTCAGGCGGCGGATTTTCAGCTCAAGATTCTGGTGCGCGATATGGATGACTACCAGCATCTTTTGCTGCACGTGATTAACCGCATTGAGGGCGTGACGGGTGCGCATACCAGCTTTGTGCTGCGGCGGGTGTTTGAGCATCGACCTGTGCCCACTGACCGAGTTTGATTAACCCGATATAGTCAGTCACAAGGATATAGTCAGTCACAAGCTCGTCGGTTTAGACTGTTTTTTCAATCTAATGAGGAGTTGCCACTATGATGATTCAGCGCCACGATACGAAAGCGCGAATGAGCCGTGCGGTTATCCATCAAGGGGTGGCTTATCTATGTGGGCAAGTAGCTGGCCCAGAGGCGCGGGACGGTAATATCACGGTACAAACGGAGAGCATGCTGGCGCGGGTTGATGCGTTGTTAAAAGAGGTTGATTCGAGCCGCGAACAGCTGCTTAGCGCGACTATTTATCTCAAAGAAGGCAGCGACGTTGCCGCTATGAATGAGGTGTGGGATGCCTGGATGCCGTCAGGCTACGCACCGGCGCGCACTTGCGTTTGCGCACCCCTGCCCGCCGATGAGCTGAAAGTGGAAATTACCGTCACCGCCGCGGTGAGCAACTAATCATTCACTTACTGGTTTTTTCGATCGGAAAGCGCGTGTCGCGCAGGCTGTCTTTGATTTTTTTGAGATGGGGGAGGAAGTCCTCACCGCGTCTCAAGGTGACCCCGGTGGCCAGCGCATCAATCAGCGTTAACTGGATCACTCGCGAGGTCATTGGCATGTAATGGTCGGTGTCTTCGGGCGTGGCGACATCCAGTGTGGCAGTACATTCGTTAGCCACCGGCGAATTGGGCGCAGTAATACCGAGCACTACCGCCCCTGCTTCGCGGGCCAGGCGGGCAATGTCCACCAGTTCTCGGGTGCGTCCCGTGTAGGAAATAATCACGACCACATCACCGGTATGGCAGGCGGCGGCGACCATACGCTGCATGAGTACATCGATGTAAGCCATCACCGGCAGGTTAAAGCGAAAGAACTTATGCTGGGCATCCTGGGCCACCGCGCCGGAGGCACCTAAGCCGAAAATATGGATCTGTTTGGCCTGGGTTAAGTAGTCGACCATACGCTCGACGGCGGCCATGTCGACTTCCCGCTGGGCTTCATCAAGAGCGGCGATAGTCGCGCCAAAAATCTTATGGGTATATTGGGTGACGGAGTCGCCAGGTTCCACGGCGCGCGTCACGTAGGGTGTGCCACCGGCTAGGCTTTGGGCGAGTTTGATTTTAAAATCGGGGTAGCCTTTAGCGCCAAAGTTGCGGCAAAAACGGTTCACCGTAGGTTCGCTGACGCTGGCCGCCTGAGCGAGGCTGGCAATGCTCAGGCTGGTAGCGACCGTCGGGTCTTCAAGAATGACATTAGCGACTTTACGCTCTGAGCGGTTGAGTTCTTCTAGACGATCGCGTAAACGGTCAAGTAAGTCATGCGCCATTAACGGTCTCCGTGTGGGTGGTAGATAAAAGCGGTTTCCAGTCGCTGCACCAGGACACAAATGCCTCATCAGGCAGCGGGCGGGCGTAGAAGTAACCTTGCGCAGCTTCACAGCCGATAGAGCTTAAATAGGCCGCCTGGGCTGAGTTCTCAATGCCTTCCGCCACCACATCGCAGCCGACGCTGTGGGCAAGCTGGGTAATGGTGCGGGCCAGTTCGCGGTCAATCGCGCTGGTTTCCAAATCCATGACAAAGGCGCGGTCGATTTTGAGCGTCGAGAAGGGCAGCGTTTTAATGTACGCCAGCGACGATTGGCCAGTGCCAAAATCGTCGATGGCAACCGCGATATTCATGTCGGCCAGCTGGGCAAGCTGCTGCTTGGCGTGGCTCATATCGCTCATCAGCCCAGATTCGGTCACCTCTAGGGCAAGAAAGCGTTCGGGAATTTGTTGCTGTGCTAAGCGGGCTAGCAGCTGCTGGGCGAAATCTTTGCGCATGAGTTGGCGGGTGGCGACATTCACCGCAATATGAAAATCGCCATTGAGCAGCCCCAGCGCCCGCCATTCAATGATATGGCGCATGGCCTCGTCTATTACCCAATCGCCTATCGAGAGAATATCACCGCTGGCCTCTGCAAGCGGTATAAACTCGCCCGGCGAGATAAGCCCGAGCTCTGGATGCTGCCAACGCAGCAACGCTTCCGCGCCGAGAATTTTATGGTTTGCCAGCGAGAGCTTGGGTTGGAAGGCAAGCGACATCTCGCCACGCTCGGTGGCACCGCGGATAGCCTGCTGCAGTTGCAGGCGATGTCGCTGTGTGGCTTCGAGCGCCGGTGTATAGCATTGCACAGACAGTGTCCCTTGCGGCGGCAGCGCTAGCGCGGCCATATGCACGAGTCTTTCAGTGTCAAAGTGTCGCTTTTCGCCACTAATACCAATGCGCGCACTGATGGGAAGCAGGAGCTCTCCCAGCGTCTGATCTTGTTCAAAACAGGCGAATAAGCGATCGGCCAAGGGCAGCAGTTTGGCAGGGTCAGCCGTCGGCGTAATCACGAGCAGTTCGCTACCGCCCCATAAGCCGAGCAAGCAGGCGGCGTCGAGCTGCTGGTGGAGCTGTTGACCGATAGCGTAGAGCAGCTGGTCAGCGACGGTATAACCGTGCAAACGGACCACGTCATCCAAACCGTCAAGGGCAATAAACAGAAGCCCGGCCCCCGAGGCTTGCAGGGCGGCCGCTTGCAGCGCCTGGTTTAATGCCCGTCGGTTGGGCAGTTGCGTAATCGGGTCGGTGCGTGATTGGCGATCAAGTTCTTGGGTACGCTTCGCGACCATGAGCTCTAGCGTATCGGCCTGCTTGTCGCGCACTTGGTAGCGGTGCTCAACGTCCAGAGTGATACGTATGCGCTGCAGGACTTCATCTTGCTTAAACGGCTTGGCAATAAAGTCGCGTACGCCCATGGCTAATGCCCGTTGCCGGGTAGCATCATCAATTTGGGCCGTCAGTACAATAATCGGGGGCATCTGCTCTGCAAAGTGACTTTGTAGCTCTTCAATCACCGCGTAGCCGTCTAAATAAGGCATGCGTATATCGAGTAGCAGCAAGTCCGGTCGCTGATGCTGGCAGTGCGCAAGCACTTGGCGTGAATCATCGATGCCATGTACATTGGCGAAACCGTATTCATCGAGTAGGTCGAGCATTAACTCGATATTAACGATGTTGTCGTCGACAATAAGCAGGTGTTTTTGGGTAAGGCTCATAGCTCCTTCCTTGGCGCAGCATTTAAGAGCTGGCTCAGCTTACGGCTTAGCTGTTCGATATCGATGGGTTTGGTCAGATAATCGCAAAATCCGGCCGCTAAGCCATAACGTAGGTCGCGCTCCATGGCGTTAGCAGACAAGGCAATCACCTTGATAGACTGAAGTAGGGGGTCTTGCTGCATCACGGTCAGGGCTTGATAACCGTTCATACCGGGTAAATTAATATCCATCAGCACTGCATCGGGTGTTGAACGACGCATAATGTCTAGCCCCAGTTCAGCGCTGATCACAGCCTGAAGCTGTATAGAAGGGAAGTCTTTCATCACCTCTTCCATCAGCCGTTGGTTGGCGGGGTTGTCTTCGATATAAAGCAGCTTAAAGCTGCGTTGGCTATCGGTATTCACTCTCACCCGTTCATTAGAGCTCGTGTTACTGGGTTCGTCATGTTGTTTAGCTAGCGGCAACGTAAACCAAAACGTTGAGCCTACTCCCAGCGTACTTTCAACCCCGATGCGCCCATGCATTTTGCTGACTAATTGACGGGTAATGGCTAAACCAATCCCTGTTCCTTCGATGGAATCATGCTCGGCCCCGAGGCGGTTAAACGGTTCAAACAACTCATGCTGGCGCTCAGTTGCAATGCCTTTTCCTGAATCATTAACGCTAATGCGCATTTCATCGATGAGTTGCGTGGCGGTAATGTCGATATTGCCCTGCGGGTCACTATATTTAATCGCATTTGAAAGAAGGTTAAGCAGTACTTGCTTGGTGCGGGTGTAATCGGCGGTTACCAGGCGGTGTGGCGTTGATGGCATGCGCGTTAATGTAATACCCGCGGCTTCGAAGTTGGCCTCAAGGGTGCTGCATGCGTCATCAATGACATTGGCCATTGCAATGGGCTCAATCGATAACGTCAGATGGCCGGCTTCGATTTTAGCCAGATCCAGCACCTCATTGATTAAGGTCAGTAAATGTTGGCCGCTGTTCTCAATTTGGCCGATCTGACGCCGCTGCTTTTCGTTCAGTGGGTCGCGGCGTCCTTTGCCCAGCAACTGCGAAAAGCCAATGATTGCGTTGAGCGGTGTACGCAGCTCATGGCTCATTGAGGAAAGAAATTGGCTTTTGGCTTGATTGGCTTTTTCAGCTTGATCTCTGGCCTTTGCCAAGTCTTCGGTCGCTTGCTCACGCTCAGCCATTTGGCTATACAAGTTGATGAGTAGTGAGCAGGTGTCGGTAAATGGTTGAAGCCAATCAAGCAGGGCTTGGTTCAATGGCTGCTTGCTGTTGGCGATAGCGTACATGCCTATTAGCTTATCGCTGCTAAAAATCGGCACGCCCAGATAATTGTGCAGAGGCGGATGCCCTGGCGGAAAGCCGCCGCGTTTAATGTGGCTGCCGACGTTGTTGGTCATGATGACCTCACCGTAGGCAAATACTTGACCCAGCAACGAGTTAGGGTTGCTGAGTGTCATATCGCCGTTACGCAGTCGCTCCATCAAGGTGCGCGACTCCTCGTTCCATGACAAATCGGTAATGGCATGAATTTTAAGTGCGTTAGTGGTATCGGTGGGCATGACCTCGCCAATCAGCGCGTAATCGCTATCGGTGAGTTCACGCAGCGCTTCCATTAAAAACACCCATAGCCGCTTCTCGGACATCAGCGCCTGGTAATCAGTAATCCCTTGATGGAGTACTTTGAGCAGTACCTGCTCCTTTTGCATCTTACCAGCGGTGCGGGTGAGCTCGACCTGTAGCTTATGTTGGCGGAGTAGCTCTTCTACCTGGCCGGCTAGACTGCCGAGTAGCTTTAAATCGCGCTCGCTAAAAGTGCGCGGCCGCCGGTCAATTAAGCACAGCGTACCCACCGCCATGCCATCTAATGGCCGCACCGGGTAGCCCGCATAAAAACGAATATGTGGCGTGCCGCCAACCAGGGGGTTGTCGGCAAACCGCTTATCTTGATGCGTGTCTTCAATCACTAACGGTGCATCATGGGCAATGGCATGAGCACAGAAAGACATCTCGCGGCTGGTTTCAGTCATATCCAGGCCGGGATGAGACTTAAACCACTGGCGCTCCTCGTCGATTAACGTCACAAGGGCAATCGGTACGTTAAACAGGTCCCGGGCTAACTGTGTCATACGTTCAAAAGCCGTCTCTACGGGAGTGTCAAGGACCTGTAGAGCATGCAAAGCCGCCAGGCGCTGTGTTTCATTAAAAGGAGTGTCTGGGGCTTGCATGTGATTCCGGCGCAGTGAATGGATCAAAATACCTTACGGATCTTATACCAATGGTTAACTAAATATCGGACATTAACTAGCAATCTTTAGCCAAGCCTTAACAGTTTTATCAGCCAGCGTCGGTAAGGCGGGTAGATAACATGACTAGCGGCTTGTTTAGATTGATAAAAACCCCCACGCAAATGGCTAAACCGGGTAAAGCCATGGCGGCCATGATAAGCACCCATGCCGCTCTCGCCTACACCGCCAAAGGGCAGTGAATGGACCGCGTGGTGAAGCAGGGTGGCGTTAAAGACCAGCGCGCCCGAGCGAGTAGTGCGCAGTAGTTGATGCTGCAAAGCGTTGTCGCGAGTAAACGCATAAAGCGCCAAAGGATGGGGGCGGGCATTGACATAGTCGATGGCAGCTTGCATATCACTAACGCCGATCACAGGAAGGCAGCGACCAAAAATTTCTTTGCGCATTATCTGCAGGCCCTGGTGGGGGTCGATAATCAGTGCGGGGGCATGGTCTCCGTGGTCAATGATTCTACACCCATGGTTGCCAGCTTCTTCTAACATGGCATCGATTCGCTGCTGGTGGGCAGTGTTGATGGCGTCAGTGGCTGCATGGTCGTTGGGTCGCTGCTGCTGAATAGCGTGACTTAGTGCCTGAGTTAAGGCGCTAATATGGCGGCTTTCCACTAGGACATAGTCGGGGGCGATACAGGTTTGCCCACCGTTCATGCCCTTGCCAAAAATGATAGCCGCTGCCGCTCTGTCCAGATCCGCATCGCCTGCCACGATGGCCGGCGATTTGCCGCCAAGCTCTAGCGTCGTGGGGGTTAAATTTGCCGCTGCTGCCTGGGCGACTTGGCGTCCTGCTGCGGCAGAGCCAGTGAACAGCAAATGATCGAAGGGCAATTCGCTAAAGCGACGGGCAATCTCCACATCGCCCTCCACCACACATAGCTCTTCCGGGGTGAAATATTGCTCCACTAGCTGGCGCAGCAGAGCGCTGGTGGCTGGCGTGTGCTCGCTAGGCTTGAGCATCACCACATTGCCCGCTGCGAACGCATCCACTACCGGCATTAGCGCCAAGCTCCAGGGATAGTTCCAGGGCGACATCACGCCAACAACGCCCAGCGGTTGGGGCGCAATACGGGCACGGGCGGGCATCAGCCGCCAGGGCATACCGACCGACCACGGGCGCATCCAATGCCACAGGCGAAGCCTGGTGTGGCGAATAGCCTGGAGCACGGCGCCGATTTCAGCCATGCGTATTTCGACATCGCTGCGGCGGCCAAAATCGCTTTGAATAGCGCTTATAATCTCAGCTCGATGGCGCTGGGTCATGCGCGCTAGCCGGGCCAAGCGGTCGCGTCGAACCTTGAGTGTTGGGTAGGGCGTTTGGTCGGCAGCTTGGCGCTGCGTTTTGAAGTCCCCCGTTAAGTCGCGCGTCATGACCTCTCCTAGTGCGCCGCTACCGGCGTGTGGCAATAACCCTGGCAGGTTCTGGGCTACCCTGCGCATGGTTTTTGTGGACTGTTTTTGTGGACTTTTTTTGTAACTGGTTTGTGTGAACGGCTTGTGTAAACGGTTCGTCTAGTCAGATAGTGTAAAGTGACACAAGCCATCTTATGCTGTGTTAGCTTCGCACTCTCTTTAGCCCCTAGCTTTTAGCCCCTATTTTTTAGCCCTAGCTCCACACTTTTAGCCTTACATTGCCTGGAAGGTGCTATGCCGTTAAGCCCACTCTCGTTAACTATATTACCCACCATTGGGGCCGTCACGGCAAGCCAATGGGATTCACTGGTGGATCATGATCAACCCTTTTTGCGCCACGCGTTTTTGTACGCGCTTGAAGCCAGTGGTTCCGCCAGTGAAGCAACTGGCTGGGAGCCTTGCCATCTGAGTGTATGGCAAGATGAGCAATTGGTCGCGGCAATGCCCATGTATCGTAAACATCACTCTTACGGGGAGTATGTGTTTGATTGGGGCTGGGCTGAGGCACTGGAGCGCGCCGGTGGTCGCTACTATCCGAAAGCACTCAGTGCCGTGCCTTTCACCCCGGTGCCAGGGGCTCGCACGCTCATCGCCAAGCACGCCAATGCGGGGGTGGTGCGTGCCATACTGGCCGAGGCATGGCGTGAACAGTGTCAACGCCTTGAGCTTTCCAGCTGGCACTTGCTGTTTGCCGACGAGGCCGATGTCAGTGCCTGGCAGGCGCAGTGCCCAGAGCTAATCACTCGTGAAGGCGTGCAGTTTCAGTGGCGTGATCGCGGCTTTGGTGATTTTGATGGCTTTCTCGCTAGCCTGACCTCAAAACGGCGTAAGATGATCAAACGCGAGCGGCGTCTAGTCGCTGAGCAAGGCTTGACGGTGAGGCGGTTAGAAGGGGACGCTATTACGCCAGCAGCAATGGCGCACTTTTTTCATTGTTATACGATCACCTACCACGAGCGTGGTCGCCCGCCTTATCTTAACCATGATTTTTTTGAACGTTTGCGCCAAGCCATGCCTGAGGCATTGGTGCTGGTACAGGCTTATATCGGTGAGCGCCCGGTGGCGGCAGCGCTGTATTTCCGTGGCGCTAATAGCCTGTATGGACGCTATTGGGGAAGCGAAATCGTCGCGGACTGCCTGCATTTTGAGGTCTGTTATTACCAAGGCATTGAGTACTGTTTGCAGAACGGTTTAACGTTGTTTGACCCCGGTACCCAAGGTGAGCATAAATTGGTGCGTGGTTTTGCCCCCCAGCGAGTCCGCTCGTTGCACTACATTAGCCATCCTGGGCTGGCTGCAGGCGTTGCTCAGTTTTGTCACCAAGAGGGCGAGCAGGTCAGCGCCTACCGTGAGGCGGCTCATCAAGCCCTGCCCTTTAAATAAACCGCTACTCGCTGGTGTTGGTCCTTAATGGCATAATGCGCGCCGACAAAGCCGAGTTGATCCTTGTTCGTTTACGCCACCTTGTGAAGTTTAACGCCATGCAGTTTAAACACCGCAGACCGACCGCAGGAGAGCAGCGATGCGCAAATGGCTAGTGATAACGCTGCTGGCCGTGTTGGCACTGCTCCAGTACGAATTATGGCTGGGCAACGGCGGCTGGAGAGATTTACAGAACGTGGAGCAACGCGTTGCTGTGCAAGAGGCCGCCAACGTGCCCATGCGCGAGCGCAATGCGCGGCTGGCGGCCGAAGTGACGGATTTAAAAACCGGTTTGGATGCGATTGAAGAGCGGGCGCGCAGCGATATGGGCATGGTGCGCACCGACGAGCAATTCTTTTGGGTGCCGGGTGTAGCGATTGAAAATGAGCTGATCGGTATTAATGCAGGACTAGTCGCGCACAAGGAGCCGCCGCAGTGAGCCAAACGTGGCTAGTGGTACCTGCAGCTGGGCAAGGGCGTCGTATGGGCGCCGATAAGCCCAAACAGTATTTACGCTTGGCGGACCGGTCGATACTGCAGCATACGCTCGCGCGGCTACATGACGCTTTTCCGGACGCGCGCTTGGTGCTGTGTTTAGACGATGATGATCATTGGTTTGTGCCGCAATGGGTACCGTTTAGCGACTGGACGCGGGTGCGCGGTGGCCACGAGCGCATGGACAGCGTCTTGAATGCCCTGCATGCCATTAAAGCCCAAGACGACGATATTGTCTTGGTGCACGATGTGGCCCGCCCCTGTATTACCACGGACGACCTGCACGCGCTTTATCAAGCCGCCGCTACCCACCCTGGTGGCGCCCTGCTGGCAATGCCAGTAGCAGACACCATGAAGCGCGCTGATGCAAAGGGATTGAGTACGCGTACCGAGCCGCGTGATGGGTTATGGCACGCGCTAACGCCCCAAGGGTTTCGCTATGCGCTGCTGCGTCGTGCGCTGGAAACCGCCCGCCGTCAGAATACCTTAGTGACCGATGAAGCCTCGGCGGTTGAAGCTCTGGGAGAGTACCCTCAACTGGTCAGCGGGCGACGTGATAATTTAAAAATTACTCACCCGGACGACTTAGCCCTGGCTGCTGCCATAATGGCCGCCCAAACCAATTGCACGCTAGCAAGGAGCCATTGATGCGTATTGGCCATGGATTCGATGTACACCGTTTTGGCCCTGGCGATCATTTAATGATCGGGGGTGTTAAGTTGCCATTTGAGCAGGGCTTTGTCGCTCACTCCGATGGGGATGTGCTGTTGCACGCCATCAGTGACGCGCTGTTGGGCGCCTGTGCGCTAGGCGATATTGGTCACCATTTCCCCGATACCGACCCCGCCTGGGCTGGCGCGGATAGCCGTGAGCTACTGCGCCACGTGGTGAGCCTGGTACAAAAACAGGGCTATGGCGTGGTCAATATCGACGCCACGGTAATGGCCCAAGCACCTAAAATGGCGCCGCATATAGAGGCAATACGAGCCGTTATTGCCACTGATCTAGGGGTTTCGCTAGGTCACGTCAATGTCAAAGCCACCACCACTGAGCGTTTAGGTTTCACCGGTCGTGGTGAGGGCATTGCCGCTGAAGCGGTGGTGCTGGTTAACCGCTTAGAGACACTCAATGATTAATATGCCCGTTTGGCAGCGCTGCCTAGATGCTCAATTTGGTCCGCCCAGACCAGGCGAGTACCGAGCTCAGCCGGAAGATTTTTGGGTCGATGAGCAGCTCGATTTTACCCCCGAGGCCCATGGTGAACATCTCTGGCTGCGCGTTGAAAAGCGCAACCAAACCACGTTAGATGTCGTTAACATATTAAGTCGGCTGTGTGGCGTAACGCCCCGCGATATTGGCTATTCCGGCATGAAAGACCGTATTGCGGTTACGCGTCAGTGGCTGAGTGTGCATTTGCCCGGCCGTGACGCGCCCCGAGAGCTCGAGCAGTCGCTTAATGCGTTGGGTATTACTGTTGTTGAGCAGGCGCGCCACCCACGTAAGTTGAAGCGTGGTGTTCACCGCACTAACCGTTTTGTGTTGCGCCTGAGCGGTGAGGCCGTTGAAAGCGAAGATTTTGTCAGCCGCTGGGAAGCCCTTTGTCAGCATGGCGTGCCTAACTATTTTGGCCCTCAGCGCTTTGGTCATGAGGGGCGAAATCTCCAACGCGCCGAGGCATTACTTAACCGAGGTTGGCGTAAACGCGATGATCGGCAAGGTATGATGCTCTCCACAGCGCGTAGCTTTTTGTTCAACGAGTTGCTCAGCACGCGCTTAGCGGATGGCACTTGGAGTCAGCCCCTTGCTGGCGATACCTTAATGCTGGACGGTACACAAAGCGTATTTAGCATTGATACTATCGATGCAACGCTGGACACGCGCGCCGCTGAGCTGGATGTTCACCCCACCGGGGTGCTTTGGGGCGTTGGCGAGCCTAGCCTGGGTGATGCTGCTCGCTATGAGGCGCAGCTCTTGCAGCACTATCCCGGTCTATGCGATGGCTTAGCGCGCAGTGGGGTTAAGCAGGCGCGCCGGGCGCTGCGCATGCGCTTGCTTGACCCTGAGCTAACGTGGCAGGCGGACAGCGCACAACTCTCATTTGCGCTGCCACGCGGAAGCTTCGCAACGGCCGTGCTGAGTGAGTTGATGGCGGTGAGCTGATTCAGCCGCCAGCGTTCCTTCAGGTCAGTATATTGAGGGTTGGTAAAAGCGATGGATATAAGTCATTACGTTTCGCGCTTATGATTTTTGTCTTCAAGAACTTTTGTCGTCAAGAACGGGGAGACCACTATGCGGCGATTGCTGCTTTCAAATGATGATGGTGTGCACGCCCCTGGTTTGCGTGCGCTGCACGATGCGTTGTTGGCCTACGCGAACATTCGTGTGGTTGCCCCTGACCGTGACCGTAGCGGCGCTAGTAACTCGTTGACCTTGACTCGTCCACTGTCGTTAATACCGTTGGATAACGGCTTTTACAGCGTTGACGGCACCCCCGCCGACTGTGTTTATTTAGGCGTTAATGGGGTATGGGACGAAAAGCCAGATTTGGTGATCTCCGGAATTAATCACGGCGGTAATTTAGGCGACGATGTGCTCTACTCGGGCACGGTGGCGGCGGCCATGGAAGGGCGCAATTTAGGCATGACCGCGATAGCCATGTCGCTGTGTGGCGAACGTCACTTTGCGACGGCGGGCAGAGTGGCTGCTACCTTGATCGGCGCTGCGGATCAGCTGTCACTTCCGCCGCGCACGTTGTTGAATGTCAATGTGCCCGACGTGCCCTGGGAAGACATTAAAGGCGTTAAGGTGACTCGCCTGGGCTATCGCGGCCCGGCAGAAAAGCCGCTAGAAGTACAGGACCCGCGTGGGCGCAAGCGCTACTGGATAGCCCCGGTAGCGGCGAATGCCGATGACGGTGAAGATACCGACTTTGCCGCCGTTGAGGCGGGCTATATCTCGATTACCCCCTTACAAACAGATCTGACGCGTCACCCCGCGCTTCACGATGTGCAGGATTGGTTGGATGTTTTTGCCTGACATTTCACCCGGCGAGCTGCGGGGTCGCGGCATGACCTCCCAGCGTACCCGTGACCGTATGGTTGAGCGCCTTATGCAGCAAGGCATTAACGATGCCCGCGTGCTAGAGGTCATGGCCAGCGAGCCGCGTCACCTATTTGTTGATGAAGCGCTGGCCCATCGCGCCTACGAAGACACCGCGTTGCCGATTGGTTTTGGTCAAACCTTATCGCAACCGTTGACCGTGGCTCGCATGACGGAACTTGTGGTGCGCGCCGGACCGCGCCGGGTGTTGGAGCTGGGCACAGGGTCCGGCTACCAGACGTTATTATTGTCGCGTTTGGTAGAGCGGCTTTATTCCATTGAACGGATAAGCGCGTTGCACGAGCGAGCAGTGGCGCGCCTGCGTCGGCTAGATGCCCCAGCCACGTTGGCGGTGGCTGACGGTGGTTATGGATGGCCTGAAGTCGCGCCGTTTGACGTCATTTTATTAACCGCCTGCGCCCAGACGCTGCCGACCGCACTATTAGAGCAATTGAGCCGCGATGGGGTATTAATTGCCCCGTTGGAAGAACCCGATGGCAGTCAGTGGCTTACTCAAGTAAAACGCATTGGCAGTGCCTTTGAGAAACGTCGGCTTGAGCCCGTACGTTTTGTACCTTTGCTACAAGGAGTAGTGGATTGAAGCGGCAACCCTTGGGAATATTTTTACGAGGCGCAGGGATGGGCGCCGCCGACGCAGTTCCCGGCGTATCGGGGGGCACCATTGCGTTTATTAGCGGTATTTACGAAGAGCTGATTCATACCATCAAGCAATTCGGTCCCAGTGCCATTGGCGCATGGCGCCAAGGCGGTTGGCGAGGGCTCAGTAAGCATCTAAATCTTGCTTTTCTGGTGCCGCTACTGGCCGGGGTGGTGGTTAGCTTGTTCAGCGTTGCACATTTGGCGCTTTGGCTAATGGAGGCGCACCCGCTGCTGCTCGATGGCTTCTTTTTCGGCTTGGTGGCGGCGTCGGCATTAGTCGTGGGTCAGGCGGGTAGCGGTTGGAAACTGTGGTACTTGGTGCCGCTATTGGCGGGATTATGGTTGGCTCAAGCGTTGCCTGGCATGATGCCGCTGGTGTTATTAATTGGTAATAAAGCGGTAGTCGTCATAGTGGCAGGCTGTATAGCGATTAGTGCCATGCTGTTGCCGGGGGTGTCAGGCAGCTTTCTGTTGCTGACCATGGGCCTCTACGGCACCATCATGGGAGCGATACGCAGCCTCGACCTTGGCATTATTGCGCTGTTTGGAATTGGTTGTATGGTGGGCTTGGCGCTTTTTTCGCGGCTGTTATCATGGCTTTTACGGCGTCATCGCACGCCAACCATGCAGCTGTTACTAGGCTTTATCGTCGGTTCGCTGCCGATTCTCTGGCCGTGGCGCGAATTGTTACGCTACCAGATGGGTCCCGCAGGACAAATGATCCCGCTGGAACACCGTTATTTACTGCCCGCTGACTATGCCGTACTGACCGGTGCCTCGGCACAAGTGGCAGGCGTGGTTGCGTTAATGGTCGTCGGTGCACTGATCGTTGTGTTACTCAATCGACGTGCAGACCGTAAGCCAATCGATACCCAGCTTGGCGCTGAAAAGGAGTAAAGGTTAGATGTGTAAAGGTTATATATACAAGGTGTTGATGATGTCAGCGCTGGCATCGGCGCTGGTTGGCTGTGCAAGCCAGCAGGGTGGAGGCCCCCAGGTGCGTGATTTAAGCGCCGCGAGCCAGGCGGTGGAAAGCTCGCCCCAATACACGGTCAAAGCCGGCGATACCCTGTATGGAATTGCCTGGCAGCACAATTTGGATTATCGCGAACTTGCCGCGATTAATAATATTGAGGCGCCTTACCAAATTCGCCCTGGGCAAACGATTGCCCTGCGCGAAGGAGTCTCTTCCACGGGAAG
The DNA here is from genome assembly GCF_033052795.2 of Halovibrio sp. HP20-59. Lineage (NCBI taxonomy): Bacteria > Pseudomonadati > Pseudomonadota > Gammaproteobacteria > Oceanospirillales > Halomonadaceae > Halovibrio > Halovibrio sp. HP20-59. The sequence goes on from NZ_JAWJUW020000001.1 coordinate 286,476, forward strand.
TGATCAGCCACCTGCGGTGAATAACGCCTCAGCGAGTGGTGCCGTCGCCACTGGTTTGAGCACACAGACAGCCTCTGTGGCCAGTGATGAACAAGAACTGGATTGGTTGATGCCCGACGAATCAGCGATTCAGCGCAACAAACGCCTGACGGCTGAGCGAGAAGCCCTCGATACGGCAGAGCAGGTGGCCGACTCATCAGCTAGCAACGAGGCGTCTGAGTCGTCACCTGACGCTGAAGTGGTGGCTGCGGCATCTGAGCGGCAAGAGCCCGACGCTGAGCCAGCGCCCCAGCCCCAGCCAGCGCCACAGCCGCAGCCCGAACCCGCGCCAGAAGAGCCCTCTGCCCGTCAGACGGCTAGTGAAGATCGTGCATCAAGAACCTATACCCCAGCCGACACCATCGACTGGCAATGGCCGGCGACTGGCAATGTGGTGGGTGAGTTTGGACAGGGCGATAGCATCACCGCTGGGATTGATATCACCGGTGAAAAGGGGCAACCTATAAAGGCAGCCGGCCCCGGCATTGTGGTTTATGCAGGCAGCGGGGTAAGGGGTTACGGCAATCTAATCCTTCTCAAACACAACGACCAATTCCTGAGCGCGTACGCGCACAATGACAGCTTACGGGTCAGTGAAAATGATGTTGTAGAAGCAGGTGAAGTCATTGCCACTATGGGCGATAGCGATGCTGAAAACGTCAGGCTTCACTTTGAGGTACGCCGCGATGGGCAACCTCAAGATCCCTTGGACTTTTTGCCTTCCCGCTAACGCTCATATTAGTAGCGTGGGAAACAGCGTTTAATGTAGATGTTGCTCGAATCGTTGTATTGGAGCGTCATATAACAATAGTCATATAACAATAACGCTGTGCGCTCTGGCGCTCAGCTTTGCTTTTCTCAATGGCGGGTAGGCGACAAACGAGGGGTAAAGCCATGAGTATGTTGGAGAAAGATCTACAGGAAGTTGACCTGGATGCTGTGGAAACGGCGCTTGAAGATACCGAAGATGACGTTACGGTGGAAGAAGATGCTTTTGAAAAAGCGCTAGGGCGTGAGGATCGTCAATCGACCCAAAGCTTGGATGCAACGCAAATCTACCTCAACGAAATCGGTTTTTCGCCACTTTTAACACCAGAAGAGGAAGTCTACTACGGTCGCCTGGCGCGTAAAGGCGACACGATGGGTCGCTCGCGGATGATTGAGTCCAACTTGCGGCTGGTAGTCAAAATCGCCCGGCGTTATCTAAACCGGGGGCTGACGCTACTGGATCTGATTGAAGAGGGCAATTTAGGCTTGATTCGCGCGGTAGAAAAGTTTGACCCCGAGCGTGGGTTCCGGTTTTCAACCTATGCGACGTGGTGGATACGTCAGACTATCGAACGGGCGCTTATGAACCAAACGCGCACGATCCGTTTGCCCATTCATGTCGTCAAAGAGCTTAATGTTTACCTGCGCGCGGCGCGTGAGTTAACCCAAAAGTTTGACCACGAGGCCACCGCCGAAGAGATCGCCGACCACCTGGATAAACCGGTTGGGGTGGTAAAGAAAATGCTTGGCCTTAACGAGCGGGTCTCGTCGGTTGATTACCCCATGGGTGGCGAGAGCGATAAGCCGCTAATTGATACGTTAGCTGACGACGAAGTACAAGGCCCCGAAGCCTGCCTTGTGGATGGCGATGTTAAAGAGCACGTTGACCTGTGGCTGGATGAGCTGAGCGAAAAGCAGCGCGAAGTGGTTGCGCGCAGGTTTGGCTTGCGTGGCCACGAATCGGCGACTCTTGAAGAAGTGGGCGCCGAAATTGGCTTAACCCGCGAGCGTGTCCGCCAGATCCAAGTAGAAGCCCTTAAGAAGCTGCGTCGTTCGCTGGAAAAGCAGGGACTCTCTTTGGAAGCCCTGTTTGAGACATAAGCGCGAGATAAGCAAAGCAACAATTGTGTGACCCCTATAAGCCGGGCGAGGACCACTAGGTGCTTTCCCGGTTTTTTAATATTGAACGTTTTCGTCGATTAGGTAAGTGAGACAACACATGCGCCCCCTTGTGGCCGATATTGATTTGGACGCGCTACGTCATAACTATCAATTGGCGTGTCGCTGCGCGCCGCAAAGCCATTCAGTGGCGGTGATTAAAGCTGACGCCTATGGCCACGGCGCGCTAGCTTGCGCCCAGGCGCTGCAAAATCAAGCGCCTGCCTTTGCCGTTGCCAGCATCGAAGAGGCCCTCACGCTGCGCCAGGGCGGCATTGCCCAGCCCATTGTGTTGCTCGAAGGCATCTTTAGCGCCGATGAGCTGCCGCTGGTCGACCACTATGGCTTTTGGATCGCGGTCCATAGCCAATGGCAAGTCGATGTTCTGCTGTCAGCGACCCCGCGTGAGCCTATTCCAGTGTGGCTAAAGGTCGATTCGGGGATGCATCGCTTGGGCTTTGCGCCAAATGAAGCCGCTGCTATCTGGCGTCAGCTTAGCGCATCGCCAAGTGTGGCCCAGCTCCACTTAATGAGCCACTTCGCGACCGCTGATGCCCGCAGCAGTGACTATTTCCACCAGCAAATGGCGACGCTCCAGGCACTTGCCAGTGAACTCAAGGCGCCGCTATGCTTAGCCAACTCGCCGGCCACCTTAGCGTGGCCGATCGCCCACGGTGACTGGAACCGGCCCGGCATAATGCTCTATGGCAGCGATCCCCTGGAAGTGCCCAATGCCATTACCCAGCAGCTGCGCCCGGTAATGACCCTGCGTTCGGAAATCATTGCCCTACGTGATTTGGCGGCAGGCGAACCCGTTGGCTATAGCGGACGCTGGCGTGCACCGCGACCTTCGCGCATTGCCGTGGTCGCCTGCGGCTATGGCGATGGCTACGACCGCCATGCCGTAGATGGTACGCCGGTACTGGTCAATGGCCAGCGCTGTGTAATCGCCGGTAAAGTCTCGATGGACATGCTCACCGTTGATGTAACGGATGTCCCCGATGCTGCGATTGGCAGTGACGTTGTACTCTGGGGTACAGCCCGCAACGGTGAAGTACTGCCGATTGATGAAGTGGCGCGCTACTGCGATACGATTAGCTATACGCTGCTAACCGGGGTACTGCCAAGGGCGCCACGGCGTTATCATGGGCGTTCTGCATAAACGGTTGTTTACATGTCAAAATCACGTTATCCGCGCTCATTCGCACACCCGCGTTACTGGCCCACTTGGCTGGGTATTGGCGCTATGTATGTTACGGCCTGGCTGCCCTGGCGGTTGAAAATGGCCATTGGTAAGGGGCTTGGGTTACTCGCTTGGCGCTTTGCCAAGCGGCGGCGGCGTATTACAGAAACTAATCTGGCGCTCTGCTTCCCTGAAAAAAACGCGGATCAGCAGCGTCAGCTCGTCAAAGATACATTTATTGCTAATGGCATTGGTCTTGTTGAAACCGCGACAGGCTGGTGTCGTGATGGCGAGCATCTGCGTCATCGCGTCGCTTACATCGGCCAAGAGTATATGGCCCAAGCGCAAGCGCAAGGTAAAGGGGTGCTTGTGATAGGGATTCATTTTTCGACACTGGATCTAGGCGGTGCGTTGCATTCGCTCTTTTTTCCCGCCGATGTCGTATATCGCCCTCATAACAATCCCTTGTTTGAGCGGTTCATGACGCGCGCACGTTCACGTATTTTCGGGCAGGCGATTGATCGCCACGATTTACGCGGTACGGTACGTAGTATTAAGGCTGGGCGCATCGTATGGTATTCACCAGATCAGGATTTTGGCCGCGATGTGAGCGTGTTTGCGCCGCTGTTTGGTCAGCAGGCCGCGACTATCCGCCTAACCGCTAAGCTGGCGCGGATGACCGGCGCGCCTGTAGTGCCGATGATGTTTCATCGCAACCCTGACAATGCCACTTATACGATCGAAAGCCTGCCCGCCTTAGAGGGATTTCCTAGCGGCGATGAGGTGGCCGACGCAACGCAGGTCAATCAGCTTATTGAGCAGGCGATTCGCAAGCACCCGGAACAATACCTATGGCTGCACCGGCGGTTCAAGACCCGACCTGAAGGCGAGGCTCGCGTTTATTAAACACTAGCGACAGCCCTTCCCGTCATCGCGATCTGGGCTGAGCGCCACCGCAGGTAGATTGCTTCGTTGCAGGCTCCTCGCAACGACATGCATATATTTGGTTGATATGTAATAAAAAAAGCCAGCATTAGCTGGCTTTTGGGCGTTCCGAGACGGCGCTTAATCCAAGTTGCGAGAGTAGAAGATTTCCAGCATCTCTTTACGCAGGCGGCTCTCGATATCGCGTGCTTCTTCAAAGGTGATATCGCGACGCGAGGTACCGAACAGGTAATTTTCCAGCTCGAAATCTTTAAGCAGCATTTTGGTATGGAACATGTTTTCCTGATACACGTTCACATCCATCATCTGATACGCGTGCTTAGTATCTTCAGCAAGATAGTCTTGAATGGAGGTAATACCGTGATCGATAAACAGCTTTTTACCGTCCACATCGCGGGTAAAGCCGCGCACCCGGTAGTCCATGGTGACGATATCCGAGTCGAAGCTGTGGATTAGATAGTTCAGCGCCTTTAGTGGACTGATATGCCCGCAAGTGGAGACGTCAATATCCAGGCGGAAGGTGCTGATCCCGTTGTCGGGGTGCGACTCAGGGTAGCTATGTACGGTCACATGGCTTTTATCCAGGTGCCCAACTACCGTTTCGGGCAGTGGGCCTGGGCCCGGCATAATCTGCTCAGGCGCCGTTTCATCAAGCTCATGCTCGGCAATCAAGATCGTCACGCTAGCGCCGTGAGGCTCGTAATCTTGGCGCGCGATGTTGAGCACGTGGGCGCCGATAATATTGGTGACGTCTTTGAGAATCTGCGTCAAACGTTCGGCGTTGTAGAGCTCATCAATGTAGTCGATGTAAGCCGCACGTTGCTCTTCGGTTTTGGCATAACAGATGTCGTAAATGTTAAAGCTCAATGAGCTGGTCAGGTTATTAAACCCGTGGAGTCGGAGATTGTCTGTCATGTCCGAACCTCCTTGTGGCAGATGAAGACACCCCGACGACCCAGCGCCGGAACCGATAAGACGTTGCCACCGTACTTGGGAAAGCCGTACGTGCGACACTCATGCCTGCGGGGTAACCCTGTGCTAAAAACTAGCAGAGCCGCCACTGCGCAGTCGAAAATAAAACAGTCGAAGGTAAAACAAGCGGGCGTATTATGCCCGTCCAGGTGGCGAGTTGCATCCAGACGAGCCATTTTTTTTATTGCCAGCGCTTTTAGTGCCTGTCTAACGCGGGCGTCAATGCCTAGTGTGAACGCCAAGCGCGGAAGCCGCGAAAAGCCGCTCAATCTTCAACGACCTCAAAGGAATGGGTGATCTCAACGCCGCCTTTGACGAGCATAATCGACGCGCTGCAATATTTTTCAGCGGAGAGTTCAACCGCGCGCGCAACCTGCTTTTCTTTAAGGGCACGCCCGGTTACCACAAAATGCACGTGGATCTTGGTAAAGACGGAAGGCACTTCATCGGCACGTTCGGCATCAAGTTCCGCCACGCAGTCGGTGACATCGGCCCGCGCTTTATCGAGAATGTTCAAAATATCAAAAGCGGTGCAGCTGCCCATGCCCATCAACAGCATTTCCATTGGCCTAGGGCCAGTGTTGCGGCCGCCGTGGTCGGGTGGGCCGTCGATCACGACGCTATGCCCGCTGCCTGATTCCGCCACAAATTGACGCCCTTCTGTCCATTTCACCCGTGCTTTCACGCTGTTCTCCTCATCTAGGCGACGATCAATAAATGGCGCAGCATAACATTTCTTGGCCTGCGCGCCTCTCCTCAACGTCGATGTTGATTATCATTGGCGGTGTGTTGGCCAACCGCCTTCACGAATGACTGGCTTGCCCACTACGTTGGGATTGTAAAGATACACCCAGGCGAGGCCAAAACAGGTGGTGAGCCGCTGGCGGGTATATTCACCCTGGGAGGGGGCATCAATGCGGTAGTCCTCCAAGCGGTCGAGCGCGGCCAAGTGGTCAGCATTGACTCTGTACACCTCAATCGTAACGCCCCTGGACGGCCGCCATTTGGCGCCGGGGTAGGGGCCTATATCGTAGAGCGTCAAGGCGGTCGTGCTGTCGCTCCCCAGCAGCGTGGCGCCATGCAACCAATGGGCATTATTCAAGCCTTGTTTGAGCGTACCATAGACCGCTACTCGCGGTGTGTCAGCGATCGCCTTACGTAAATAACGCGGCTGCATAGGCTAGCCCTTCTCATGCTGCAGTTGGCTTTGCTGTAGTTGGCTTTCTAATGCGGCCAATCGTTCGGGCGTTCCTACGTCGACCCAGTGCCCTGCGTAATGTTCACCGCTGACCCGGTGGTTATCAATGGCTTCCCTGAGCAAGGGCGCCAAGGCAAAGGCGCCTGATGGCTGGCCGGCTAGTAGCGTTGGGTGAATCACGCTAATACCTGCGTAGGTTAAGCGCCGAGTACTGGTTTGCTCAACGCGGCCTGCGGTTAGCCCAAAATCGCCATGAGGGTGCTGGGAAGGGTTGTCCACCAGCATCAGGTGAGCCAAGTCGTCGTCCTTTAGCGTTTGCAGATCGGGCAATCCTTGGCACCAGACATCCCCGTTGACGAGTAAAAACGGCGCCTCGCCAAGCAGCGGCAGCGCCTGCTGTATGCCGCCGCCGGTTTCCAATGGCTGGGTTTCCCGGCTCCAGTGAATGCGCAGCCCATAGGCGGTTCCATCGCCGAGTGCGTCAATAATCTGCTCTGCACGGTAGCTGACGTTGATGACCACCTCATGAATGCCCGCCTCACGAAGGCGCGCGAGGTGGTGCACGATCAGCGGCTTGCCCGCGACGGGCAGCAGTGGTTTGGGGCAGTGGTCGGTAAGCGGGCGCATCCGGTTGCCCAGCCCTGCGGCTAGAATCATCGCTTTCATGGTGCTGTTTCCGCTAATCGTTTCATAAGGGCGGGGCGTAATGTCAGTTTGATCCATTCGGCAAAATCAGCCTGCTCGGACAGGCACGCAAGACTATCTTCAAGATGATCCATAAAGTGCGGCAATCGTTCAAGATAGCTGCTTTTTTGATCGCGCAGTGTTAAACGGCAGAATATTCCCAGTACTTTTAGCGCACGCTGAGCGGCCATGGCGTGGCATTGAGTCAGAAAAGTGGCAAAATCAATGCGGCTGGGTAGTCGGCCATCGCTGCGCGCGCGTTGATAAAAAGCGTCGACAAAGTCGTTGAACTGCGCATGACTAAAACGGCAATAGCGCCCTCGCAGCAGCGAGATTAAATCGTAGCTAAGCGGGCCGGCCACCGCGTCCTGAAAGTCGATCATAAACAAGCGCTGGTCGTGAACCATCAAATTCATAGCGTCAAAATCCCGGTGCACAGTGACTACCGGCTGCTCCAAGGCTTGCTCAATTAGCTGCTCGCGAACCGCCTGCCAGCTTGCCGGTGGCGGTAATCTTAGCCAGGCGCTGAGGCACCACTCGGGAAACAGGTCAAGCTCTCGGCCAAGTAGTGCCGCATCATAAGCAGGTAATGAATCAGGGTTAGCACGGTTTTGCAGCTCGGCGATCAGGGTAAGCGCCTGCGCGTGGTAAGCGCGTGTGGTAGCGTTGTCACTGAACAAGTGCTGCAGCGGCGTATTGCCTAAGTCGTCAAGCAGCAGAAAGCCTTCCGCTAGGTTTGCGGCGTGCACCTTGGGTACCGGAAGCCCGGCGCTGTGCCAGCGCTTGGCAATGGTCACGAACGGCTGGGAGTTCTCTTGCTCCGGCGGGGCATCCATGACCATCTGAGTGATGCCACTGGGTAATGTGAGGCGAAAATAGCGCCGAAAACTCGCATCGCCCACGGCGGATGAAAGCGAAATATCGGCCTTGGATAGGCCGTTTTGTTGGGCAGCCCACGTGGTGAGGGCGTTAATCCGATATGAGGACATGCAAGCTCCTTGCTGGTCGGGCATCATGCGGGCTGTATAATACCGATTCTGGATGCCAAGGATAACGAACATGGGCAAGCGATTTTCGCGCAAATTGCCAGTTGCACATACGCTGATGGGCAGTCTGCTTGCTGGCGCCTCGTTGACGGCGGTGGCTCAAGGCCAAGACATGCCTGCAAAAGCGTTAGACTGGCAAGCCTGGGGGGAAGACGAGGCGGCTAATCAATTGTGCCGGGGGCGCTATGTCATGCCCAGTTACCGCTTACCCGCGGAAGAGAACCCGGAAACCCTCTCGTTAGAGGCCAGCGCTGTCGATTACGCCGCCGATGGCGAGGCGTTGCTGCGCGGCGATGTCGTATTGCGCCGCGGCAATGAGGAAATCGAAGCGGAGCGGATCTTTTTGCCTGCCGACCGTCAGCAGATTGATGCTGAAGGCAATATCGCCATACGCGATGGGCGCGCTCTAGTGCGTGGTGAGCAAGCCATGCTCAGGGTTAACGAAGATCAGGCCACGCTGGGCAACAGCCACTACGTGCTCTACGAGGAACGTTTACGTGGCCAAGCCAGCCAGCTAGAACAGACCGGGGAAAACAAGTACCGCCTTCAAGACGCCAGCTTTACTACCTGTGACCCGGGTGCCAATAGCTGGCAACTGGTGAGCAGCGATATTCGCTTGAACCAAGCCGAAGGCTTTGGCACCGCGCGTCATGCGCGTTTACACGTCAAAGATGTGCCAGTGTTTTACTGGCCCTGGCTACGCTTTCCCATTGATGACCGCCGCCATACCGGGCTGTTAACGCCCTCCATTAGCGTCTCAGCCGATAGTTTGGACTACACGCAGCCGTTTTATTGGAATATCGCGCCTAATCAAGACGCGACCATCACACCGCGCTGGATGACCGACCATGGACTGCTGCTGAATGGCGAATATCGTTATTTGCTTGATGAAAGTTCAGGCATCTTCGAAGGTGGCTATTTAAATAGTGATAACGGCGGTTCCGGCGGCATTGAAGATCGCTTTGAAGGCGATGATCGCTGGTATGTAGATGCCCGCCATTCGGGGCGTGTAAACCCGCGTAGCAACTACCGGCTGCGCTACGGGGCAGCTAGCGACGGGCGCTATTTCGACGATTTTGGTGGCGAGTTCGGCAGCAATGATCGCGTTAGTATGGAGCGCTTGGCACAGGTCGATTACCGCGGCCAGCGCTGGCAGTTAGATGCCCGCGCCCAGGGGTTTCAGCGCCTGGAAGACCCGCTTAGCGATAGCGATAAGCCCTTTTACCGGTTGCCGAGCGTTAGCGCTAACGCCAGCTGGCAGTTCGACAACGGGTTGTATGCCCAGTGGCGCTCTAACGCGACCTATTTCTGGCGTGATGTGGATGAACGTCGGGTGCCTGAGCGTGAGGCGGCCACCGGCAGCCGCTTACACCTGACCCCCGCTGTGGGTGGTCGTTTTGAGCGACCATGGGGCTACCTTGAGCCGCGTACCGAGCTATGGAACACCGCTTATGCGTTAGATTACGGTGAGCGCGCTACCCAACATAGTGATACACCCAGCCGCAGTGTCGCCGTTACTTCCATCGATAGCGGCCTAGTCTTTGAACGTGAACTTGCTTTGGGTGGGCGCGACTATCGCCAAACCTTAGAGCCGCGGCTTAATTACGCTTACGTGCCACGCACTGACCAAAGTGAACTTCCCGACTTTGATAGCAGCGAACGCCCATTCTCCTGGAACCAGCTGTGGTCGGCGCAACGCTTTTCGGGTGCCGACCGCGTGGGCGATCTTAATCGGCTCTCTTACGGCGTGCAGTCGCGCTTGTTAGAGGATTCGTCCGGTCGTGACCGGCTCTCGCTGGGGGTAGGGCAGAGCATTTACTTTGATGATCGCCGAATTGACAGCGAAGGCGATGCCGATACCCTGCCGGATCGGCCCGAAGATAATCCCAACGTCAACCCCGAAAGCCGCTATCAAGCCACCCGAAACCGTTCGCCGTTGGTGAGTCGCCTTGACTGGCAAATCAATGATCGCTGGAGCAGCGGTGCCGAATGGCTTTACGATGATCACCGTGACCGTACCGAGCGCTCAAGTGTTGATGTACGCTATCGCCATCCCGAAGGGCACGTTGCGAACCTTGGCTACCGTTGGGAGATCGAAGGGTTTGATCCAGGCGTATTGCCCAGCGACGATGGCTTTCGCGACTACAGCCGAGAAGAGTGGGATTTGTCGGTGGCTTGGAAAGCCAGCCCGCAGATTGATCTGATCGGTCGTTACCTGCACGATCAAACTAACGACCGGCCGCTTGAGCAACTGGCGGGCGTGCAGTGGAACAATTGCTGTTACGGCCTGCAGGTAGTCTGGCGCGAATGGGTAGATGACGGTGACACCGCCCGCATCGACGATGACTTTAACGATCGCGGGCTATTTTTGCGCTTCGTATTCCGTGGTTTAGGTGGCGTTGGCCAGGGTGCGGACAGCTATTTTGAACAGACCATTCCTGGCTATCGTCCAACGGCCCTGTAAATGACTTCCATCGAATGGCTAATGAAAGAGACGTTTGTTATGAAAATGAGTAAGCCCCTGCTAGGCCATATGAAACAACTCTCTGCGGGTAGCCTGCTGGCCTTATGCGTGGGCGCTGGCCTTGCGCTTGCCCCGCTTGCAGTGCAAGCACAGAATTTTCAATCCACCCAGCGCCAGGCGTTAGACAGCGTGGTAGCCGTGGTGAATAACGATGTGATTATGCGCAGTGAATTAGACGATCGCGTGGCGCAAATCGAGCAGCAGAACCAATCGCAGAGTGCCAACCTTCCGCCGCGCACTCAGCTAGAACGCCAAGTGCTCGAGCGTATGGTGATGGAAGAGATTCAGCTGCAGATGGCGGAAGAAGCCAATCTTACGATTGACGACACCGAGCTAAACCGCCAAGTGCGCTCCATCGCTGAATCCAACGGCATGACGCTGGATGAGTTTGCCGATGCCGTAGAGGCCGATGGTATGACATTGGCCAGCGTGCGCGAAGATGTTCGCCGTGAAATGTTGATGCGTCAGGTGCAACAGCGCCAAATCCGCAACCGGGTATCGGTCAGCGACCGCGATGTAGAGCGTTTTATCAATCAGCAGCCTGGCCAATCCAGTGATCAAAACTTTATCGAAGAGATCCGTGCCCGCCATGTGTTGATTGAGCTAACCCCTAATCGCAATGAAAACCAGGCGCGTGAACGCGCGCAAGAAGTGCGCGAACGCCTGGCGCAAGGTGAGGATTTTGCCTCAGTGGCGCGGGAATACAGTGACGACAGAGGCAGTGCGCTAAACGGTGGTGAGCTGGGCTGGGTACGCCCAGGGCAAACCGTTCCTGCTTTTGAAGAAGAGATGCGTGAGCTAAGCGTTAACCAACTATCGCAGCCGGTGCGCTCCCAGTTCGGCTATCACATCATTGAAGTGGAAGAGCGTCGTCGCCAGGACGTCACTCAAGAGAGTCAGCGTGAACAGGTGCGCCAAGCGATCTTCCAGCGTCGCGCTAACGAAGCATTAGAGACTTGGCAGCAAGAAATTCGCTCGCAAGCCTTTGTTGATATTCGTCTCTAATGCAAGCGGGCACTTTATCACCCAATAGCGCGCTACCGGTGGTGGTGACCACCGGTGAGCCAGCGGGCATTGGCCCCGAGCTGACACTGTTGCTGGCGGCCCAGGGCAAGCTTCCCGCCAATACGGTGGCGATTGGTGACCCCGAAATGCTGCGCCAGCGCGCAGCCGCGCTTCACTTAAACGTCTCGGTGATTGAATCCTCACCCGGCGAAATGCACCAAGGCACTGGCACATTGCCCGTTTGGCCGGTGGCGCTGAACGAGCCGGCCACGCCAGGCGTTCTTAATCCGGCCAACGCTGACTACGTGCTGGCTACCTTGGCGCTGGCGGTGGATGCCTGCCAAAACGGTCAGGCGGCCGCTATGGTCACGGCGCCGCTTCACAAAGGCGTGATTATCAAGGGCGGTCATCCAGGCTTTACCGGCCACACCGAATGGTTGCGCGATGCCTGCGGCGTTGATGAGGTGGTGATGCTGCTGGCCACTGACGCGGCGCTGCATGCCAACGCCCCAGGCTGGCAGGGAAGTGGTGACCTTCGTGTGGCACTGGTGACCACCCACTTGCCGCTGCGCAATGTGGCCGATGCCATCACCTTTGAGCGGGTAACCCGTATTAGCCGCTTGCTGGCGGCTGACTTGCAGCGCCAGTTTGGGATTGCCAAGCCGCGCATTGCGGTGTGTGGCTTAAACCCCCACGCTGGTGAGGACGGCCACCTGGGCCATGAAGAGTTGGATATTATTATTCCTGCGCTCGATGCGCTGCGCGCTGAGGGAATGGATATACTTGGCCCCTTACCCGCCGACACGCTGTTTACCCCCAGGCATTTGGCTGGTGTCGATGCGGTGCTGGCGATGTACCACGATCAGGGTTTAGCGGTGTTAAAATACGCAGGCTTTGGTCAGGCCGCTAATATTACCCTGGGCTTGCCATTGGTACGCACTTCGGTCGACCATGGCACCGCGCTGGATCTGGCAGGCAAAGGCGTGGCAGACCCCGGCAGCCTAGAAGTCGCTATCGCGCTTGCGCGCCGTCTAGCCGTACAGCGAATGTCTGCTACATCCCCCGATTGAATCCGCACTCCAAGGAACACCGTTTGATGTCTACTGTGCCCCAACACCGCGCTCGTAAACGCTTTGGTCAAAACTTTTTACGCGACCTCGGCATTATCTCGCGGATCGTTCACGCTGTTGGCCCGCGCTCGACGGATCGCCTAGTCGAAATCGGCCCAGGCCAGGGGGCGCTGACCGAGCCGCTGCTGGAAGCCACGGGGCACTTGGAAGTGATCGAGCTCGACCGTGACCTGATTCCCGGTCTGCGGGTGCAGTTTTTCAACTACCCCGATTTTGTGATTCATGAAGGCGACGCGCTGACGTTTGATTTTGCCGCGCTGAAAGGCGATGGACCCGCGCTGCGCGTGGTAGGCAACCTGCCCTACAACATTTCCACACCGCTGATAATACATCTGCTGGCCGCTGGTGATGCGATCGCCGATATGCACTTTATGTTGCAAAAAGAGGTGGTTGAGCGTTTAGCCGCCGAACCAGGCGGCGCCGATTGGGGGCGTCTCTCGGTAATGGCGCAGTACTACTGCCAGGTCGAACAGCTGTTTATTGTGCCACCGGAAGCGTTTGTGCCGCGCCCCAAAGTTGATTCGGCAATCGTGCGGTTAACCCCCCACGAAGCATTGCCTCATACCGCCGATGATCCAGCGCTGCTGTTTGAGTTGGTGAAACTTGCCTTTGGCCAGCGACGCAAAACGCTGCGCAACAATTTTAAAGGCCGAGTGAGCGTAGAGACCTTGGAAGATCTGGGGATTGATCCCATTCGCCGCCCGCAAACCTTGACCGTGGCTGAGTACGTAGCGATTGCCAACCGCGTCGCCGCCGATGACCAGCCAAGCGACGAGAGGAGCAGTGAAGCATGAGCGGCCTAGCGATTGAGGTAGGCGTTGCGCCCGTCTACCGCGAAGATGAGTCCAGTGATGGGGAGTCGCGCTACGTATTTAGCTACACTGTTAGTGTTCACAATAAGAGTCCTCACAGCGTTCAGTTAATGGCGCGCTACTGGAAAATTACCCAGGGAGGCGGTGAGTGCCAAGAAGTGCGCGGCAAGGGGGTTGTCGGTCAGCAGCCGCTGATTGGGCCCGGTCAGAGCTTTCGCTACACCAGCCGCGCCGTTCTCCAAACCCCGGTGGGAGTGATGGAAGGCGCCTATACACTGTTAGACACCTCCACCCAGCGCGTTTTTGAGGTGGCGATCACACCCTTCAGGTTGGCAGTGCCAATGCAACTGCACTAAACATACTGGACTACACATATAGCCCTTTAGAGACGCTAAAAGCCATTTTAGAAAGGCGCGCAACATTGTGAGAGGCCCAACCAAATGACGACCTACGCGATCGGCGATTTACACGGCTGTCACGCCGAATTTGTAGTGCTTCTTGAAAAGCTCAGCTTCAACCCCGCGCGGGATACGTTATGGCTGGTGGGCGATTTGATTAATCGTGGGCCAGGGTCATTAGAATGCCTGCGAGAAGTGCGCTCGTTGGGTAGTTCGGCATGCAGCGTACTGGGTAACCACGAATTTCATTTGCTGGTGGTGGCTCGCGGTGGTGGTGGTTTGAAAAAAAACGATACCCTGAGCGATATTCTTGGTGCGCCTGATCGCGAAGGGCTGCTGGATTGGCTGCAAAGTCAGCCGCTTAGCGTTTTTGAAAACAATACATTAATGACCCACGCCGGTCTGCTCCCCCAATGGAGCATAGCTCAAACCAAGTCGTTGGGGCGTGAAGTGCAAGCAGCGCTCTCAAGTGAAGCATCCGGTGCGTTTTTAACCCAGTTGTTTGGCAACCAGCCAGATGCGTGGAATGATGATTTAGACGGTATTGATCGCCTGCGTCTGATTGTCAATGTGCTTACCCGAATGCGTTTTATTGATGCCCGTGGGCGTTTGGACTTTGCTGCCAAAGAAGGGCTGGATAGCGAGCCAGAGGGCTTTCTGCCCTGGTTTCAATACCCCCGTGACGATGACACTCGGCTGATCTTCGGTCACTGGGCGGCGCTGGAGGGGAAAACCCCGCAGGCGCGTGTACCCGTTGAGGCGCTGGATACAGGCTGCGTTTGGGGAGGGCGACTAACCGCGCTCAACCTGGACAGCGGCGAGCGAACCTGGGTGGCTAGTCACCTGCGGAGCAAATGGTAGTGAAAGGGACGAATAGCGATCCTCGTTTAGCGGGCTTGAACGTGTACCGGGTGGGCGGCGCCGTGCGTGATGAGTTACTTGGCTGGCCGGTTTATGACAATGACTGGGTGGTGGTGGGCGCCACACCAGAGGCCATGCGCAAGCGCGGCTTTAAGCCCGTGGGGCGTGATTTTCCGGTTTTTCTGCATCCAGAAACTGCCGAGGAGTACGCCCTGGCCCGCACCGAACGCAAGTCTGGCCATGGCTATGCCGGGTTTGAGGTACATGCCAGTCCTGATGTCACGCTGGAAGAGGATCTGTTGCGGCGTGATTTAACCATTAACGCGATTGCCCAGAGTGGGGAGGGCGAATTAACCGACCCGTTTAATGGCCAGGGCGACATTGAGCGGCGCGTGTTGCGGCATATCTCTGCGGCGTTTAGCGAAGACCCGCTGCGGGTGCTGCGTACTGCACGCTTTCTGGCCCGCTATGCGTCGCTAGGCTTTACCATTGCCCCTGAAACCCTGGCGCTGATGCGTCAGGTGAGCCACAGCGGAGAGCTTGAGCACTTGGCCGCCGAGCGGGTGTGGGTCGAAACGGAAAAAGCGTTGGGCGAGCCAAGCCCAGAGGTCTATTTCACCACCCTTGAACGTTGCGACGCGCTCAACGTCTGGTGGCCAGAACTGGCGGGCGAAGCGTTAGTGAAGGGCTTGGCAGCGATGGCTCAGGTGCCTGATAGCGACATGTTTGCATTGGCTCATTGGCGCTATGCGCAGCTGGTATCGCCGCTAACGGTTGAGCAGCGCGATGCCTTGGCGGAACGACTCAAACTGCCCAATGCCGTTGC
Source organism: Halovibrio sp. HP20-59 (assembly GCF_033052795.2). NCBI lineage: Bacteria > Pseudomonadati > Pseudomonadota > Gammaproteobacteria > Oceanospirillales > Halomonadaceae > Halovibrio > Halovibrio sp. HP20-59. The sequence continues at coordinate 302,025 of NZ_JAWJUW020000001.1, forward strand.
ACAATTAGCGCGCCATACCGCGCTTACCTATTCTTTAACAAACCATTCTTTAACAAACCATTCGCTAACACAGCATGCGCGGCCTGCCGAGGCATTAGAGGGCCCCAATGTGCTGCGCTGGCTGGAACGTTTGGATGGTTGGCGTAAGCCACAGCAGGTTGAGGGGCAGCTGGCGTTAGTCAAGGTGCTGGCGCCTGAGCTGGTTGGTCCGCTCGAAAACGCCTGGCGGGCTGCTCGGGAGGTTAGCCCTCAAGCACTGATAGCTGAAGGGTATCAAGGAGCAGCGCTGGGCGAGGCCTTGCGTGAAAGACGTAGGCAGGCCGTGGAGGCGGCGCTAACCTAGCCGTTTATCGGCGCGCCGCCGCCAGCAACGGCTGTTCGTCAGCCTGGGAGATCCAGCGGCCGCGCCAACTGAAATCCACCGCCCAAAGGCGTTGGCTACCAAGCTCAAAGGCGCTCCATAGCGCAGCATAGGGCGTGCCACAGTGGGGGTGGCGCTGCTCCGGCAACAGCTCGGCAAGCGGCTGTAACACAAACGCATTATGGGTAATTTCGCTACGCGGTAAGGCGATCTCGTCAACCGTGCCGCTTGTATCGCCCACGGTGAGCAAGTCGATATCCAGCGCGCGGGGGCTAAATTTGGTGATATCGGGCAGGCGACCATGCTGTATTTCAAGCTGTTTCCCCCACGCCTGAAGCTCACCGGGCGTCCAGGCGCTGTGAAACGCCACCACCAGGTTATAAAAATTGCGGCTGTCGGCGAAGCCAACCGGCTCGCTTTCAAACACGCGAGAGATCTGCAGGGGGCCGAAGGTATCAGCAAGCGCATCAAGGCAGCAGCGAATATGCCGAGTGGGGTTAATATTACTGCCTAAACTGACGGTCACCAGGTTCATGCGCTGACCTCCTGGGCTGCCTCCGGCAGATTGCCGCGGGTAATTTCCAGGCCGACGCTAACGGCGTTGGCAACCGCGCCCGGTTTACGTAGCGTTAGGCGCAGCCAAGTGATGGGGAATTCAGTACGCAGGCACTCAGCAAGGCGTTCGGCGAACGTCTCGACCAGGGCGAACTGATGGGCATCGGCAAACTGCTGAATGCGCTGGCAGATAGCAGCGTAGTCCAAAGTGAGGCGTAAATCGTCGGTGGCTGCCGCCGAGCGAATATCGGTTGCCAGTACCAAGTCTAAGCTTAGTGACTGTTGAATTGAGCGCTCCCAGTCGTAGACGCCAATCACGGTATCGACACTTAACGCTTCAATCAAAATGCGATCCATCCAGCTTCCCCCTACGGCAACAAGCCAGCGATTGTACGTTAGGATGGGGCTAAACGACAGCATGCCGAGCTAACGAGACGGTCTATAAAGTGAGCATACAGCCATGGTGTGGATAGTGTTGGGGTATTTAAGCGGCAGTTGGCTGGCAGCACTGAGCGTTTGCCGCCTGGCGGGCGTAGCTGATCCCCGCCACTGCGGCTCCTTTAACCCCGGCTTTTCCAACGTGCTTCGCCTGTATGGGCCGCGCTTAGCGTCAGCGACACTTTTGTTAGACGCCTTAAAAGCTATGCCTGCCTTGCTGGGTGCAAAGCTAATGGGTTACCCGGTCTGGCTGCAAGGGTTGGTGGGGTTGGCGGTGCTGCTGGGCCACAGCTTTCCGCTGTGGCATGGCTTTCGAGGGGGAAAAGCTGTCGCCAGTGCGTTTGGCGTGCTGCTGGTGCTGGTTCCCCAAGTGGCGCTACTGAGTGCAGCCGTGTGGGCGCTACTGGCGTGGCGGCTTAGAACGGCGGCGCTGGCCTCGCTGGTGAGTGCTCTGGTGGCGCCGCTGGCCTGTGGCTGGCTGGCGCCGGAGTACGTCATGGTGGTAGGAGGATTCAGCCTGCTGGTGCTGGCCCGTCACGGGCTTAATATTCGCCGACTGCGACGTGGTGAAGAGCCGCCATTTAATGGTTCTTAGCGTGGTTGTTAGTGTGAGGCAGGCGCTGTCAACTGATCCAGCGGCCAGCGAGGCGTCGCTTGCATCACTCCTGGAGGGTCGCACTCTCCCGCTGCCAGGCGTTGAGCACCGACATAGGCAATCATCGCGCCATTGTCGGTACAGAATCGTCCGCGCGGGTAGTAGGCGCGGGCTTGGCGTTTTTCACACTCAGCTTGCAGTCGTTCGCGCAGGCGATGATTGGCGCTCACCCCGCCGGCGACCACTAAGCGCTTCAAGTCAGTTTGGTCCAGCGCTCGACGGCACTTAATCACCAGCGTATCGACAACGGCCTCTTCAAAGGCGCGGGCAACGTCGGCGCGGGCCTGGGCATCGAGCTCGTCGGCTGTTTCCAGCTGGCGAATGGCCGTCATGGTGTGAGTTTTTAGGCCCGAAAAACTAAAGTCCAGCCCCGGCCGGTCGGTCATGGGGCGCGGAAAGCGCAAGCGTTTGGGGTTGCCCTGTTCCGCTAACTTGGCGACCTGAGGGCCGCCTGGGTAGGCCAGCCCGAGCATCTTGGCGGCTTTGTCAAAGGCTTCACCTGCCGCGTCATCCACCGATTCGCCAAGCAGTTGATAGCGACCTAGCCCCTGAACTTCGACGAGCTGGGTATGGCCGCCTGATACCAGCAGCGCCACGAAGGGGAAAGCTGGCGACTCGTCTTCCAGCATCGGCGCCAACAGATGACCTTCCATGTGGTGCACGCCGAGTACGGGAATGTTTAATGCGCGGGCCATGCCGTGGGCCGTGCTGGCACCCACCATTAATGCGCCGACCAAGCCGGGTCCAGCGGTATAGGTGATGCCATCCAAGTCGCAGCGCGTCAGCTTGGCGTCGCGCAGTACCTGTTCAATCAGCGGCAGCAGTTTGCGGGTGTGATCGCGAGAGGCGAGTTCGGGCACCACGCCGCCAAACGCTGCGTGCATATCGATTTGGCTATACAGCGCATCGGCGAGTAGTCCTTCGCCGCCTGTTAACGAGGTGTCGTAAATCGCAACACCTGTTTCGTCGCAGGATGTTTCAATGCCCAGAACACGCATAAAGAGGGACTCTCAAAGGATATTTAAAAGATGTGAAGGTGAAAAACACAAGAGCACTAGTCTAGCATTGACGGCGCAGGCGGGCGTAAGCATTTGCAAAGATGGCCAACGGCGACTAAACTACTTTGCGCTGTAAAACTGGGTCGTGCACCGCGTTCTAAATCGTAATATCGCAGTGCACGTACTATCTGAACTCAAGACTCCTTAAGGTAGGTGAGTGCTTAATGCCTTCTGTAAAAGTACGTGATAACGAGCCGTTTGACGTCGCCCTGCGTCGCTTCAAGCGTTCTTGCGAAAAAGCCGGTGTTCTTTCTGAAGTACGCCGCCGCGAGCACTATGAGAAGCCGACTGCTGAGCGTAAACGCAAAGCGGCAGCTGCCGTAAAACGCCACGCTAAGAAAGTTCAGCGTGAGCAAAAGCGTTTCGAACGGCTCTATTGATCCGTACCCGAGGGGGCCGGAGCAGTTAGCTGGTCGTCTCAAGAGGGATGCCAAGCGGCCGCCACTAGGTGGCCGTTTGTTTTTTCGACGCTTGATAACTGTTTAAACCGTTGCTGTTAGGCCGTTACTGCTTAGAGTGATCTGATCTGGAAACGGGTCTGATGACCCTAAGCTGTGTTTTTTAAGCTATGTCTCTAGAGCTATGTCTTTAAAGCTATTTCTTTAATGCCGTGTCTTCAGAACAGTGGCTTAAAAACAGTGTCTCAAAAAAGCAGTATCTCAGAAGTTATCGAACTAGCGCTTTGCGCGAGGATCCCCGGCGTTCATGGCAGGCCAAATTCCACAACGTTTCATTGATGACCTGTTAGGCCGCGTCGATGTGGTCGAGGTGGTGGGTGAGCGTGTGCAACTTAAAAAGGCCGGTCGTAACTATTCAGGGTTGTGCCCCTTCCATCAAGAAAAAACCCCATCGTTTACCGTCAGTGCAGATAAGCAGTTTTACCACTGCTTTGGCTGCGGTGCCAATGGCAATGCGCTTCGCTTTTTGATGGAGTACGACAAGCTGCCTTTTCCCGAGGCGGTTGAGCAGTTGGCCGGGCGTCTGGGGATTGAAGTGCCCCGCGAAGGTGCCGACGACCCGCGTGCTCAGCAGCGCGAGCAAAAACGCAAAGAGGGCGTTAACCTGCTTGAGCTTGCCGCCAGTTTTTATCGCGAGCGTTTAAAAATGGCGGAAGGCCAGCCTGCCCAGCGCTACTTGGCGGATCGCGGGCTTTCGGACGAGGTGGTCAAGAGTTATGGCATTGGCTATGCCCCGGCGGGTTGGGAGGCGCTAAAACAGCACCTCAGCGAGCGGGGTGTCGGTGAGCCAGTACAGGTGGAGTATGGCCTGCTGATTCATCGTGAGGATACCGGGCGTACCTACGACCGTTTTCGTGATCGGGTAATGTTCCCCATTCGCGATTTGCGCGGGCGTACCATTGCTTTCGGCGGGCGAGTGATGGGTGATGATCAGCCCAAATACCTCAACTCGCCGGAAACGCCGGTGTTTCATAAAGGCCGCGAACTTTACGGCTTGTATGAGGCGCGCCAAGCGTCGAACAAGCTTGAGCAGCTTGTCATGGTTGAAGGCTACATGGATGTGGTGGCGCTGGCCCAATACGGTATTCATAACGCCGTGGCGACCCTGGGTACTGCCACCACCGAAGACCATTTAACCCGCCTGTTTCGATTGGTGAGCCGCGTGGTGTTCTGCTTCGATGGCGACCGTGCGGGTAGGCAGGCGGCCAGTCGTGCACTGGAAACCGTGCTGCCACAAATGATCGATGGCCGCGAAGCGCGGTTTTTGTTTCTGCCCGAAAGCGACGACCCGGACACTCTGGTGCGCCGTGAAGGTGCCGAGGCGTTTCAGGATCGTGTGACCTGTGCCGTGCCTCTGTCGGAGTTTCTATTCGAGCAGGCGGCCCAGGGGCGCGACTTAAACACTGTGGAGGGGCGCGAGCGATTTGCTAGTCAGGTGCTTGAGGCATTGAACAAAGTGCCTGACGGTATGCTCAAATCGCTACTGCTGGAGTCATTGGCGCAGCGCAGCGGGTTGGCGCAAGAGCAGTTGAAAGTACTGCTTGAAAAGCGCGTACAAGCAGCCGAGCAGCGTGCCCTTAAGGGCCTTGCCCAGGGGCAGGTTGAGCAGTTGGGAGCTGATTCGGCGCCACTTTCCCAGCCTAGCGCTATGCAAGCGACGTCTGCTTCGTCGTCGCGGTCACGGACCCAGGCGCTCCCTCCCGTGGCGCGTATTGTGCAGCTATTGTTGCATGAGCCCCGTTTGGTGGAAGCCCTGCCGGAGCATTTGGAGTGGCTGCCTGACGATGACGATGCAGCGTTATGCCGAGAACTGATTGCACTGCTCAAGGCGGGGCGCTACCGCAGCCCGCAGGTGGTGCTGGCGCATTTTCAAGGTAGCCAGCAGGGCCAGGCCTTAGCAGCTTTCGCTAAGCGTGAGCTGTTGATTCCCAAGGCAGATCGGGAGGCCGAGCTGAACGGCTTGGTGGAACACTTGCAGTATCTTCAGCGTCAGCGCTCTCCGCAGGAAGAGTATCAAGCACTGCTGGCGCAGGAGCGCGCGGGAAATAAGCTAGATAAGGAGCAGCGTCAGCGTCTGGCAAGCTTGGTAATGGAGCTGGCACAGCGTCAATAAGGCGGTGTTGGAGCGCTGGGGGTTGAATTCCTAATGTGTCGACACCACATAAACGGTCATACATAAATGTATCAAATGTTGACCTAACCAAACAAACTAACACACCTGAATGACCGCGCAAATACGTCAAGCTGGAAAATTTCCAGTAGATTACGCTATACTGTTCGGCTTGTTGAGTTTAATCGATTCAGCGCTCCAGGTGTTTCATTCTTCTTCGTCGAGATAGGGTTTCTATGGCTGGAAATGCGCAGCAGCAGTCGCGTCTGAAGGAGTTGATCGCTCGAGGCAAGGAACAGGGCTACCTGACCTATGCCGAGGTCAACGACCATCTACCTGAGGATATCGCCGACCCGGATCAAGTGGAAGACATCATTGGCATGATCAACGACATGGGTATAAGTGTCGCTGAAGAAGCCCCTGATGAAGACACGTTGATGATGTCGGATCAATCCACGGACGAGTCCGCTGCGGAAGAGGCTGTCGCGGCCCTTGCCGCCGTGGAAAGTGATGTGGGCCGCACCACTGACCCTGTACGCATGTATATGCGTGAAATGGGTACGGTTGAGCTTTTGACTCGCGAAGGCGAAATTGAAATCGCCAAGCGGATCGAAGAGGGCACCCGTGAGGTGATGTCGTCCCTAGCCTATTTACCGGGAGCCGTTGCGTCTATTCTAGATGCCTACGACGCTACCCAGGATGAAGAAGCGCCGGGGCGTCTTTCAGATCTGTTTTCTGGCTTCATCGATCCCGACGAAGGCATTCCCGGCGTGGCCGAAGCAGAGGTGCCTGAACCGGAGCCCGAGTCCGACATTGACGACGACGTTGAAGCCGATGGTGACGACGAAGACGAAGATTCCACAGCCAGTGAAGGCGGCCCGGATCCCGAAGAAGCGCGTGCGCGTTTTGAACAGATTCGCGAGCAGAACGCCCTAGTGGAAGCCGCCTTTGCTAAGCATGGTCGCGGCAGCGCCGAGCTTAAGGCCGAGCAGACCCGCCTGGCGGTACTTTTCTCGCCGATTAAGCTGGTGCCTAAGCACTTTGAACGCTTAGTGGGTCAAGTGCGCATCAGCGTTGAGCAAGTACGTGCTCAAGAAAAAGCGGTGATGCAGCTATGTGTGAAAAAAGCCAAGGTGCCGCGTAAAACGTTTATCAAGTCGTTTCCTGGCAACGAGTCGCGCAAAACGTGGCTGGATGATTTTCAGGCCGCGCAAAGCAAATACGCTGACCGTCTTGAGCCACTACGTGCTGATATCGCCCGCGCGCAGCGCAAAATCGCCTTTGAAGAAGATATGGTGCAGCTCTCGGTTTCTGACCTTAAAGAGGTGAACCGCAAGCTCTCCATTGGTGAGGCGAAAGCTCGCCGTGCCAAGAAAGAGATGGTTGAGGCTAACTTGCGTTTGGTTATTTCGATTGCCAAGAAGTACACCAACCGTGGCCTGCAGTTCCTGGATTTGATCCAAGAGGGCAACATCGGCTTGATGAAGGCGGTCGATAAGTTCGAATATCGCCGTGGTTACAAGTTCTCGACTTATGCCACTTGGTGGATTCGTCAGGCAATTACCCGCTCGATTGCCGATCAGGCGCGCACCATTCGTATTCCAGTGCACATGATTGAGACCATTAACAAGCTCAATCGCGTATCGCGCCAGATGCTTCAGGAAATGGGTCGTGAGCCGACGCCGGAAGAACTCGGCGAGCGCTTGGAAATGCCGGAAGATAAAGTACGCAAGGTGCTCAAGATTGCCAAAGAGCCGATCTCCATGGAGACGCCGATTGGTGACGACGATGATTCACACCTGGGCGACTTTATCGAAGACGGCACCATGCTGCTACCCATTGATATGGCCACCGGTGAAGGTCTTATCGAAGCCACACGCAACGTGTTAGGCGGCTTGACCGCCCGCGAAGCAAAAGTCCTGCGCATGCGTTTCGGTATCGACATGAATACCGACCATACACTGGAAGAGGTGGGCAAGCAGTTTGACGTCACTCGCGAGCGAATCCGTCAAATTGAAGCCAAAGCGCTGCGTAAACTGCGCCACCCCAGCCGCTCTGAGCCATTACGCTCGTTCCTCGACGAGTGATTGCAGTAAGTAGTAGGTTGTGAGTGGTAACTAGAAAGTAAAAAGCCCGTCGTTCTTTGAACGGCGGGCTTTTTGATGGAGGGGGCCTTGAGATCGTTGCCGCGCTTAATGTGTTATTTGACGGTCTTGATAAATGCGATGGGCCAGCAGAAGAAGCTCCAGGGTGGCAATTAAAATCAGGCTGTAGCCGATTGGCCAGGCGGGGGGGCAGACATACCAACATCCTTTGTGGGTTCGCAGCGTTGCTGCTACGCAATGACAGGGTTATGAAAAAAAACATGCATGGTTGAATGTTCATTATATCGTCAACATTTGTGTGTTGGCACGTCGATATTGTGGTTATTCACTCGACGCTTGGTCATCACCTCTGCAATGCGTCTAATAGGTAGGCAATACCAACACTGAAAAGCTTAATCACCATGGCTACCTCTTGGGCAATACGCTATCAATATTGGCAACCAGATAATCCACTAGCTGGCGGATTTTGGGCGATAGGTGACGGTGGCGTGGGTAGACCGCCCAAACGGCGGTGTCGTGGTGCTGGAAAGGTTCAAGCACGGCTACCAGTTCACCGCTGGCAAGGTAAGGAGCCACGTAGTAGTCCGGCAGCTGCGCAAGGCCCAGCCCTTTGCGGGCGGCGTCTAATAGCGCCGGACCTGAATTGCCGCTCCAACAGCCTTCTACGCGCACCTCGCGGCGATGGCCATTGACCTCAAATAGCCAGTTGGGCCGGGAGCCAATCAGGCAGCGGTGCTGACTAAGTTCACCCAACGTATGCGGCCGCGGCGCCTGGCGAAAGTACGCCTGGGAGCCGACGATATACTCCCGCCGGTCACAAAGGCGACGAGCAATCAAGCTGGAATCTTTTAATACTCCCATGCGAATGGCGATGTCGTAACCCTCTTCAATCAGCGCCACCGGGCGATTAGTGAAGTGCAGATGAACATCCAGCTGCGGGTGTAAACACTGAAAATCATTGACCAGCGGGGCGATAAAGCGTTCGCCGAAGGTCGTCGCCGAGGTGAGCTTGAGCAGCCCGCTGGGCTTGGCTTGAAGTTCGCTAATGGCCTGTTCGGCATCGCGCAGCCCATCAAATAAGTGGCGGCAATGCTCAACGTAGGTTGCTCCGGCATCGGTTAAGCGGATTTGGCGGGTGGTGCGATAGAGTAACTGCACGCCCAGCTGATTTTCGAGTTGACTGACCAAACGGCTGATATGCGAGGTTGATACCTTCAGGTGGCGAGCCGCGGCAGAAAACGTACCTAAACGCACCACCTCGATAAAGGCTTCGATACGACTCCAGTGCTGCATGCTAATTCCTTGGGGTGTTAGCGATTGTTGCTGTGTAGCAATAATCTTATGAGTGTATCCCGGTTTATCAACAGCGCCTAGCTGGCCTACACTACTGGCATCGTTTGTCTATCAATGGAGCCTTTGCGTATGTCTAACTCTTTATCTCAGTGGTCGCGCGGTGCGCTGGCAGTCGCCATGACTGCGGGCTTGGCAGTCAGTGCTCAGGCGGAACCGCCCACGCAGCAGCAAGAACAAGCGCCGGGCTGGTTTCGCATGATGGTGGGGGAATATGAAGTAACCGCTCTATACGACGGTCACACCGCTATCGACACGTCTCTACTAAAAGGCATGGAGCAAGATGAAATCCTCCGTCATTTAGACGCCCTATTTATTGATGCGGAAAGCGGTATGCAAACCGCCGTCAACGCCTTTCTGATTCATACCGGCGATAACTTGGTGCTAGTGGATGCCGGTTCCGCCGCCTGCTTTGGTCCTTCACTGGGCCAGGTAGAGAGCAACCTGCGTGCTTCTGGCTACTCGCCTGACGATGTCGATACAGTGCTAATGACCCATCTGCACCCTGACCACGTGTGTGGTTTGGCGAATGAGGCGGGCGAAGCGGTTTATCCCAATGCGGAGCTGCGTGCCAGCCAAGCCGATGTTGATTTTTGGCTGGATGAGGAGCGTGCGGCGGCAGCGCCTGAATCTGCCCAGGCCTTCTTTACCATGGCCCAAGACGCGGTAGCGCCTTATCAGGAGGCTGATCGTTTCAACCCCTTCACTCTCGGGGATGAAGTGTTGATGGGCATTGTTGCCCAAGATACCCATGGACATACGGCAGGGCATTCAAGCTTTATGCTCAACAGCGATGATGACGCCATGCTGGTATGGGGAGACGTCGTCCACAGCTACGGTGTTCAATTTGCTGATCCCAGCGTGGCCATTGAATTTGATTCTGATCCAGAACAGGCCATTCGCACGCGAGAAAACGCGCTCGAAAGCGCCGTTGAAGATGAACACTGGGTCGCTGGCGCGCACATGCCATTCCCCGGAATTGGCCATATCGTAAAAGATGAAGAGGGCTATCGCTGGCTGCCGGTTGAATTTGGCCCGGTAACCACCGACGAATAATGTAATTATTGCCTTAGAAATAACCAATAGTAAGGAATTAACATGAAGTCACGCGCAGCTATTGCACTGGAAGCGGGTAAGCCGCTAGAGCTAGTTGAGATTGATGTGGAAGGCCCGAAAGCCGGTGAAGTATTGGTTAAAATGGCCGCCACTAGCGTTTGTCATACTGATGCTTACACGCTTTCTGGTGCTGACCCCGAAGGCAATTTTCCTGCCGTGCTGGGCCATGAGGGCGCTGGCGTGGTGCAAGAAGTTGGTGAGGGCGTTACGAGTCTTAAGCCGGGCGACCACGTTATCCCACTGTATACTGCAGAATGTGGCAAGTGTAAGTTCTGCTTATCGGGCAAAACCAATTTGTGTGGCAGCGTGCGCGCTACCCAGGGCAAAGGCGTGATGCCGGACGGCACCTCGCGCTTCTCGCTAGACGGTAAGATGCTTCACCATTACATGGGTACCTCCACGTTTAGCGAGTACACCGTACTGCCTGAAGTATCGCTGGCGGTGGTGTCGAAAGAAGCCCCGATGGATAAAATCTGCCTGCTAGGCTGCGGCGTGACGACCGGTATCGGTGCGGTGCTCAATACCGCCAAAGTAGAGCCGGGTTCCACGGTGGCGATATTTGGCCTGGGTGCGATTGGTTTAGCCGCTATTCAGGGCTCCGTGATGGCGAAAGCGTCGCGTATTATTGCCATTGATATTAACCCGGATAAATTCGAGCTAGCCAAGCAGTTTGGCGCGACCGACTTTGTTAACCCTAAAGACTATTCAGACCCCATTCAGCAGGTCATTGTTGACCTTACCGACGGTGGCGTTGACTATTCCTTCGAGTGTATCGGCAACGTTAACGTCATGCGTTCGGCTCTTGAGTGCTGTCACAAAGGCTGGGGTGAATCAATCATCATTGGGGTTGCCGGTGCGGGTGAAGAAATCTCGACCCGTCCCTTCCAATTGGTGACTGGACGCGTCTGGAAAGGCTCTGCCTTTGGTGGCGTAAAAGGACGCAGCGAACTGCCGGGCTACGTTGATAGCTACATGAAAGGCGAACTCAACATTGACGATTTCATCACTCAGGATATGCCGTTTGAACAGATCAACGACGCCTTTGATTTGTTGCATGCGGGTAAGAGCATTCGTAGCGTCTTGCATTACTAATCTTGCACTACTAAGCGCGGGATTATTTAGTAGTATAGTGAGTACGTTTAAAACGCGGCAGGGCTGACCTGCCGCGTTTGCTGCATTTAAAGGAACCTGCCCATGAGCATGAGTGAAACTTTAGAACTGGTGTCCGCCAACCGTAGCTTCGGTGGCTGGCATAAGCGCTACCGCCACTACTCCCGTGCGCTGGACTGCGACATGATCTTCGCCGTTTACTTGCCACCTCAGGCGGAAAATGAGCGAGTGCCACTGCTTTGGTGGCTCTCAGGGCTGACCTGCAATGACGAAAACTTTATGCAGAAAGCCGGCGCCCACCGGATCGCTGCTGAGCTAGGGGTGGCGATCGTTTGCCCTGATACTAGCCCACGGGGTACCGATTTGCCCGGCGAGCATGAGCGCTTTGATTTAGGCTCTGGGGCCGGTTTTTACGTCAATGCCACCGAGTCACCATGGAAGTCCCACTATCGCATGTACGACTATGTGATTGAAGAGCTGCCCTCCGTGGTGCGTCAGCATTTTCCGGTCAATGGGCGTGAATCTATCAGCGGACACTCCATGGGTGGGCACGGGGCGCTAATTTTAGCGCTTCGCCACCCCGGGCGTTTCCGTTCAGTATCAGCCTTTTCGCCGGTGGTTAATCCGATCAATTGCCCCTGGGGTCAGCAAGCCTTCAGTACTTATTTAGGCGAGGACACATCGCGCTGGCGCCAGTATGATGCCTGCGAATTGGTCGCCAACGGAGCCTCTCGTCAACGTCTGTTTATCGATCAGGGGGAGGCCGATCAGTTCCTGGAGGAACAGCTACAGCCTGAACGCCTAGAGGCTGTATGTGAGGAGCACGATCATCCGCTGACGCTGCGTCGTCAGCCAGGCTACGATCACAGCTACTTCTTTATCGCCTCGTTCATCGAGGACCATCTGCGTTATCATGCAGACCACCTCTTGAAGCGTTAATAAGGATAACGAAATGCTCAATCGCTCGCTGCGCCGGTTTATGCGTCTACTATGGCGTGTTGTTTGGCGTGGCGTGCTGGCGTTTGTACTTTTTTCTGTCGCGTTGGTACTACTGTTTCGCGCCGTGCCTCCACCGGGGTCGATGGTGATGGTTGAGCGCAAAGTTCAGAGTTGGATTTACAGCGAGCCAATTAACATACAGCGAACATGGCGTAGTTGGGATTCTCTTTCGGCAAATGCCAAGTTAGCCGTGATTGCAGCAGAGGATCAGCGCTTTCCACACCACGGTGGATTTGACCTTGTCGAGTTGCGGCGTGCTTGGGAGGCCAGTCGAGACGGAGGGCGGTTGCGCGGAGCCAGCACCCTTAGCCAACAAACCGCGAAGAACGTTTTCTTATGGACGGGCCGTAGCTGGACGCGTAAAGGCTTAGAGGCATGGTTTACACTGCTTATTGAGGTGCTGTGGAGCAAGCAGCGTATTCTAGAAATTTACCTCAATGTGGCCGAATGGGACAGGGGGGTGTTCGGCATCGAAGCAGCGGCCCAGCATTACTTTGGCGCTTCTTCCGACGCGTTGACTGAGCGTCAAGCGAGCCTGCTGGCGGCGATTTTGCCCAGCCCGCTGACGCGTAGTGCGGCACGTCCCGATGCTCAGGTGGAGCGTCGAAGCCAATGGATACGTCAGCAAATGCGTAATTTAGGCGGGGCTGGTTTTTTGCAACAGCTATAGCCGTTTTATTCACGCTAGTCGTATTTAGCGTCGTCAATCTCTGCCAGCGCTTCCAGATTCGGGTAGCTAAAGTAATAACCCTGCTGCATGGGTATGCCCAGCCCAAGCAAGCAGCGCGACTCCTCACGGGTTTCAATCCCTTCGGCAATCAACTGTGTGCCTAGCGTGTCTGCCAGCGCTACCAAGCTGCGCAAAATGGCTTGGCGGCGTTTATCGCTATCGCAGCCCACGATTAAATCGCGGTCAATTTTAAGCGTATCAGGGCGTAGGTCGGTCAATAGATCAAGGTTGGCATAGCCATTACCAAAGTCATCTAGCGAAGTGGTAAAGCCCATTTCTCGGTAGCTTTCAATAATCGAACGCATATGCGTGCGGTCATCGACACGCTCGGTTTCGGTGATTTCGAAATTGAGCCGGTGGGCGGGCCAGCCTACTCGTCGCGATGTGTCCAAGGTAGCCTGAATGCACGCTTCTGGCTCGTAGACCGCATTGGGCAGAAAGTTGATAGACAGCCGTTCCTGCATGCCCAGCTCACTAGCAAGCTCAATCGCTTTAATACGGCAGGCCTGATCAAAGCGGTAGAGTAAATCCGGGGTGACCTTTTCAAGGATAGAAAAGGCGGACTCACCCTTAGGACCGCGCACCAACGCCTCGTAATAAATGATTTTTCGTTGGCTAACATCAACGATAGGTTGAAACGCCATGGTAAATGCAAAAGGTACCGGTGAATCGCAGCGGTTACAGCGGTCGTTCACTCTGGCACAGTGGTGTTGTGCTGACATGTTTATCCAAACCTTGGTCTACAAATATCGTTATCGTTCAGTCGCCTTATAGGCGGGTTTTCGAATAACCATCACCACCCCAGTGATGGCGACCAACATCCCCACAAGCCCTAGCCAGGGAAGACGCTCGTCAAATAGCCACCACGCTTGAAGCGCCGTGACCGGTGGCACAAGATAAAAAAGGCTCGCGACCCGCGAGGCTTCCCCCTTTTTAATCAAGGCCATGAGTAACAGGATAGCGGCAATCGAGAGAATCAACACCAGCCAGCCAAGCGTCAGTGCAAACGTGATGCTCCATTCCACCTGACGAGTCTCAAACAGCAGTGCGCCACTTCCGACGAGCATTGCCGCAGCCAAGTATTGAATAACCGCGCCAGATAGCAGTGGCATACGGGTGCAAAAGCGTTTTTGATACAGCGTGCCCAAGGAAATGCCCACTAAGGCGGCCATCACACACAGCAGTGCACTAATGCCGAAGCCATCAAAGAGCGTGTTACCTATGTCTAGCTGGCTACCGAGTACCAAGCTGATGCCGATGAGTCCCAAGGCCAGCCCCAACCATTGACGCCATGACAGTTTTTCACCCAGTAACGGGCCCGCTAAGGCCGCCGTTACTAGCGGCTGAAGCCCGACAAGCAACGCTGCTAGTCCCGCAGGCATTCCCAAGTCAATGCTATAAAAAACACCGCTCAAGTAGCCGCCATGGACTAGAAAACCCGATATGGCGATATGTGTCCATAACCTAGGTGATGAAGGCCAGCGGATACGCAAGATGATGACCAGTGGAATTAATAGCAGCAGTGTGAGCACGAAACGAATAAACAAAAACGTAAATGGTTCGGCGTAGGGTAGGCCAAATTTGGCGCCGATAAAGCCGGTGCTCCACAGCAGCACAAAAAGCGTTGGCATGGCCTTAAGCCCGGCTGAAGCTAAATTATCCGAGCTTAGTTGATTGAATAACGGTGTCATACTGATTCCATCATGGCGTGGACCTTTGAATGTTAAGAGGAATAAGCTTCTTTCTGTTACTAACCGTTACATTAAAAATTGAACCTGTTCGGAACAGCTGCGTCACAGTACCCACACTCACAACGCATCATTGAGGTTTTTATTATGCAACGTATGACGGCTCTGTTCTCCGCTGCCCTGCTCGCAACTGGTCTTATGGCGACAACTGCCCACGCCCAGCAAGATCAAGACTCCGCTCAAGATCCAATGGCAACTCAGCAAGCCGCTCCCGCCCAGGATTTTTCTGACGATCAGCTCCAGCAGTTTGCCGATGCTTCTCAAGAAATCGCCGTTATTTCTCAAGAATATACGCAGCGTCTGCAGGAAGCAGAAGATGAATCTGCGCAGCAGGAAGTGCGCGCCGAAGCTAACGACCGCATGATTGAAGTTGTCGAAGATAGCGGTCTTGATGTCGATACCTTTAACGCTATTGGCCAGTCCATTCAGCAAGATCCCGAAATGATGCAGCGTGTGCAAGAAATGGCGAGCCAATCCTAAGCTGTGCTGTTACTATCGGCTGAAACTGTTAGTTATTTAATCAGCTAACATTCGTGTTAGCGTGGTTTCGGCCACTTAAAGCCCGGCACACCTAGTGCCGGGCTTTTTTGCGGGTAGTCATTTAATTATGCGTGCGGGGTTTACGTCGCCCCGTCGCCCCGCCACACTTCAATTCATGTATTGATCGGCAAGCCCTAGGAGGCGCCATGGACGTCGAACTGTTAGAAATACGCCAGCACATGGGGCGGTTCCCTCCCTTCGACGGGTTGTCGGACGACCTTCTTGATGCGATTGCCGAGCAGGTGGAAGTTAGCTACTTCAAAACCGGCAGTGACATCTTAGTATTCAACGAGACGCTTAATGATTTGTGTTATATACGCAGTGGTGCCGTGGAAGTCTATCGTAGAAACGGAGAGCTTTATAACCGCCTTGGCGAAGGCGACATCTTCGGTCATTTTAGCTTGTTGCGAAGCCATAAAGTGAGTCTTCCCGCAAAGGCGATCGAAGATACCCTGCTGTATTTTATCCCGGATGCGGTCTTTCAGCGGCTGTGCGAAGAAGATGACCATTTTGCAGATTTTGTAGAGCTTGAGCGCCCGCGCCTAGAAACCGTCGCCGAGCAACAAAAGAAATCCAACGATATGATGGTCACGCGGATACGTAAGCTGCTTACTCGCTATCCGTTAATGGTCGAAGCATCCACCAGCGTCCAGCGGGCTGCTCAGCAGATGAGTGAAGCCCAAGCATCTGCCCTGCTGGTATTGAAAGAGGGCAGTGAAAATCCTCGGTTTAGCTTTAAAGATAGCGAAGGCCAAACCTGGCAGATGTGTGGCATTTTAACCGATAGTGATTTTCGTAACCGCGTCGTCGCCGAAGGTCGCTCGCCGCAAACCCCAGTAGGCGAGGTAATCTCCTCACGGTTAATTACTGTTCAATCGGATGCATCTGTGTATGAAGCGATGCTGACCATGCTGCGCAATAATGTTCACCACTTGCCCGTTGTGTATCGCCAACGCCCGGTTGGGGTGGTGCACCTTTCCGACATTATCCGCTATGAAACCCACAGTGGCCTTTATCTTGTCAGCAATATTTTCAATCAATCCAGCACTCAGGGACTGGCGCGCTTAGCTCCCGACGTGCGCGCGGCGTTTGTGCGGATGGTGCAAGAGGGCGCTAACTCGCAGATGGTGGGCAGTGCACTTTCAACGATCGGGCGCAGCTTTACACGACGCCTGTTGGAAATGGCTGAAGCGGAGTTGGGGCCGCCTCCGGTTCCTTATTGCTTTATGGTCAATGGCTCCATGGCGCGCAATGAACAGAGCATTGTCACCGACCAAGATCATGCGCTGATCCTCTCCGATGATTTTAACCCTGAGCAGCATGACGATTACTTTTATGCGCTAGCAAAAATTGTCAGCGATGGCCTAGACGCCTGCGGCTACCCTTATTGCAAGGGCGATGTGATGGCGACCAACACTCAGTGGAGGCAACCGCTGCATGTTTGGAAAGGTTATTTTAAGGATTGGATGGCCAACCCCACACCAGAGCGACTACTGCACAGCTCAATTTTCTTTGATCTCGATAGCTGTTATGGCGAAGACCACTACGTGGAAACGCTACAAGATCTGATTGCTGAAACAGCCCCTAAGTCGCCACTATTTTTAGCCGCCATGGCGCGCAATGCCCTGAACCGCACTCCGCCGCTGGGATTTTTCCGTACTTTCGTGATGGAGAAGGACGGGAAGCATAACAACTCAATCAACCTAAAGCGCCGGGGTACCGCGCCGATGGTTGATTTGGTGCGTATCCATGCCTTGGCTTGCGGCTCCAAAACACAGAACTCTTTCCAGCGTTTGAATGACATTGGCAAAACCCAGCTATTGGCGACTGGCATGAGTGACAAGCTCAGTTACGCCTTTGAGTTCTTATGCATGTCGCGGCTGCGTCATCAAATGATTGACCTACAAGAGGATCGCCAACCGGATAACAATATCGAACCGGAAGACGTTGAGGATAGCGAGCGGCACACACTAAAAGACGCTTTCCAGGTACTCAGCAATGCCCAAAAGTTTTTAAAATTCCGCTATCCTATGCCTGCTCAACGGCAGGGACTTTAAAATGCGCGGTATACGTCCACGCCAAAAAATAACCCAGGCCGACTGGACGGGTTATATGCAACAGCGGGCCCAACAGGCGCATAATCCGGCTATTCAGCGGTTTTTTGATACACCATTACCACACCCCGAGACCCCCATTGCCGAGGTGCCTATGGTGGCGCTGGATATGGAAACCACGGGGCTCGATGAGCGGCGTCATGCGATTGTGAGTATTGGCCTAGTGCCTTTTACGCTCCAACGCATTAAGCTTGCTGAACGACGCTACTGGGTGCTGAACCCGCCCAGGCCCTTAGACGAAGCCTCAATTGCCTACCACCATATTACCCATTCAGAAATCGCCGAGGCGCCGGACCTAGAAGAGATATTGGATGATGTCTTGGCACAGCTTGCCGGTCGCTTGGTCGTGGTTCATTTTCGCAATATTGAACGACCCTTTTTAGACGCCGCCGTTAAGGCACGTCGTGGCGAAGGGGTGCTGTTTCCGATGATTGATACCATGTCGCTTGAAGCAAGGTTGCATCGCCAAACGCTATGGGCGCGCTTTCGTCGTTGGCTGGGTCGCCCACCGGTTTCCATCCGTCTCCACTCGAGCCGCGAACGCTACGGCCTGCCTGGTTATCAAGGGCATCATGCCCTGGTCGATGCCCTGGCGACCGCAGAGTTATTACAGGCGCAGATTGCGACTCATTACCGACCCGATACGCCATTGAAAGATATATGGTGTTGAAGACCGTCTAGCAACATACCAACGAAAAACGGGCAACCCATTGGGTTGCCCGTTTTGTTTGCTAGCGAGACTTGACGCAGTGTTTAGACTGCTTTTGGCTCGCTCATCAACCCTTTGATAATGGCGTAGCAGGCCACCAGCAAAATGATCGTGAACGGGAAGCCGGTCGAGACCGCCATGGTTTGTAGCGCAGTTAGACCACCGCCTAATAGCAATGCAATGGCAATCGCGCCTTCAATGATCGCCCAGAACACGCGCTGTGGCTTCGGCGCATCAACCTTACCGCCTGCGGTAATTGAGTCGATGACCAGCGAGCCCGAGTCAGAGGAGGTCACAAAGAAGATGATCACCAACACAATCGCTACAAAAGAGGTGATTTGTGACAGTGGCAGCTGTTCTAGCATAACGAATAGCTGCAGATCGACGCCCGCATCACGTACGGCTTCAATACCCTGGCTGACGTATTGATCAATCGCGGTACCACCGAAAGTGGTCATCCACAAAACCGACACGAAAAAGGGAACCAGCATGACGGATATTAGGAACTCGCGCACCGTGCGACCCCGCGATACCCGGGCAATAAACATACCAACGTAAGGAGACCAGGAGATCCACCATGCCCAATAAAAGGCCGTCCAGCCTTGGCTGAAGTTGGCGTCTTCGCGGCCAAAAGGATTGGATAGCGCTGGCAGATGAACCGCATAGCTCCACAAGTTCTCAAAGAAGCCGGTAGCGATGAGTAGGGTAGGGCCAACCGCAATCACAAAAAACAGCAGCAGCGCTGCCATAGCGATGTTGATTTTTGACAGCAGCTGAACACCCTTATCAACGCCGGCTAGAATCGAGCCAATCGCGATGACCGTAATACCAACGATCAATAGGATCATGGTGATATCACTTTCCGGTGCGTCGAACAGGTAGGTTAGACCTGCTGCAGCCTGAGTGGCACCTAGTCCTAATGAGGTAGCTAAACCAAATAGCGTGGCAAAAACAGCAAGAATATCAATGATATGACCTGGCCATCCCCAGACGCGCTCACCCAATATGGGGTAGAAAACCGAACGCATGGAAAGTGGCAGGCCTTTATTGAAGGAAAACAGCGCTAATGAAAGCGCTACCACGGCGTAAATCGCCCAAGGGTGAAGGCCCCAGTGGAAGATAGTTGCCGCCATAGCCAGCGCTGCTGCGCCTGCTTCATCGCCTTCCGCGCCCGCCAGCGGTGCCCAGCTGCCGCCATCGAACGAGGTACCAAAGTGGGTCAGAGGCTCATTGACACCGAAAAACATCAGGCCAATGCCCATGCCCGCCGCAAACAGCATTGAAAACCAACCGATGTAGGTGAAATCGGGTTTGGCATTGGCGCCACCAATGCGAATTTTACCGAGCGGGGAAAAGATCAGGCCAATACACAAAATGACGAAGACATTCGCCGCTAAGATAAAGAACCACGATAGATTCACAGTTAAAAAGCTGAAAATAGCATCATAGATCGGTGAGATAGTGTCTTGCAGCGCCAGCGTTAACACCACAAACAGCAGTACGATGATTGCCGAAATGCTAAATACCTTGCCGTGCAGGTCAAGATTGAGACCCATGGCATTGGTGGTGATGTTGTCCTGACCGATTACATAATCGGTATCAATCAAATTCGCTGCACCTTCAGGGGCGGGGATACCCTCTGAAGGAGCTGAGTCATCCGGTGAAGGATTCTGCGGTTTTTTATCCACAAAGTTGCTCCCTTAGCTACTAAAAATAGTGCTTAAAACTAGTTGCAGAACCAGTTTTAGAACCAGTTATTAAAGAATAATTATTAAACATGCGATGCTACTTTACTGGGTTAAACGAAGCAGGAAGACAGAAGCGTCGGTGTGGGTAGCGACTTTGCCGCCATGGGAAGGCATGACAATATCAAGGTGGCGTGGCGGATGTGTTGCCATCATCACCAAGTCAGCCCCTACCTCGTCAACTGCTTTCACTAATAATGAATCAACGTTGGCAATAGGATCCGTCGAGCTATAGACCTTGATGCTGACTGGTTGCCCATGAACCTTATGCCGTTCTTGGGCGAAAGCATCAAGCTTTTGCTCGTACTCCTGAGGAGTGCGAGCAACGCTGGTAGGCGTATTAGCCGTAACGCTGACATAGGTAATATGCGAATCATATTGTTTGGCAAGGTCCGCCACAATGCTCAGCGCGGGTTCAAAGGTGTCTAGATGGGCAAGGTCGACCGGCACCATGATGTTTTTAAACATAGCAAACTCCCAGAATGATCTATCGTGATGGCAGGCCACCATCATAACGTTGATCATATCCGTAGTACTGAATGAGGCCTGAAGAATGAGCTGAGGCGTTGAAACGCCTCAGCTCAGCAATTTACCATCGATAACGGTTGTTTTTTCAACGCTTGTTTAGTTGTTCAGCCATTGCTCTACAACGTCCTGGTTATCTTCAACCCACTGCTGGGCTGTTGCTTGAGGATCGCTGTCATCTTCCTGGTTCATGAGCATGACTTCACCCATTTGCTCTGGGGTCCATTCGAAAGCGTCTAGAATGGCATAAGCTTCCGGCATGTCATCTTCCAGGCCCTGGCGAACAACGGTATGGATCTGCTCGGCACCGCCATAGACATTTTCAGGGTCGTCTAGATATTTAAGATCAAAACGGGCAAACATCCAGTGCGGCGTCCAGCCGGTCACAACAATATCTTCTTCATTGTTGATGGCACTGGATAACGCTGCCGTCATCGTCGCACCACTGCCACTACGCAGATTTAATTCAAGGTCATAGGTATCGACAACTTCTTCGGACAGCGACATCAGGCCTGCACCGGGATCAATACCGATGATCTCGCCATTAAAGCTATCGGCGTTATCATTTAGTTCAGCGATAGAGTCAACGTCGGTGTACTCCGGAACGACCAAGCCAAGCTTGGTACCGTCAAGGTTAGGCCCGAGATCCTCAACCTTATCGCCCACGCGTTCCATGTAGTTAGCGTGGGTACTGGGCAGCCAGGCGGCGACGATAGCATCTGCATCGCCAGTAGAGAGCGCTTGGAACATGGCGGCTGCGGAGAGTGACGTTAGATCAACCTCGTAGCCGGCCTGCTCAAGTACCGCGGCAATGACATTGGTAGAGGCAACTTCTGATGACCATTCGACGTAGGCTAGATTAATCGTTCCCTTCTCTTCTTCGGCTTGCGCCGCGCTGCTAACGGCTACGCCAGCGCCAGCTAATAATGCCAGTGAGGCGAGACGAATGCGGAGATTCAATGTGCGATGTTTCATTCACTTACTCCCTTGGGTATAAATCTTTAATGCAGTTGCTCGTTATTAACTAACACATCATGGATAGCAATAAACGACTTAGCAAGTGCCTGGCTCAACTCAATGGCTCAGGCTGTTTTATCTTAGCGGCGTGTTTTGCGCAGCGATTGGGTCAGACGATCCAGCAGCATTGCCAAAATAACCACCGCGATGCCTGCTTCAAAGCCATCGCCTGGGCGCAGGCGTTGAATAGCGCGCCAGACTTCACTGCCTAGCCCATCGGCACCGATCATGGCCGCAATAACCACCATCGAAAGGGCTAGCATAATGGTCTGGTTGATACCCGCCATCACCGTAGGCAATGATAAAGGTAGCTGCACTTTAAACAGCTTTTGAGTTCGGTTAGCGCCATACGCATCGGCTGCTTCGATGAGTTCAACCGGTACCTGGCGAATGCCTAGGGTGGTAAAACGAATAGCCGGCGGCATGGAGAAAATTACCGTGGCGAAAATCGCTGACACCGAACCGATGCCAAAAAACGGAATAGCGGGAATCAAATACACGAAAGCAGGCATGGTCTGCATGAAATCGAGTACCGGCATGATCAATCGGTAGAGTTTCTCGGACAGAGCCGCCGCTATACCTACCGGCATAGCAATAACCACGGCCACCATCGTGGCAAACACCACCAGTGTGAGCGTTTCAATCATGGGCTCCCACAGGCCCAGGTTCCAAATTAATGCCAAGCCCGCGATAGACCCAATGGCTAAGCGAATGCCGCCTAGCCGCCAACATAGCAGAGCAATTAAGCCCAGTAGTGCCCACTCCGGTAGCCAAAACAGGGCGCTGTTTAACACATCAATGCCCGTTTGGGTGAAACGAGAAATGCCGCGAGTGACGACTGAGTATTCGCTGGTGAGCCAGGTAAGGCCGCTCTCGATCCAGTCACCGAGAGGAATACGTATGATATCCATTATTTTTCTCCTGCCCGTGCCAGTTGATCCAAAACGGCGCCTTTGACCACTACACCCAGTAGACGCTGTTGTTCGTCGATCACGGCGATGGGAAAGCCTTTTTCACTAAACATCGCAAAGAGGTTGTGCAACGGCTCCTCCGGTGGGACCTTGCGAAAGTCCTGGGTAAGGTAATCGGTAATGGTATCCGCACCGTCTTCCATCGCTTGACTGGCGCTGTCTACTTCAAGCAGCCCAAGCAGATTACGGTCGCGGTCTGTCACGTAGATGGAATCAATGCTGTGTTCGCGCATGCGGTGAAGTGCAGTACGCGGACCATCGCCTTCTCGTGCAGTAGTGCGGACTGGCCGCATAGCGCTTTCGGCGGTAAGGATACGCGAGCGGTCAACGCCTTCGATAAAGCGACGTACGTAGTCGTCGGCAGGGTTGGTTAGGATGTCTTCAGGAGTGCCGATTTGCACCACTTCACCATCTTTCAGCAGCACAATGCGGTCGCCAATATTCAACGCTTCGTCTAGATCGTGGGTGATAAAGACGGTTGTTTTCTGCATTCTCGACTGCAGCTCAAGCAGTTCTTGCTGCATGTCTTTGCGAATCAATGGGTCAAGTGCCGAAAACGCTTCATCTAACAACAACACGCTTGCGTCATTTGCCAGGGCGCGGGCCAAGCCAACGCGCTGTTGCATGCCGCCGGAAAGCTGGTTCGGGTAGGCATCTTCCCAACCTTCCAAACCTACCTGGGTGAGTGTCTCATGAGCAATTTTATACCGCTCAGCAGGGTCGACACCGCGAATTTCCAGACCAAACTCAACGTTTTTCTGCACGGTGCGATGGGGAAACAGAGCAAAGTTCTGAAACACCATGGAGAAGTGGCGGCGACGGCATTCGAGCAGCGCCTTTTCACTCAGCGTCGGGATATTCTCATCGTCGATGATGATATCGCCTTCCGTGGTGTCGATTAAGCGGTTCAAACAGCGGATTAACGTGGACTTTCCTGAGCCAGATAGGCCCATGATGACCAGTAGTTCGCCTTCATAAACATCGAAGGAAATATTCGAAAGACCGAGCGTTTGGCCCGTTTTTTCAAGAATTTCAGGGCGTTTTAGCCCTTGGTCACGTAGTTCAAGCGCTTTCTTAGGTTGTTTGCCAAATACCTTGCTTAAACCACGCACCTTGATTTTAACATTACGTGTTTCGTCCATCGACGATGCCTTTTGGTTGATCAGAATGGAGTTTGCTGCTGTGTACCGGCCAACGGAATATAGCAATCCACGACGATAAAAACAGCTGCAGCGCCCACTCATAATTAAATGTGAGATTGATCCGAAAAATTTATTAAAAATTATTATACATAGGTGGGGTCTGTGTGTCACAACGACCCCTTCAACGGGCCCATTAACGCCACATGTGTCATTTTTTACCCACCTGGCGGTGAAGTGCCAGCACACGAAAAAAAACAACTGATCTCTATATAAGTATGATTTTTAAGTGTTTTTTATATAAATAGATTTCTGGCACAATGATTGCAATGTGTTTATAAATTGGTTTTAAAGGTTGTTTTTTAAGATTTCTTTTCAACGCGATTTTAAAGATACCTGTTATTTATGTATCAAGCTGATCATCAAAAGGATGATTGATGTCATTAGGGTCCAGGATGGGAGGTCGCAAGCATGGATAATCCACGTGTCCACATTGAGCGTAACCGAAAAAGTCAGCGTCCCCGTTGGGTAACGTTGTGCATGATGGCAAGTGTTGCCAGCGTCATTGTTTTAGCTGGCTGCGGCGATAATGAAGAGCTGCCTGATGCACCCGCTGACGAAGCGGCGCCCATAGAGCAGGATCAGGACGCCGCTAATGGTCAAACGTCAGGCATAGAGCAAGAGCCCGCAATAGAAATAGAGCAGGACCCCGGCTTGGAAGGAGATTCAGGCTCGGCAGGTTCAATGACTCAGAGTACCGGTGCCGAGTCTGAAACGCCCATGCCTGAAGATACTATGGACGAACCAGCAGATGGCACCATGAGCCCGGACGATGAGCCTGGGTTTGGGGAAGGCACCGATCCGATGCCAAGCGATGAAGAAAGCAATGATGAGAATGGCGAAGATGAAAGCGTTGATGATGAGTCAACCAGTAGCTAGTTATCCCGTCACTCATGGTGAGAAGTGTTCCCTACGATGGTAAATCGATCCAGCTGTTCGTTCCCTGCGGCTGCTCCACACGGTTTACCATCCTTTCAGCCCCCGCGCCTGCGGGGGTTTTTTTGCGGCTTCGTAAGTGTTGGGACAGCTTAGCGGTTTACTCTTCTTTATCTTCTAAACGACGGTAAAGCGTCCTGCGGGCTATACCAAGAACCTCTGCGGTGCGTCGTTTATTCCCCCCCGTGGCTTCCAACACTTTATTGATATAGCGTTTTTCAACCTCCTCCAGGCTGGGCCAGCGGATCGGTGGTGGCGCTGGAAGTGGTGTTCCTGCGACTATCTCGCCACTTAATGTAGCTGCCAGTGGCGTGCCCGTTTCTGGCGTGGATTGCTCGCGCAGCCGTTCGGGCAGGTCTTTGTGGTTGAGTGAGCCATTCTCACTTAGCGTAACGGCACGCATAATGGCATTTTCCAGTTCGCGGACGTTGCCGGGGTAATTATAATTAAGTAAGTTGCTCAGGGCGTCGGGTTCGATGTGCTCTATTCGTTTGCCCTGGGCCTCTGAGTGTTTGTCGATAAGCGTAAACACAAGGTGTTCAACATCGCTGCCGCGATCGCGCAGTGGTGGGATACGTAATGAGAATGTTTCTAAACGATAGAACAAGTCACTGCGAAAGTTGGCCTGCTCGATTTCTTGCTCCAAATTGCGATGAGTCGCGGCAATAATACGCACATCGACCGGTTCTTCACGCTCACTACCCACTGGCCTCACGGTCTTTTCTTGCAGCGCACGCAATAATTTTGCCTGAAGATTCATCGGCATCTCACCAATTTCATCTAAAAACAGGCTGCCGCCCTGGGCGCTTTGAAACAGCCCTTTGCGGGCTTCATTGGCACCGGTAAAAGCGCCTTTTACATGGCCAAAAAATTCGCTTTCCATCAAGTCGGCCGGGATGCTGGCGCAGTTGACGGGCACAAACGGTTCTTCACCGCGTTGGCTTTCCTGATGAATGGCTTGGGCCAGTAGTTCTTTGCCAGTGCCGCTTTCACCCAAGATTAAAATCGGAGCATCGCTTTTGGCGAGGCGGGAAGCGTCATGAAATAATGTCTGCATGACTTGGCTTTTACCCACAATGCCGTGGAAATGGCTGGTATCCGAATCGTGGGAAACCGACAAACGCTGCCGCTCCAGGACACGAAACACGGCATCGCGAATAGCATCCAAATCAAGTGGTTTGGTTAAAAAGTCGTCAGCCCCTAATTTTAGCGCTTCAACAGCCTGGTCGATGGTGCCAAACGCTGTAATTACAATAATACCCAGTTCGCTACCCGCTTGGCGTAGCTGCTGTAGTAGCTGTATGCCGGTCATGCCCGGTAGGCGCACATCGGTAATCACCAGCGAGACGGTGGTGTGGCTGAGTAAGGCGATGGCTTCTTCAGCGCTGGGGACGCCAAGCGTTGTGTAGCCTGCATCCTGCAATTCTTCTTCTAACAACTCACGTATAGCGGCGTCATCTTCCACCACCAACAAAGGTAAAAGGTGTTCCTGATGGGTCACAAACGTAGTCCTCACGCGGAAGCGGTTTCACTAATAGGTAACGTAATTTCAAATCCAGCGCCGCCAAGGGCGCTGTCAAACACGCCGATTGTGCCGCCGTGGTCGTTAATAATGCGGTGTACCATCGAGAGCCCCAAGCCGCTGCCTTGACCAACCGGTTTGGTGGTAAAAAATGGGTCGAACACTTTATGGTGATGACTGCTGGGAATTCCTGAGCCATCATCCTCTACCCACAATAGTAGTTCATGCTCTTGCTTGTGGGCGCGTACGCGGATACGGCTAACGTCTGGTGCCTGTGCCGCATTGCGCAATAAATTGGTTAGTACCTGCACAAGTTGTTGACCGTTGGCTACTAAATTGGGTGCCGGCGACGGTAATTCAATGTCTAACTGAATATTGTTCGATTCGAGCGTTTCTTCGACTAAGTCCCTCGCGCTCATAATAAGCTGATCAAGGGCCAGCTCGCCTTTCTCTACGTTATGTTGACGGCCTAATTCCATCAACTGACGCACAATGGCGACGATGCGTTCCACTTCGCTGCGAATTCGCCCTAATCGGGCGCGTTCGTCATCGCCGATGACATCGCGGCGAGCCAAACGCTGAGCTTGGCCATTAATGACCGTTAGCGGTGCGCCTATTTCGTGGGCAACGCCTGCCGCCAACACGCCGAGTTCCGCCAATTTTTTCGATTTGCGTAGGCGCTTTTCAAGCTCTATTTCGCGCCGCTGACGGCTTTCAATATCGCTATCTTTCTCTAACATCGCATCCAGCATGCCGTTTAACCCTGAGGCTAGGCAACGGTATTCGGCAGGGCCGTCTTCAGTCGCGCGTTGGCTACGATCGCCTTCTTCGATGAGCGACATGACGTGCAACAAGCGATTCAGCGGCCGCTCAATGTAGCTGCGAAATCCCCACCAAATGCTCAGCACAATGCCCGCTGCGCCCACCACAAAGACCAGCACGGCAACAAGGCTGATAAAACCGGTGTAGTTCTCAATGCCGGTGTTAAGGCGGTTTACCTGCAGTACGCCATAAACAGTGCCATCTTGCGAGCGCAGCGGTGTCAACGCAGAATAATAGTTCCAACCGTCGTGTTGACGATAGTTACTGTAAAGATCATCGCGCTCAATAACCTGCTGGATCTCTTCGCGGCTGAAAATATCCTGGCCAAGGCCAAGGCCGTAAATATCTCGGCCATCGGTATCGAAAACATAGGCCCCGTAAATGCGATGGAAGGAAAACGCTGACTGCAAAGCCTCTTCAAGCGGCGTGCTGCTATTCGGTGTGACGGCGTAGCTAAGCGATGTGCTCAGCGCACGGGTAATAATCTCAACTTCGGTTTGTAGTTTAGAGCGAACGTTATCTTCCAGCGATTTAATCGCTACCAGGCTAAACACCACCAAGCTGATAAACAGCGGCACAATCACTGTCAATATCATTAAATTGCGTAATCGCATACTGCATCCATGGTGGTGTTAATACTGATTGTTCAGTCCGTTGAAATGTTACCGATTGCCACTGGGACGCAATCGATAAAGACTCCCTTGTGGGTTGTCAGTGAGTAAATACAGGGCTCCGTCAGGGCTTTGGCTGACCCCTCTAATGCGGCCTACGTCGCCTTCTAAAATAAGCTCTTCTTCGGCCACTTCACCTTCTTCTAAGCGTAGGCGCAGTAGCTTTTCGCTAGCTAACCCACCGACCAATAGGTTGCCTTCCCAGGCGCTAAAGTTGTCACCGGTGACTTCAGCAAGCCCGGCTGGGGCAAAACGGCCTTCGAATATGTAGACCGGGTCGGTCATGCCGGGTAACGAATCTGCCCCAATCGGTTCATTGGTGGCATAGTCATTGCCCAGACTGACATCGGGCCAGCCATAGTTATTGCCCGCTTCGATATGATTAAGCTCATCGCCAGTGCGCGGGCCGTGCTCTGACACCCAGGCTTCACCCGAACGCAATACCGTCATGCCTTGAATGTTGCGATTGCCCAGGGTGTAAATTTCATTAAGGGTCTCGTCATCACCTACAAAAGGATTGTCATCAGGGACGCCGCCTGTTTCAGTAAGGCGCAATGTGGAACCGGCATGATCGTCACTGGCTTGGGCGCGAGACGGATCGCGGCCACGATCACCAATACTCATCAACAGTGTACCATCGGGAAGCCACGCCAACCGTGAGCCATAATGACGCCCCGGCGCTGAGGCGCGGTCCTGCTCGAATAAGTGTTCCACCTCGCCGAGTTCGCCATCCTGCCAGCTAACTCTTGAAAGCGCTGAGCGGCTGTTGTTGCCATCGGGCTTGCTCCAGGTAAAGTAAATCCAGTCATGATCGCCGTCACCAAAGTCGGGGTGCAGCACAATATCCAGTAAACCACCTTGGCCCTGGGTACTGACGTCAGGCAAGCCATCAAGCGAGCGGGCTTCGCCACTTTCGGGGTCGATGAGCTGCAACTGACCACTGCGCTCGCTCACCAGATAGCCGCCATCGGGTAAAAAAGCGATGGCCCAGGGGTGTTCCAAACCGTCGGCAACACGTTCAATTGAAAGCGTAAGATGGTCGGTTTCCAGCGCTTCTTGGACAACCTCGGCTTTAGCGGTATCAATGGCGCTGGCGACGACTAACCCGCCTAAAGCAGGGACCAGTAAGCGTGCGGTGAGACAACTCTTGTTCGCAGAATGCATAGCGTACCTCGAATGGTGTCATTGCGCGTTAATGCTGCTCATTAACTAACAGTGACCCTTTACCCCGGTGGGGGTTCCACTCGTTACATTAGCAGGGCGAGTAGCACAGGCAGGTAAATCAGCGCTAATAACGTTGAACAAAACACCAAACTGGCGACGTAAACAGGCTCGCGCTGGGCGCGCTGAGCAAATAAATAGTTAAACACGGCGACGGGCATACACATCTGCATCACTAAGATGCTTTGTGCCAATGGCGGTAGGCCGACCCATCCGGCAATCAACCAGGCCACGACGGCGGCCAGAGGGATCCTGATCAAACTAAATCCGAGCCCGGAGCGCAAATTCTTAACTTGAATATTGGCGAGTGCCACGCCCAGCGTAATCAGCATCAGCGGTACCGTGAAGCCTGACATTAAATCAACCGTGTTCGCCAGCCAGAGGGGGAGTGGCGTGTCCGTCAGCAGCAGGACCATCGAGATTATTATGGCGTATACCGTGGGTGTCTTTAATAAGGTTTTAAGTGGATTGCCTTGGCTATTAAGCACCGCGCCTAAAGTGAACTGAAATAGCGACACGGTGACCATGACCGTAATGCCGTAGGCAAAGCCAGCACTGCCAAAGGCATAAAGCACCACCGGCAAGCCCATATTGCCGGTATTGGGATACATCATGGGGGCAATCAGTACCCGCCAGTGGCGGCGTAATAATTTAGCGACTAAGAACGTCGCTGCCCCCATGGTGATAATCACCAGCGCGGCGGCCAGCATGGTTTGACCAAAGGTGGCCGCGTCTATCTCGGCGCCAGCAAGGGAGGCGAGGACCAAAGACGGGGTGCCAATGTTAAACACTAACCGCGTAATGAAGTCGACCGGGTAGGGGTGCCCTAAGCGTACCCATACATAGCCAAGCCCTGCACCGGCCAGTACGGGCGCCATAACGGCAAAAAGTTCGGCAAGCATTGACTGTCCTTAGCATTCGTTAGCCGCCCATTGTCGTTAATGAGCTGGCTAACTGGCAAGGCAAACACTCAAATTAGCCTAAACAGCAGCGGTTGAAGTACGCCACGGGGCGGGCACCTGGCTACGTAAAAATTCTAATAGCGCGTGGGTGCGGCGCGATTGGTGGCCATAGGCATAAAGCAGCGTGATAGGTAGAGGCACCGGTTCCCAGCCAGGCAGGCAGTTAACCAACTCACCCGGATGATGCTGTTCGCGCTTTGCGGTTAACCAGTGAGACAGCAAACCTATGCCCTGGCCACGCGCGATGGCGTCAATATGCAATAGGGTGAGATCCACTTTTAGCCTTGAGCGGGGCGGATTAAACGTGTATTCGCCATGCGCTGGGTGAGTGAGCAGCAGCCCATCAGACGCCGAACCCAGCAGATCTATCCAGGCGTGTTGGTTAAGTTCATTGGGATGGCTAGGCATACCATTGGCCGCTAAATAGCGGGGGCTGGCATAAAGCCCGCGGTTTAAGTACCCCAAGCGCTCTTGATTCAGCCCGCACTCGTAAGTCGGCCCCAGCCAAACATGGACGCTATTGCTGTGCATTTTTGTTGGTGGCGTCTCACGGGTATGCAGCGTTAACTCCACTTTAGGATGACGGTTTAAAAAGGCGTCAATCGCACTCGCCAGCCAGCTACGCGCCAGCGCGCCGTGCACCTCAAGGGTGATTTCACCGCTAATTTCCTCACGCAGTTCTGAAAGCGCTTCCTCGCTGTGGGCCGCCATAGCGAGTAATTCAGTGCAATAGGTATGAAAGAGCAATCCCGCTTCGGTAGGGATCAGACGGTTCGCCTGGCGTCGTAAAAGCGGCTGGTTAAGGCGTGCTTCAAGTTGGCTGACGCGACGGCTTAGGGTCGACTTGGCTAGCCCCAGCTTTTTCGCACTACGCGTTAAGCTACCGGTCGCCATCACATCGGCAAAAGCAGCAAGTTCATCAAAGTCATACATCGTCAGGCCCACAGGGCAGAAATTGAATAGTGATTATGCCATTCATTAATTACGAATAAAAATAATAGGTATTTGTGTTCCGTTTGGTTGAACGTCATGTCTCACCCCTTTGTGCAAAGAATATGCAAGAATACAAATGCTAATAATTCGTATTTAACTGAGCGATTGCTCATTCACCACAAAGGACGAAGTTATGTCTCTCTGTTTGCGCCGTACGTTGCTGGCCAGCGCTATCTCTTCATTTGCCACTAGCGCTCTATGGGCACAAGAAACGCCTCAATTAGACGATATGGTGGTCACTGCGTCGGGGTTTGAGCAACAGGTTGCCAATGCCCCGGCGTCTATCAGCGTGATTTCCCGCGAAGAGTTAGAGCGGGGCCACTATCAAAATGTCACCGATGCGCTGCGCGATGTGCCGGGTGTGATTGTCACTGGTGGCGGCGGTGGGGATCGTGGACATGATATCTCTATTCGCGGCATGCCTTCTCAATACACACTGATGCTGGTCGATGGTCGGCCGCAGAATTCACGCGAGTCTCGGCCCAATGGCAGCGCCGGGTTTGAGCAAGACTGGCTGCCGCCGCTCCAGGCCATCGAGCGTATTGAAGTCGTACGCGGGCCCATGTCAACGCTTTACGGCTCCGACGCCATTGGTGGGGTGATCAATGTGATTACCCGCAAGGTCGCCAAGGAGTGGCACGGTAATGTTCAGCTGGACACGGTACTGCAAGAAGACAACGATTCTGGCGATAGTCGCCAAGCCAATTTTTATCTTAGCGGCCCTCTGGTAGGCGATCGGTTAGGGCTTCAGCTCTATGGTCGCACCTCTCAGCGTGACGAAGACAATATCGTTAATGGCTATGAAGATAAAAGTCTTCAAAGTCTTACCGCACGATTCAGCCTTGCTGCCTCACAAAACCACGACTTCACGTTTGAGGCCGGTATAACCGAACAAGAGCGCGAAGCGCTAATGGGTAACTCGGCGCCATCAGAGGGTTGCCGCGGTGGCTGTGAAGACAGTTTCAACGAATTTACCAATCAGCACGTTGCGCTAACCCACAGCGGCCGATTCGATTGGGGCACCAGCGAAACCTATGTGCAGCGTGAGCGTAGTGATAACAAATCGCGTGACATCGAAATCACTAACACCACCGCCAAAACCAGCGCGGTCATTCCGCTGGGAATGCATATGCTGACGGTAGGCGCGAACTATGAAGAAGAGTCGCTCCAAGACAGCACCACCAACAGAATTTCCGACCGCACTGAGATTGAGAACAGCCAATGGGCGGTGTTTGTTGAAGATGAGTGGATGCTGGCGGAATCTTGGGCGCTAACTGGCGGCTTACGTTTAGATGACGATGATAACTTCGGCACCCATATCAGCCCACGGCTTTACAGCGTGTGGAACATGAGCCCTGACTGGGCTCTCAAGGGTGGGGTATCTACTGGCTACCGCTCACCCAACCTGCGGGAAATCACCTCTGACTGGGGAGCCATCAGCCGTGGTGGTACGACCTATGGAAACCCTAGTCTGGAACCGGAGACCTCAATTAACAAAGAAATAGCACTGCTTTACAGCGCGCCAAGCGGCCTGAGTGGCGGGGTCACACTGTTCCACAATGATTTCGAGGACAAAATTAATCGTGTGCGTTGCCAGTCGATGACAAGTTGTCCTCCCGCGACGCAGTTTGATCTCGACAGCGATGGTAATCTGCTGACGAATACAAGGGTCAATGTCGACGAGGCCATTACCCAAGGCGCCGAGGTGAGTATTGCCGCACCGCTAAACGAAGCGCTTGAGCTTACCGCTAGCTACACCTTTACTGATAGTGAGCAAAAAAGTGGCGAATACGAAGGCGAGCCACTAACCCAGCTGCCACGCCACCAAGTATCGGCCACGCTGGATTGGCAAGCCTCGGCTAAACTCAGCCAGTGGACCAAAGTGACCTACCGCGGCGAAGAAAGCCAACCCACTAGCGGCCCTTCGCAAAGCGCCACTGTGGCGCCTTCCTACACCTTTGTCGATGCAGGCGTTGGCTACCAGCTAAATGAATCGACGCAACTGAACGCCGGCATCTACAACCTGTTCGACGAAGCCATCGACTACGATGAGTACGGCTATGTGGAAGATGGCCGCCGGGTTTGGCTAGGCCTCAATGTCTCCTTCTAAGCCCTTCCTTCTAAAACCTATGCTCGGGCAATAAGTAAAAACAGCAGCGGCTATCCAGCGATAGCCGCTTTTTTGGCTGCTAGAAAAGGGGAGGTTAGTCAACAAAAAACCCCAGTGCATGCTCGGCCGTGAGATTGATAGCTCTGATAGTCGACAAAGTCTTTATCAAGCAGGTTATAAATCGTGGTGCTCAGATTAAGACGATCAGTGACGGCGTAAATCGAAACTCAGCGGTACTGCCAGCGTTGCAGCAAATGGAACGCACCATTCGCTCGAATAGTAGTGCAAGCGCTTTTGAGAATCGTTATTATCTTTTTAAATTTACCGCCCGAGAGAAATGTATGCTGTTCACCACCCCATCGATTTCCGCCGTGTTAGCCACCTATCTGCGTCAGGGCATGGCTGCCGCGCTACTGAGTACATTGGCCATCAGCGCCGCGCAGGCTCGCACACTGGATACAGCTTTCGGCGATGTAGAGGTTGAAGGAACGCCCGAACGCGTTGTGACGCTTTACGAAGGCGCGCTGGATGCCGCGCTGGCAGCCGGTATTACCCCATTAGGCGCCGTCACCACGCGCGGTGGCGATAACGTCGCCGAGTACGTGGAGGCTCATTTGGGCAATGACCGGCCCGCCATTATGGGCGTGGTGCGTGAGATTAATATTGAAGCCGTGCTGGCGCAGCAGCCCGATCTGATTTTGGCGCCCGCGCAGCTTTCTGATGAGCAGTATCAATTGCTTGCGCAGATTGCGCCCACCGTTGTGCCCCACACTCAGCCGTTAGCCGCAGACAACTGGGAAGCCGAAGCGCGGCTTTACGGCCAAGCGTTAAACCGAGCAGGAGCCATCGACGAGGCCATTGCCGCGGTTGATCAGCGCGCCGCACAGCTGGCAGATGCAGTAGCGGATGCCAACGTGAGCGGAACCGCCTTTTTAGTGCGCTGGATGCCCGGCGGCCCCATGGTGATGTCGGAAAACCTAATTGCGACTGGGCTGTTAGAGCGGGTTGGGCTTGACGTACAAGGCGCCGATTTAATTGGCGAACGCGGCGTGCATAGCGATGTGCTCAGCCTGGAAAATCTCTCCCAAGTAGACGGTGACTGGCTGTTTCTGGCAACCCTCAATGAAGATGGACAAGAAGCCCTAGAGGCCGCGAAGCAAAGTGCCGCTTTTAACCGCCTTAACGTGGTTCAGCAAAACCAGGTGGTGCCTGTTAACGGCCAGCTGTGGAGCAGTGCTAATGGCCCACTGGCCGCGCAAGCCATTCTTGATGATATTGAGGCTGCGCTGTTGCCGTGATGGTTCCAGGTTTTGCCACCGTCGCTCGGCGTACACGGTCACGTAGGTTAATGCTGTTACTACTCACCGCCCTTGTGGCGGTGAGTGTCGTTAGCTTATTGGTTGGTGCGGGTAGCGTTGGGCCATGGCGAGTTTTAGCGCTGCTTAGCGGCACGCCGGACAGTGAAGTGAGTTTTATCGTCTGGGAACTGCGCGCGCCGCGTACCTTAATTGGCATTGCAGTAGGCATGGCATTAGGTGTCTCGGGGGCGCTGTTGCAAGCGGTTGCCCGTAATCCGCTGGCCGAACCGGGCCTGCTAGGCGTTAGCGCGGGCGCCGCGTTTGCGGTCACGCTCGCCTTGGTACTGGGGGCTAGTGCCGCCACCTTGCGTATTTCCGTGGCGCAGCTGGGCGCCCTGTTGGGGTGTATCTGTGTATTAAGCGTGGCCCGTTTTCGTGGCGTGGGTAACGACCCTGTCAGGCTGGTGCTCGCTGGGGCTGCTTTTTCAGGGCTGCTTGCCTCGCTGACCTCGTTGATACTGCTTTACGACCAGCGCGCCGCTGACGAAATTCGTTTTTGGGTGATTGGCAGCTTATCAGGGCGCCGCTTGGATGACTTAGTGGCCGTAATGCCGAGTATGCTGCTGGCCGCGCTCGTCATCGCGCTGATTGCACGGCCGTTGGCGGCACTTGCCCTGGGCGAGCGCATTGCCTCTGGGCTAGGGCACCACCCTCATCTGATTCGCTGGCTTGTGGTCGCCTGCGTGGCGCTATTGGTCGGCGCTGCCACGGCCATCGCCGGGCCGATTGCCTTTGTCGGGCTAGTGGTGCCGTTTGTGGCGCGAGCGTTTGCCGGGCCTGATATTCGTCGCACGCTGTGGTTTTGCCTGCCCATCGGCCCATTAATGGTGCTGGCAGCGGATATTATTTCACGCGTTGTCGTCGCGCCATCGGAACTGCCGCTGGGCGTGCTTACCGCGCTATGCGGCGCGCCGGTGTTGGTGGCCGTGGTGCGCGCGCGCCGGTTACCGATGCTATGAGCAGGCCAATGAAAACGTCTTCGATAAAAACGTCGCCTATGCCTTTTTCTTCTGAGCGCTACGCGATCAATTCCCAGCAGAGCGATAGCGACAAAGTGCAGCCGCCCATAGGGTTTTGGCGGTTCGGTTGGCGCAGCCCCAGCGGCGAAAAGAGTGTGTTGTTAGATCAGCGGGCCGTGATCGTTAACGCTGGGCTGATGTGTTGTTTATTAATAGTGTGTGTGATTTATCTGAGCCTAGGCAGTGTTCCCGTGGCGCCTTTAAAGGTGCTGCAGGCATTGTTGGGTAACGCAGATAACATGACAACGTTTGTTGTACAGAAACTGCGTTTGCCCCGTTTGGCTGCTGCCTGCGCTACCGGGGCGGCTTTTGCCTTAGCGGGCATACTGATGCAAACCTTGGCGCGAAACCGTTTGGCGACGCCTGGTATTATCGGCATCGACAACGGTGCGACGGCGTTTGCCGTGGCTTCAGTGGTGGGGATGGGGGTCTCTATCGCGCCGCCTGCGATGGCGTTAGCCGGGGCGACCACAGCCGCCGTCTTGACCTTCGGGCTTTCCGCCGGCAGCGGCACTCAAGGCTATCGCTTTATTATCGCAGGGATTGGCGTCGGCGCGGTGTTTGGCGCGGTGACGCAACTGATGTTGGCGCGAGTAGCGATTGATACCGCCAATGCCGCCTACCCCTGGACAGTGGGCTCGTTGAACGCTCGCCCCGCGGGCGCAGTGCAGCTGCTGGGCGTTGGGTTGGCGTTAGGTTTGGCTGCCGCGCTGGCGCTCGCGCGGTCATTAACCCTGCTGCGTTTTAAAGATGCCACCGCTAGGGGCTTGGGCGTTAACGTCCGGCGCCGCCGCCTTGAGGTGCTGCTGCTGTCGGTGGCGCTAACCGGGTTAGCGGTCGCAGTGGCCGGACCTGTTGGCATGGTGGGCCTGATTGGCCCTGAGATTGCCCGCTCGCTATCGAGTTCGCGTAGCGTGCCGATCATGGCTGCTACCTTGGCGGGGGCGTTGGTAATGCTGCTCGCAGACCTGGCCGGGCGCACGCTGCTCGCTCCCATCGAATTGCCCGTTGGTATCGTGACGTCCGTCGTCGGCGGGCCCTGGTTACTATGGATATTAATGCGCCCGCAACGGAGCTTTACATGAGCCAAGCCACGCCCTCGTCAATGCCATCACTGGCGACTCAATCGTTAGCCATGAGCTACGGCAGCCGCCTGGTGATTGATGGCTTAGATATCACTCTGCCTAGCGGGCAGGTCACCGCCATTGTGGGCCCCAACGGCTGTGGCAAATCAACGCTGCTGGCCGGGCTTGCTCGCTTGCATAAACCCGACAACGGTGCGGTGCTGCTGGACGGTGACGATATTCAACGCCTTCCTGCTCGTCAGTTGGCTACCCAGCTGGCGTTATTGCCCCAAGAAGCCGTTGCTCCAGAAGGGCTAACCGTGACCGAGCTGATCCGCTTTGGGCGCCAACCCCACCAAGGCTGGTTGCGCCAGTGGTCCGCGGAAGACCAGCGCGTGGTGCAGCACGCGCTTGCCGCCGCGGGGCTAGAACAACTCGCCGATAGGCCGATAGAAGCGCTTTCCGGTGGTCAGCGTCAGCGCGCTTGGATTGCTATGACCATCGCCCAGCAAACGCCGTTATTACTACTGGATGAGCCCACTTCTGCGCTGGATCTTGGTCATCAGATCGAAGTGTTTGAACTGGTTAGGCATCTTGCCCATCACGGCCGCACTGTGGTGATGGTATTGCACGATCTTGCCAGTGCCTGCCGCTACGCTGACTACCTAATCGCCATGCGCGAAGGGCATGTCGTTGCCCAGGGCGCGCCAGCGGATGTCGTCACCCCAGCCCTGGTGCGCGCGCTTTATCAGGTAGACTGCACGTTGATTTTCGATCCCGATACCGGCAGTCCGTTGCTTGCCAATGTGCGACGTGCCGTGGCCACTGGCTAATACTTCACCGTTACGCATTGAGGCTGGGTGGTGATTTCATTACGCTAGCGCCTCTAACCTATTCAGCTCATCACTTACTTTGTAAGGAATGCTTGTGGCTCCCTCTATGCCCCGTTCTCAGAATCAGAGCTTTCAAGCCCTAGTGCGGCTACTGCGCTATGCCAAAGGCTACCGCCGCCGTATTATTGCTGCGTCCATCTGTTCGATCATCAACAAGCTGTTTGATATTGCCCCCGAAATTTTGATTGGTGTCGCCATTGATGTGGTGGTCAATCAAGAGCAGAGCTTTGTGGCCAGTTTGGGCTTTGATACGCCCCAGCAGCAGATCACCATGCTGGCGGTGCTGACGTTTGTTATTTGGGCGGGGGAGTCGCTATTTGAGTACCTGTTTCAAGTCCTGTGGCGCAACTTAGCCCAGCGGCTTCAGGCAGATATGCGCCAAGACACCTACGAGCACGCGCAACGGCTGGACATGGCGTTCTTCGAATCGAAAAGCTCCGGTCAGCTGGTCGCCACCATGAACGACGATGTGAACCAGTTGGAGCGCTTTCTCGACGGCGGGGCCAACGCGCTGATTCAGGTGCTGGTCACCGTGGTAGCGGTAGGTGCGGTGTTCTTTGTGCTTTCACCCTTGATTGCGCTGCTGGCGTTTACGCCGATTCCGCTGATTATCTGGGGTGCGTTCTACTTCCAGCGCAAAGCGGGCCCGCTGTATAGCGACGTGCGCGAAAAAGTGGGCGATCTAGCCAGCCGGCTTTCCAATAACCTAAGCGGTATTGCCACTATCAAGAGCTTTACCAGCGAAGACCGCGAAGCCGAGCGGTTGCGCTACGCTAGCGAAGCTTATGTCGAGTCTAACCGCAGGGCGATCCAGGTCAGCTCGGCGTTTATTCCGATTATCCGCATGGCAATTTTGGCAGGCTTTTTGGCCACCTTTACCGTGGGCGGCATGATGGCGCTCAATGGCACGTTGAACGTAGGCGCTTACGGCGTGCTGGTGTTTCTAACCCAGCGGCTACTCTGGCCGCTGACCGGCTTGGCCCAGGTGATTGACCTATTCGAGCGCGCCATGGCGAGTACCAAGCGGATTCTCGACCTGTTAGAGGAGCCCATTACCGTTAAAGACGACAGCACGACGCCCTTGGCTCAGCCCGTTAAGGGCGAGGTGCGTTTTGAGTCGGTGAGCTTTCATTACGCCGCCAGCGAAGTTGGCGTTGATGGGGTGGACCTGAACGCGCCTGCCGGGCGCACCTTGGCGCTGGTCGGCGCGACCGGCTCGGGCAAATCAACCCTAATCAAGCTGCTACTGCGCTTTTACGACCCGGAAAGCGGGCGCGTGCTAATCGACGGCCAGCCGGTAATGGACGTAAGTATGCACTCACTGCGTCAGGCGATTGGGCTAGTCAGCCAGGATGTTTACCTGTTTGAAGGCAGCATTCGCGACAATATCGCCTACGGCAAGCCCGACGCCGACGACGCTGAGATTATCGACGCCGCCAAAACGGCAGAGGCGTGGAGCTTTATCGAGACGCTGCCCCAAGGGCTAGAAACGCCGGTTGGGGAGCGCGGCGTGCGGCTTTCCGGCGGCCAGCGCCAACGGCTTTCGCTAGCGCGAGCACTGCTCAAAGACCCGCCAATTCTGGTGCTGGACGAAGCCACCAGCGCGGTGGACAACGAAACCGAAGCGGCCATTCAGCGCTCGCTGAAACGCATCGCCCACGGCCGCACGGTGATCATGATTGCTCACCGGCTATCCACTATTGTGCATGCCGACGAGATCGTGGTGATCGAGAAGGGCCAAGTGGCCGAACGCGGAACCCACGCCAGTTTGTTGGAAGCCGACGGCCACTATGCCGCCCAATGGCGGGTACAAACTGGCGAAGCCCAAACGAGGGATTTAGAAGCGCTAAATGGCTAACGGTTAACCAACAGCGCATTCATGGTGACGGGCACATGCTCGTCAATCTCCTGGTAACCCAGCAGCGACAGCACGGTACGCACCGTGCTGTTTTCCATCAAAACGTTACCGTCGATTGCCATCGGCTCGGCATGGGTCACGCGTATCTCGTTCAAGCCTTCGCGGGTAAACCTCAGCGGTACCGATTCCTGCTGGTTTACCATGTTTGACTGAACGCGAAACACCAACGTCTCCACCAGCGATTCACCGATATCCAAGCTGTCCAACCGCTCCGGCGACATCTGCGCCACTAGCGTCACCAAGGTAGTGTCAGCCAACAGGCCTACCCAGGGTGGCAGCTCGCCAAAGCGCTCAAGTATATCGGTTTGGCTGAGCTTCAGTGGCAGGCGAAGGGTGCCATCGCTGGAAATATCGCCCTGCAGATCGCGCACTCGATGGTGGTGGGTTTGCGGTGCCTCGCCATTTAACTGAGTGATCGACGCCTGTACCTGCGATTGTGCGGGATCAAGCTGCCAATCAGCCTGCACGGGCAGCGCCAACAATAAGGGCAATAGAGCAATCAATGCTTTCACAGCGCGTCTCCGTATAAAGAACTACTTACCAGACTGCCCAATCCACATAAAGTGCCGTAATCACATCGAGATAGCGTAATGGGGCTAGCCTCGCACCGCCACATTCGCTATGATATGCACGCTTTTCGGGCCTATAGCTCAGTTGGTCAGAGCAGGGGACTCATAATCCCTTGGTCGTAGGTTCAAGTCCTACTGGGCCCACCATTTCTATATTTGCCTATTTCAAAAGCAAGGGATTATAAATCCCTTGGTCTGCGGGTAACGTATTCCCCCCTCGTTTTATTCCCCTGTTTGTCATTTTACGAAAGTTTGAAGGCTGATCCCCATTCGTTAGCGTGTATGATATGTGTCTTTCATCAGCTGTTTGTAATATTGGGGACGCGCCCTCTTGAGGCTACAGGTGTTATCGTTATCAACCCGTGGCTAGGCTAGGTGCAATGCAAAAGTTAATCACTGCTTACCACGCCAAGTATTACGCCCACGAACTAACTCGACGTCACGGGGCGGATGGTGTTGACCGGCTGTCTCAATCGCTATTTGATGCCAGCGTAGACCTGAACCCTCACCAGATCGAAGCGGCGCTATTTGCTATGCGCAACCCGCTACAGCAAGGCGTTCTGCTGGCTGATGAGGTGGGCCTTGGTAAAACGATTGAAGCGGCGTTGGTGGTATGCCAGTTGTGGGCTGAGCGCCGTCGAAAGCTACTGATCATTGCGCCTGCCAGCTTACGCAAGCAATGGGCACAGGAGCTCTTAGATAAATTTGCGGTTCCTACTACCGTGCTGGATGCCATCGCGCTCCGTAAACAGTCAGCCGGTAGTGCCCTGCAAACCTTGCAACACCTAGCTGGCAAGACCGTCATCATCATGTCTTACCAGTTTGCTGCTCGACTAGAAGCTGAGCTACGGGCTATCTCTTGGGATATTGTTGTAATCGATGAGGCGCATAAGCTGCGTAACGCTCATCGCCAAAGCAACCGGACTGGGCAAGCGTTGCGCCGTGCCCTGGAAGGCCGTAAGAAGCTATTGCTTACTGCGACGCCGCTTCAAAACTCCTTGATGGAGATTTACGGGCTTTCCACGCTGATTGATGAACACCTATTTGGTGATGAAAAGGCCTTCCGCAAGCAATACGTGAATAATCCTGAGGGGCTAGAAGAGCTGCGCGGACGCTTGGCTGATTTTACTCAACGTACCTTACGTAAAGATGTATTGGAGTACATTCAGTACACCGCACGGCGGGCAATAACGCAGCCTTTCAACCCCACTGACGCCGAGCAGGTTCTTTACGAACGAGTTTCTGCCTTTTTGTTGCGCGAGGAATCTTTTGCCCTCCCCAAACGCCAGCGCCACCTAACAGGGCTGATACTACGCAAGCTGCTTGCCTCAAGTACCCCAGCTATTGTCGGTACTCTTGTCACTATCTGCGCACGCTTGGAACAGTTACTGGTAGATGAAGCCGCAGCCGATAAGATCAATCTTTTGGAACAGTGGGTAGAAGAGGATGATCTTGAAATCGATTACCTGGAAGAACAAGAGCTGGAGCAAAGTGCAGGCGCTGAAATAGCCAATCAGGGCTATCTTCCCGCACTGCAGCAGGAACTGAAAACAACCGAGCAAAAGTCTCAGGCTATTCGCGAAGAAATAAATGAGCTAAACGGTATCATCACGCTGGCCCAGGGCCTACAAACTGACACCAAAGCCAAATCATTGCTCACAGCGCTGCAGTTGGGTTTTGCCAATATGACTGAGCTGGGGGCTCCCCGCAAAGCCATTATCTTTACTGAGTCGAAGCGTACCCAAGGCTATTTATACCAATTCTTAGCCGCCAATGGCTATGATGGCAAGCTGGCAATGTTCAGTGGGACTAATAACCATCCAGACACCACAGTCATTTATCAGCATTGGTTAAAAGAGCATCAAGGCACAGATAGGGTCACCGGTTCTCCGCAGGTGGATCGACGCACCGCCCTGATTGATCATTTTCGTAAAGACGATGGCTCAGGTGCCGACATCATGATCGCCACTGAAGCCGCTGCAGAAGGGGTCAACCTACAATTTTGTGCGCTGCTGATCAATTATGATCTGCCCTGGAACCCGCAACGAATAGAACAGCGAATTGGTCGCTGCCACCGCTACGGGCAAAAATACGACGTAGTGGTCATCAACTTCCTGAATACACGAAATCAGGCTGACCAGCGGGTATTGGAGCTGCTATCTGAAAAGCTGCACCTGTTCTCAGGGGTTTTTGGTGCTTCGGACGAAGTGCTAGGGCGCATCGAAAGCGGCATCGACTTTGAAAAACGTATTCTCTCTATCTACGAGACCTGCCGCCACCCAGATGACATTGAACTGGCCTTCAATGCCTTGCAGGAGGAGCTAGAAGAAGCGATCAATGACCGAGTCAAAGACACTCAAAGCCAGCTGCTAGAAAATTTTGATGAAGATGTCCACGACCGACTCAAACTGCGGCTAGATGAAGCTGAAGCACGTCTTGATAAACTGGGCCGCTGGTTCTGGGGGGTGACACGCTACGCATTAGAAAAATATGTACGCTTTGATCATGCTTCCTATGCCTTTGCTTTACAGAAAACCCCGGCTGGCATGAGTTCTCACATTGAACCAGGCCGATATCAGTTGATTCGAGGCGCAGCTCAGCCTGACATGCTCGCTCACGCTTATCGGCTTAGCCATCCATTGGGTGAGTGGGCCCAGGAAAACAGCTTGAGCGCAAAAACCCCTCAAGCCAAAATCATTTTTGACTACAGTGCTCACAGCAGCAAAATAAGCCAAGTCGAAAAGTTAGTGGGCAAGACCGGTTGGCTACGTCTGGACAGATTGCAGGTCACTGCATTTGAAACGACCGAAACCTTGCTGTTTTCTGGTCTCACTGACGATGGACAGTCACTCGACCAAGAAGTATGCGAAAAGCTGATGGCAGTTGAAGCCCAGGGCAAACCGCAATTGCTGGATGATAAGCCTCCAGCTCAGCTTGTCGCTAACAGCGAACGCCATATTAATGCTGCTGTTGCCGATATTTTCGAAGCCAATCAGCGCCTGTTTAATGAAGAGCGCGACAAGCTGGAAAAGTGGGCCGAAGACAAATTGTTGGCAGCAGAAGAAGCGCTGAAAAACACCAAGGCGCGTATCGCACTACTCAAGCGAGATGCCCGCAAGGCTTCCACCTTGCAGGAGCAGTCTGATATTCAGCAGGAAATCGCCTCATTAGAAAGACAGCAGCGCCGTCAGCGGCGAGATATCTTTGCTGTAGAAGACGAAATTATAGAGCAGCGCGACCAACTTATTGACTCCTTGCAGCAACGCCTGCAGGAAACAACCGAAACAGAGATGCTTTTCACCCTGCACTGGCAAGTCGTGTGACATCGTGGGGGATATAACTTTTAAGGCTTGAGTACATGAACGAAGTAAATAACCAAAAATTTCAAGAGCTTGTTGCTAAACTGCGCGAAATTTTTCAGATTGACCAGCCAGAGTTGGATTTTGGTATTTACCGAATTCTCAATGCGCGTGCTGACGAGATCAACGAATACCTGGAAAAACGTTTGCCAAAAAAAGTGCAAGCTGCGCTGAGCAGCGGCAGCGATGCCCAGTGTGAACAGATCACTCGTGAACTGAAAGAAAAAGAAGGGCAGTACACTGCCGATGGACTTGATCCTGACAATGTACCCAAAGTGCAGGAGCTGCGTCAGAAGCTGGCTGAATACAGCGCTGGGGCTTCTGAGCACGAAAACGCTGTCTTTTCTCACTTACTGACCTTTTTTTCCCGCTACTACGACAATGGCGATTTTATCAGCCAGCGCCGTTACAAGGGTGATACTTACGCCATTCCTTATTCTGGCGAAGAGGTCATGCTGCACTGGGCCAATAAAGACCAGTACTACACCAAGAGCGGTGAAAACTTTGCCAACTACAGCTTTAAGCTGGACGATGGTCGTACCGTTCACTTCCGTCTAGTGTCTGCCGATACCGCCAAAGACAACCGTAAAGACAACGATAAAGAGCGCCGCTTCGCACTCATTCACCCAAAGACGGTCATTCGAACCGATGAGCAAGGTGAAGAGTACGAGGAAGCGCTAAACCCGGTTGAGGAAGTGGTTGGCGCAGAGGGCACAGAGCTGACCATCCGCTTTGAGTACGCGCCTCAGCCTAAAGGTACAAAACAGGATGCCCTCGTTAAACAAGCTGTCGATGGCGTGTTAAATGATGACGTGGTCAAGGCTCGTTGGCTAGATTTGGGCAACCGTGCGCCTACTGAGAAGAACCCCCAGCGCACCCAGTTGGAAAAGTACCTAACCGATTACACCACCAAAAATAACGCCGATTACTTTATCCATAAGAATCTAGGTGGTTTTCTGCGTCGCGAGCTGGACTTCTATATCAAGAATGAAGTGATGCACCTGGACGATGTGCAGAATGCAGGTGCTTTTGCCGATATCGAAAAGAACCTGCGCATGATTCAGTGCCTGCGTACCATTGCCCTGGAGCTAATCGGTTTCCTTGCCCAGTTAGAAGACTTCCAGAAAAAGCTATGGTTAAAGAAGAAATTCGTGGTGTCCAGTCACTACTGCATCACGCTGGATCGAGTATTTGCTATAGGCGAAGATATAGAAGACGAAGAAGAAAAGGCTAAGGCAATAGTAACTAGGGATTGGCTATTGTCAGAGATTGCCGCCAATGAAAAGCAATGGGGGCAATGGCAGCAGTTAGGTATATGGGATGGGGTGATTCCTGGTACGGTTGAGGATTTGAAGGCTAGGACTTATCAGATGGTAGATACTAGTCTAT
The DNA here is from genome assembly GCF_033052795.2 of Halovibrio sp. HP20-59. Taxonomy (NCBI): domain Bacteria; kingdom Pseudomonadati; phylum Pseudomonadota; class Gammaproteobacteria; order Oceanospirillales; family Halomonadaceae; genus Halovibrio; species Halovibrio sp. HP20-59. The sequence continues at coordinate 346,444 of NZ_JAWJUW020000001.1, forward strand.
TTGATGACTTATTCAGTGCAAAGTTGTTGAGTCATCTCCCTTGCTTGGATGAGTCGACTTCTGGATTGTTGCTAAACGGAGACAACTTTCAGGGATTACGTTTGCTAAGCGAACGCTACCGAAGCTCGGTAACTGATGTATACATTGATCCACCTTATAATACAGACGCTGCTCCGATCATTTACAAGAACGGATTCAAGGACTCAACTTGGCTTTCACTAATTTCAAATCGTTTTGATGCTTGCAGATTTTTAGAACTCGATACAACGATTACTTGTATTACCATTGATGATGTAGAAATGCATCGATTGCAAGTTATGCTCGAAGAGTTGAGGCAGCCTGCTCTTGGCGTAATCGCCATCAAAAATAATCCAGCGGGCAGAACGGGTACGGTTGGCTTCTCAACATGTCATGAATATGCAATGTTCTTTGGGGATCCAGAGAAATCAAGAGTCGGTAGGCTAGAACATTCCGATGCACAAAAGGCGCGATATAAAGAGTCTGATGAAGATGGGGCATTTGAATGGACCAATTTTCGTAAGCATGGCGGTGGAAACACCTATAGAACTGAGCGCCCACGCCAGTACTACCCTATCTACATTAAAGGCGAAAAACTCCGTCTTCCAGATATGGAGTGGAATCAGTCACGTCGTGATTGGGATGTTTTAGAAAAGCCCGACGATGCTGAAATTACTATATATCCGATTGATGATAAAGGTAGGCAAAGGATTTGGGATTTTGGTGCGGAAACTGCCAAGAATAACCTCAAACATCTCAAGGTTAAGCCCGACTCAAAAGGGGAACCAGCCGTTTATCGAAAGTGGCGTATCAATTCTGAAGGGCTGCTTCCGCAAACGATTTGGGATACTTCAAAGATGTCAGCTGCCGCTTATGGCACAAATCTTTTGGCTGATTTTTTTGGTGAGACCCATAGATTCTCCTTTCCAAAGTCAGTTTACGCGGTAATGGATTGCTTGAGAACGACCGGCGCCGCGAGAGAAAAGCAAAGGCTCATTCTCGACTATTTTGCTGGATCTGGCACAACTGGCCATGCTGCTATCGAACTGAATCGAAAGGATGGTGGGTCTAGGAACTACATTTTGGTTGAGCAGGGTGATTATTTTGAAACGGTGATGAAGCCTCGCCTTCAGAAGATTATTTTTTCAACGGCTTGGAAAAATGGCAAGCCCACGGCCCCTGAAACTGGTATCTCGCATTGCTTCAAAGTCCTCAAGCTCGAAAGCTACGAAGACACTCTGAATAATCTCCAGCTACGCCGTGAGGTTAAACAGAACCAAACGCTAGACGCTCTCGACCAGGCTGCAAAAGATGATTATCTGCTTCACTACATGCTGGGTGTAGAAAGCCGGGGTTCACTGCTATCGGTTGAGGACTTCAACAAGCCTTTCGACTATGCCATGAACATCGCCACCGACTCAGCCGGTGCTTACGAGCGTACCAAGGTCGACTTGGTGGAAACCTTCAATTACCTGATTGGTTTGAGCGTTAAGCATATCGATGCCCAGCCAGAACGCGGCTTTGTGACGGTGACTGGTACCTCGCCAAGTGGAGAAAGCTGTCTGGTGCTCTGGCGTGATTGTGAATTACTGGATTACGAAGGCGTTAGGCGCTTGTGCGATAGATTGGCTATCAACCCAGCCGATAATGAATTCGATGTGGTCTATATCAACGGCGACCACAACATCCCCACTGTACTAACGCAAACCGCCGAAGAAGGCGGTGCTACGCGGGTGCTAAAGCTGCGCCAAATTGAGCCTGTGTTTCTGGATCGCATGTTCACCACGGAGGATGTGTGATGACCGACCAAGAAGAAGCAGCGCATCCAGATCCAGATAAGGTAGGTGAAATGATCATCTACCCCGGTAAGGATGGACGCCTACGTGTAGAAGCCCGGCTGCATGAGGAAAGCCTGTGGCTAACGCAGAAGCAAATGGCTGAGCTGTTTAATGTGGATATTCGTACCATCAGTGAACATTTAAGAAATATATTCCAAGACAACGAGTTACAGGAAGAGTCAGTTGTCCGGAAATTCCGGATAACTGCGAGCGACGGCAAACGGTACCTGACCGGTTTTTACCATCTGGATGCAATCATCTCGGTAGGCTATCGCGTGAGTTCAATACGGGCTACCCAGTTCCGCCAGTGGGCTACCCAAGTGCTGCGTGAATACATCGTCAAGGGTTTTGCCATGGACGATGAACGCCTTAAAAATCCGCCAGTAGCGGGCTCAGCGGTGCCAGACTATTTCGATGAAATGATCGAACGTATCCGCGACATACGTGCCAGCGAACGGCGTATGTACCTGCGGGTGCGTGAGATTTTTTCTTTGGCTGCGGATTACCAGCCCTCGCTTAAGGAAACGACACGTTTTTTTCAGACCATGCAGAACAAGCTGCATTTTGCGATTACTGGCATGACTGCGCCTGAGATTATTGCTAACCGCATTAACCACCTGCTACCCAATGCTGGGTTGAGCAGCTGGGCAGGTGATGAAGTACGTAAGCGAGATGTGACGGTAGCCAAGAATTACCTGAATGAAGATGAAATACGCGAGCTGAACCGTATCATCACCATGTGGCTGGATTTTGCCGAGGATCAGGCAGAACGTCGAAAGCAGGTGTTCATGGCCGATTGGGAGCAGAAGCTGGATGACTTCCTGCGGTTTAACGACCGCCAAGTATTGCCTGATGCGGGAAAACGTACTCGAAAACAAGCCGATGCCATCGCCCATGCTGAGTTTGAGAAATTTGCTGCAATCCGTCGTGAGGAAAAAGAAGCCCTTGGCGCTATTGAGCACATGCGAGAGCTGGAAGGTGCTGCTCAATTGTTGAAAAAAGAGTCTGGTAAGAACAAGCCCGGCTCTGCTAACACCCGTAAACAGGGTAATACCAAGGGGGAGGCGGAGTGAGCAAGAAGAATCAGAAACGCAGCTTCCATCAGGAGCTGGTTCTTAACCGCTGGATGCTGGCGTTTTTCAACATCGAAAAATTGGCAGATTTAAAACAGCGCCTTGGTGAAGACCGGCATGAAGGCATCGATGAGGATGGGCAGAGCAAGTTTTTTCATGAGCTGATGCACGGCTTGTTCAACCCTAATTTGGTTGCGGAGACGGATCTACGCCGCTACGACCTGAATATTGTCCGCTATTGGCAAGAGATCACAGCCGAGCGTAACAAGCTGGAAGGTCATGAACTGCAGATGAAGTACTTTCAGTACCTATCGCTGTTATTCACTGAAATCTACATGGACTGGTATTTCAATAAGCGGCAAATCTTACTCGATGGTTTAAATGAAGAGATGGCTAGCTATCGTGATGAAATAGGCGCAGAACCTTTTCGCGATTTTGTCGTCGATGATCTGAATAAGGTGGCGTTCTGGAACGCCACAGGCAGCGGTAAGACTCTGCTACTTCATGTCAACATTAAGCAGTACCTTCATTACTTTCAGGCAGGACACGCGGACAGCTACCCGGATAAAATCATTCTGTTGACCCCTAACGAGGGGCTATCGCGACAGCATCTAGATGAACTGAAATTGTCAGGCTTCCCTGCTCAACTCTTCAACAAGAACCAAACACTGATGTATCCCGGTATGGTCGAAGTTATCGATATCAATAAGCTGGGCGATGAGATGGGCGACAAAATGGTCGCCGTAGAAGCATTTGAGGGTAACAACCTGGTGTTGGTCGATGAAGGACATCGGGGAACTGGTAAAGATGCCACGGCGTGGATGCGGCGTAGGAATGCTTTGATACAGGGTGGTTTTGCGTTTGAGTATTCTGCCACTTTTGGGCAAGCGGTTGCGAAAGGCTATACCGTGGAAATGGCGGAGCTGGAAACGCAGAAAAAGCGTGCCAAGGTGCTGTTCGGCACTAGCAGCCTGAAAAAGCTGGATGAAACTCAATTGGCAGAGCTGACGCTATCTCTAGAGGATAAGCGCCTTGCCCGAGTGACAGCCACTCGCGAAATCTACGCCAAGTGTATTCTGTTTGATTACTCCTATAAGTTTTTCTATGAAGACGGTTACGGTAAAGAGTCGCTGATTCTCAATATGAATGGCGATGCCTACGAGCAGGGAGATAATGCGGCTAAGTACTTCACTGCCTGTTTGCTGGCTTTTTATCAGCAGTTATGGCTGTGGAGCACCCATCGCGAAAAACTGCGCGACTTTAACATTGAAAAACCACTCTGGGTGTTTGTAGGCAATACGGTATCCGGGGAAGATTCAGACATATTGGAGGTTGTTAGCTTCCTAGCAGATTTCTTGAACAATGATGCTCAAATCAAGACATGGTTGGCTGACCTGATCGCTGATAGGGCTCAGATATTGGATGCTAAAGGCAACAATATCTTCAAAGGCCGCTTTACACCGTTGATGAGCTTCACTGATAACGTAGATGCACTTTATGCTGATATTTTACAGCGAGTGTTCAATGCCCCTTCCAAGCAGCGTCTTAAGCTGGTCAATATAAAAAGCAGTAAAGGCGAATTAGCACTGCGCGTAGGTAATGCTGAGCCATTCGGCCTGATAAATATCGGGGATGAAGGCAAATTATTCGGTCAGGCAGAAGATAAGGACACGTTCGACAGCGAGCGTGATGATTTTGGCGGCGCATTGTTCGGCACACTGAACGATAAGAGTAGCCAGCTTAAGGTGCTGATCGGCTCACGCAAATTTACCGAAGGCTGGAGCAGTTGGCGGGTCTCAACCATGGGCCTACTAAACATGGGGCAGGGCGAAGGCTCACAGATTATTCAGCTGTTTGGTCGTGGCGTGCGCTTGAAAGGCAAGGGCTTTTCGTTGAAGCGAACCACGCCACAGGAGCGGCCAAAAGGCGTGCATCTAGATAAGCTGGAAACGCTCAATATTTTTGGCGTGCGCGCCAGTTATATGGCGGCCTTTAAAGACTATCTGCGTGAAGAGGGCATCACGCCCAGTGATGAGATTTTAGAGTTAGATTTTCCCACGCGGGCTAACTTACCTGCTGGAAAGCTGAAAACACTGGCTCTGAAGGATGGCTACAAGGATAACCAGAAAAGAGGGTTCAAGCGTACTCATTTTCCCTGGTTATATGAGATCCCGGATGAATTTGAAGGCAAGATCAAAACGCCCCAAATCATCCTCGACTTGTATCCGCGTGTGGAAGCGCTCAGTACCCTGCGAAATGCGTCGCAAGGTAAGGGCCTTCAGGCGGCCAAAGAAGATAGAAACAGGGAAAAACTAAATACCGACTTATTTTCAGTTTTCGACTGGGATCGGGTCTATTTAGCGCTGCAGGATTATAAAATCCAGCGTAGCTGGAGCAACCTACGCCTTGATCGCCAAAGACTGATCGATTTCTGCTCAGGCTCAAATGAGTGGTACACCCTGTACATTCCCTCAGCTGAACTAAAAGTGCGCAGTTTTAGTGATATTCGTAAGCAAGAAGACATCCTGATTCGGCTGCTAATCGATTATACCGAGCGCTTTTATAATGCATTAAAGAAAGGGTATGAAGCCCAGTTCTACGACATTATCCATATCGATGAAGACCACGGATCGATGCTGAAGCTTTATCAAGTTGAGCTAGAAAATAATGATAAAGGAGGAGAATACCTGAAAAAGCTTGAAGCGCTGAAGCAGCTTGTCGCTGACGGTAAAATAGGTGAGGCAAGCCAATGGTCAGCCCCGAATATGGTAGCCATAAGTTTTGACCGACATTTGTATTATCCCTTGCTAGCGCTTGAAGATAAGGATGCAGTGCCTTTAACGCTGCGGCCACTAGGCTTTGACGCGCCCAGTGAATGGGAGTTTGTGCGCGATTTGGAAGCCTTCTATAACTCACCTGAAGGCAAAGAAGCCATTGGGCACCGAAGCCTGTATTTGTTGCGCAATGCCGATAGCGAGAAAAAAGGCCTTGGTTTTGCCTTGGCAGGGAATTTCTATCCAGATTTTCTGCTGTGGCTAGTGGACGATACAACCAAACAGCAGTGGCTGACGTTTGTTGACCCAAAAGGTTTGCGTAACCTGGACCTCTCCGATGCCAAGCTTGGGCTATACAAAGAGGTGAAAACCCTCGAGTCAACATTAGCTGCTCAGGCTAAACCTGGCGAACCACCATTGACATTGAATGCCTTCGTGCTGTCGCCAACGAAGTTTTCAGACTTGCTTAATGTGGGCGATCCGAAACACAAAACCGAGCTAGAAGAGCGGCATGTATTGTTTATGGAAGAAGGTGGTAATAGTTACTTGAAGAAGATGTTTGACCGCATTAGCTAGGCAATGCTGCTTGGGACGAGTTACACAAATCTAGGTCGACAGAGGGGCTATCAACCCTGGTAGCCCCGACGATTGGGGTGCATCCGACGTAACACATTGATCGAAATGTTTCGGCCCACGTCATCCCTACATATAACTACTTGCTCGCAGGCTATCATCGAGACTCTACGTACTCTCCTTCCCACTTTGTCATTATTTGTTGTTGGTCAACTAGCTTGATGCTATGAATCGTCTTGATCGCTATTTGTTTCGCCTGCAGGGCCTTTCCCGCGTCTCTTCAATGTGACGCGACTTCCTGTAAGTTGTCGGTATGGCTCGGCGTTATCGGGGCTGACTTCACTTTCGTCAATGTCGTTTTCTACGCTTTCGGGTGGTGGCGGGGTAGTGGCCCGGTAAATCTCTTTAACGTCAGTAAGAACCCCTCTAACGAACTCGCCAGTATTATCGTCAATAATGGCGGTGTAATTGATATCTACAAGATATTGAGGGCTTCGCTCAAGAGCCTGATATAAATTGTGATTAGCCTCTGTGTCTAGGTAGCCAATATCGAATCGAAGAGTAATAGGTTTTTCAGGAAACTCGGTTGACTGGACGCGAACAAAAACTTTGAGCGTATCCATATTCTTTGTAATGCTCTCGACGTAAACAGCATCATCTATGATGTTTCTTGAATCTGTAGTTACGGGGTCTTTAGCCACTATCCGCTCTATCGTTTCGCTGTCGAAAGTATCTGGACCAATTGTAATTTTTTCCGCATCAGGTGCTGCGGATATAATGCCCTCAAACCCTCTCGATACCTCGTTTTGATAGCCATTAAGCCGATTACGCTCTTCTTCCGGAAGGCTGGCCTGCAACGACTCTATAGTTGCCTGATTGGCCTGCATGGTTTCAATAAGTTTTCTGTCGTTTTCCTGCGCGCTTGACACGGCAGCGGAGGTTGCATTAACGATTGTCTCGACTGCATCTGACTCAGCCTCAATCTGCTTCCGGTCCTCGTACAGTGAGTAGGAATAGACAAGGGCTACGGCCGATACCGTTATGGCGCCAATAATGATTATAGTTTTAGCGATGTCTTTGGATTCCATGCGCTTGAAGGCCTCCTTGCATATTTCTGGGACCATCTTCTCCAAAGCTTCGGAGAACCTTGCTCCAATACCTGTGCAGCCTTCGCCAACGGTGAAGTATAGCCCAGCAAATATTTCTTGGTCTTCTGGTCGCCTAACAGCGCGAACATCAGCGACGCCAAACTTGTAGTAAGCATAAGCTCGTTTTAGGCATTGCGCATACTCATGGAGCGCCTTAGCCAGCTCTGGCGTTATCTCTCCATGATAGCGGTCACCATGAATTTTAATCTCTACTGCAGGCCATCCGTCAAATGACACTTTATCAAAATCAATAGGTTGATCTTCTTTAAGAAGCGCTAGCGCTTCATCAAGATTTCTTATAACAATTTTGTCGTCCACTTTTGCTTCCCTTGTAGTGGCCAAGTGAAAATGGCCACCGTTTTATAGTTAATACAGTAGCTTTCCTCAGCCTGGTCCGGACTCATCCCTTTGTTGTGCTGATGTGGTCGATGCTGGCTGTAATATCCGGATAAATACTTCACGATGTGATGCTGTGCTCGGGAGAGTAAGCTGAATAGTAGATGCTAATGTGAAGCAAGTTCTTTATAAATAGAAGGGTTTTCTTGAATAACTGCCAATACTTTGGCTGCCAGTCCCGTCGGATTACGGTGCTTGTTTTCCCAGCTTTTGATGGTATCCAAACTGGTTCCCATGGCTTTTGCAAATTCCGCTTGAGAGACATGTAGCTTGGTACGAATGGCTTTTACATCGGGCACTGCGTGGCGAGTAATGCGGCTAGCCTCATTTTTACCCTGCTTAAGTTTAACGGCTTCCTGCAGCGATGCTTGGAGTTCGTCAAAAATGCTCATTCGGAACACTCCTTTTTTACTCATTATCGGTTGCTATGACTTGTACCTGACGGCAAATATGGTCGCCGCCTGGTTGTCATCTGGCTGCTAACAGGGTGTTTACCGTGTAAGTAGTGTACATAATGGAAAATACTAACCCTATGATATTGCTTGGTTTCCACGTTGCAGGCGCGATCCCAAAGTTGGTTTGGTTGCACTCATAAGCCCTCGGCGTTTCTTCCCGTGGCGGAAGCCCGCGGGTTGATAGTACCTATCGGTTACTGGGTACTGGGCGAGGCCTGCCGACGTTTGCAGGCGTGGCGGCGGGAAGGGGGCAATATCGTGCCCATCGCGGTGAACATGTCGACGATGCAGCTGCGCGACAAGTCGCTGCCTACCCGGGTGGCGGATATATTGGACAGAACCGGTCTAGAGGCACACTTTCTGGAGATGGAGGTGGCCGAAAGCAGTCTGGTGCATCTACATACCGATGCCTCGATATCGACGCTGAGCGAGCTGAGTCGTATGGGAATACGCATTACCATCGACGATCTCGGGGACGGATGTGCCAGTCTGAAGCAGCTGCAGTGTTTTCCCATCAATACGGTCAATTTAGCGCCCTGCTTTGCCAAGAAAATGCACAACAACTCTAAAAGTCACGTTTTTACCAAGGCGCTGATCAACTTTCTCAAAGATCTATCTTTCCGCGTTAATGCCAAGGGCGTGGAAACACTGGCACAGCTGAACTACCTCGAAATGCAAGGCTGCGATGGCGCCCAGGGGTTCTGGTTGAGCAAGCCGCTTTCGGCCACACATTTCGGCGTATTGCTCGGCCCCGACCACCCCAAACTGCAGTTGCGGCAACTGGCGATGCGTCATCATTAGCCGCCAGTAACGCCGCGCCGATAGCATGAACGTTCCCGCTGAAAATCAGGCGTCGCACGACCTCAAGATCAGGAATGTCTTTGCGTATTGATCGCCATTGTGAAGCGTAATAAAAATTCGTATCATTCGCTTTACTATAACTATACGTTTCCTCCTCATTCCAAGGTCCTTATCATGCTCCGTAACACCAAACCCTTCGCGCAACGTCCGCTTGCGGCTGCCATGCGACGTTCACTCTCGCTATCGCTCGGCAGCATGCTGAGTATTACCCCGCTTGCCGCACTGGCTCAGGAAGACACAGTTGATACCGGCACCACCGTCGTTACCGCCACGGCACTGAAGGTGGATACGCCGCTGGCAGAGACGCCACGCCCGGTATCTACAGTGAATCGTGAAGAGCTCAATGAACGTAACGTCCAGCAACTCGATGAGACGTTCCGGTATCGCTCTGGCGTGCTTTCCGGTCATTATGGCTCGGACAACAACACGGATTGGTTCAAAATCCGGGGCTTTGACCAGGCAACCTACCTGGATGGCCTTCGTCTCTATCGCACCGGTTACTATCAGTGGTTACCTGAAACGTATGGCCTGGACAGAGTCGACGTTTTTAAGGGGCCCGCATCGATCCTATATGGTGAAGCACCTTCTGGGGGGCTGATTAATGCGGTCAGCAAGCGTCCTACCGATGAGCAAAGAGGTGAGGTCGAAATTCAGGCGGGCAACCGTGATCACCGCCAGTTGGGTTTTGATACCTCGGGTCCAGCCACAGAAAGTGGGGACGTACGCTATCGGGTTGTTGGGCTATACAAGGAGCGCGACGGTGATTTAAATGACACTGATAACGAGCGTTACTACTTTGCGCCGAGCCTCGAGTGGGATTTATCCGACGATACACAGCTGACGCTACTTGCAAGCTTTCAGAAGGACGAAGGCGTCCCGGTCAACCCTTTCAAACTCCCCTACGGTACTGTAGATAATACGCCTTTTGGTAAAGTGGACCCGCAAACTAACTATGGTGCACCCAACTACGACAAGGACGAACGTACTCAGACGTCCGTCGGCTACGAATTCAAACATCAGCTCGATAATACTTGGAAATTCGAGCAGGATTTCCGGTATAGCCATCTTGATCTGGATCTTCGCAGCACCTATGTTCTAGGCCAAACAGGCGATGGGCAAACCGCCTCGCGGGGCCATTTGCAGCGTGATGGTGAGATTGACAGTTTCACGATTGATAACCGTATGGTGGGTCAGTGGTACACAGACCGTACTGAAAATACCTTGTTATTCGGGGTGGACTACCAAGATCTAAGTCTTGATGGTAAGGAATTCGATAGTTTTGGTTACGATGTTGTCGATATTTTCAATCCGCAGGGCGATATTGCACCAGTCTCCAGCGATCAGTTGACTCAGCGCCAGATCGATAAAGAGCAGCTAGGTGTTTACTTACAGGACCAATTGCGTATCGATGACCGTTGGGTACTGTTGGGAGCCGTTCGCTACGATCAGGCAGAAACTGACAACGCCAATCGCACTGCTGGAACCACTGAGCGGGCCGATGATAATCAGGTCTCTTGGTCCGGTGGTGTGATGTATCTGGGTAACCATGGCATTAACCCCTACCTGAGTTATACGGAATCTTTTGAAACGCAAACCAGCGTTGACGATGGTGGAGATCTTTACGAACCATTGGAAGGGGAGCAGTGGGAGCTTGGGGTTAAGGTTGCCCCTCCGGCTTGGGATGGCTACGTAACAGCTGCCATTTTTGACCTGGAGCAGCGCAATAGCTTGGTGACTTCAACAACGGGAAGTCGTCAGGAGCAGAGTGGTAAACAGACATCCCAAGGGTTTGAGGTAGAAGGTGTTAGCTATTTGACCGACCAGCTGCAACTCACTGCTGCCTATACGTATACTGATGCTGAAGACGAAAACGGTCAGCGTAAGAGCCTCATTCCACGTCATCAAGCATCGGCCTGGATTGACTATGACTTTCAAGGTACAGCCGTGGATGGTTTGAAAGTGGGCGCTGGTATTCGCCATGTCGGCGAAAGCTCAGGCGGGTCTACTATCGATGTTCCCAGTTATACCGTGGGCGATGCCATGGCGAGCTATGACATCAATGAAAGTTGGACGGCCCAGCTTAACGTTAACAACGTGACCGATGAAGAATATGTGGCGAGTTGTGAATCTGATTTCTGGTGCTACTACGGTGAATCCCGCAGCGTGATTGGCAGCGTGAAATATAGCTGGTAAAGCCCATCGCAAACCACAACGCCCGGCCTATTGGTCGGGCGTTTGTGTATTAGAGGCATGTCTTAACGCCTTGAGGTATATCTAAATACGGTATTGTGTGTTTCTAGCTATACTGAGAACGCTGACTGCTCTCCTTCTATGCAGAACAGCCAACTCAGGAGTTGGTTATGCCACGTTTATTCCGTCGATTTGTTGGTGTTATCCCGCTTGTGCTGCCCGCGATACTAGTCGGTTGGGCTACCTCCGTCGCCGCGCAGGCACATAATAGTGGCATGTTAAGCGCTGAAGAATCAGACCCCAACCGGTTGGGCTGGATGCAGGGTTTTCCCCCTGCTGCTGAACGGGTAATTGGCCAACCAGACTCGAATTATTTTAGCTTCCCTAAAATGCGTTGGACGGTGTGCCACTTCCGCGAATTGCTGCCCACCAAACAGGTAAGTAGAGGGTTAGGCGCGCCCAAGCCTCTGACCTACGCGCTGGATGACGCTATCAATGATGTGATGTTTACCCCGCTTGACGGTAATGAATCCATGTCGTGGCAGGCGTCGCTGAACGAAAACTACACCGATGGCGTGCTGATTCTTCATCAGGGGCAAGTGGTGTATGAATACTACGCCGGGTGCTTAGACGAAGCCGGCAAGCATGGGGCCATGTCAGTCACCAAATCGATGACCGGCCTATTAGGTGAGATTCTGGTCGCTGAAGGCGCATTGGACGAAGAGGCCCTCGTCGGCGACATACTTCCAGAGCTGGCCAGTAGCGCTTTTGGCAATGCCACTGTGCAGCAGCTGCTAGAAATGACCACAGGCCTTGCCTACAGCGAAGATTACAGCGACCCCAATGCGGAAATCTGGGCGTACAACGCAGCGGCAAGCCCGCTCCCAAAACCAGAAGGCTATGCTGGGCCGCGTACTTACTACGAATATTTAGCTACCGTGCAGCCGGAAGGTGAGCATGGGCAGGTGTTTGGTTATAAAACCATTAACACTGATGCGCTGGGGTGGGTAATTGCTCGCACTGCTGGTGAGTCGGTGACATCGTTATTGTCGTCGCGAATTTGGCAGCGACTAGGTACCGAGCAGGATGCCTACTTTACTGTTGACTCCATCGGGACACCGTTTGCAGGTGGCGGTTTAAGTGCAGGCCTGCGGGATATGGCCAGAGTAGGCCAGTTAGTGCTGAATGAAGGTGTTATTGACGGAGAGCGGTTGTTTCCTGCTGCTGCGATAGAACGCATTCGACAAGGCGGTGACAAGCAAGCGTTTGCCGCTGCAGGTTACCGCACTTTACCTGGCGGTAGTTACCGGGGCATGTGGTGGTCGCTGCATAATGATCATGGTGCGTTCGCTGCCCGTGGCGTGCATGGGCAAACGATTTATATCGATCCCACCGCCGAGATGGTAATAGTGCGCTTTGCCTCGCACCCAGTGGCAGGCAATGCCGCCAACGACCCCACCTCGCTCCCAGCCTATCAAGCGGTGGCTGAGTATTTGTTGGAGAAAGCCCCTTAGGTCAGGGCTGCACGCCGTTCTATCTTTTCATATGTGCTATCATTGCAGTCAATGAAGTCAGTGTTAGCGTTGAGAAGAGCGTGAAAATGGCGACTATTACGGTGCGGAATTTAGATGATGAGCTCAAAGCGCTGCTCCGCGTTCAGGCGGCTAGCCATGGGCACTCTATGGAAGAAGAGGTGCGGCTTATTCTTCGCAAGGCGCTAGTAAAGCCGCAGCAGGGTGGGCTGGGACGTCGTATTCACCAGCGTTTTGCAGTTGAGGGCGGGCTGGAATTAGCGTTGCCAACATGTGAGGAAGAGCCCAGGGACGTGGACTTTGCCCGTTGATCCTGAAGTCATGGAATAACTGCCGCCATTTGTCAGCAGCACCACGCCCCGCTTGCTACCCGCAATGTGAAAGACTCCAAATATTTAGACATCCCCATTATCGATCCATGGCAGGTCGGGTCGCTACACCAACGCAACGCCGACCTCCACCACCCCAAACACCGCGACGCCAGCCGCGACCGGCCAGCCCAGTGAGCGCACCCGCGACCACACCAGCAACGTGACGGAAAGCCCGATGGCGGTGGCGGCCCAGGAAACAGCGCTTGGGTTAACCGGTACAATGGATACCCCCAGCACGGCGGCAATCATTAGCGGGCCGAGAATACCCAGCCACTGGGGCATGTTATTAAGGCCGCTTTCGCTGTTGAGGCGGCGCTGCATCCATAAAAACGGCACTACTCGCATCAGCAACGTGCCAATGGCAGAAACCGCTACCGCTAACCAAAGTGCGGTGCTCATGAGTTACGCCTCCTCGTTTGGAATTTCACCGTATAGAAGCACAGTGCCCCGCAAGCGGCGGCTAGGGGAATCGCCACGTTGCTCCAGCCGACCAGCGTTAAACAGAGTGCCGCTAGAATGGTGCAGCCCATGGCGACTGCCCAGCGCTTGTCGGTAAAGCGCGGCGCCACCATGGTCAAAAACAGCGCGGGCAGCGCGAAGGGCATAATCTCACCCAGCAGCGGCCAGCGAGCGGTAAAGGCCTCACCAGCGGTAGCCCCCACCGCGGTGCCGATTATCCAGGCGCCCCAGGCCAGCAGCGATGCACCAACAAACCAGCTAAAACGCTTTACCTCAGGCAGTTGGGGCAGCCGGGTTAGGGCCAGCGCAAACACCTGGTCGGTGAGGCCGTGCATTAACCAGGGCCAGTGGCGGCTGCGCGGCAGTAGCCCCGCCAGGTTAGGGCCGTACACCACATGGCGCACGTTAATCAGCAGCGTCATCGCTACCACCAACCAAAGCGGGGCACCTGTGGCGATCATACCAACAAACAAAAATTGCGAAGCACCGGCGTAAATCAGCGCTGAAATAGCCGTGGCCTCCAGCGTGCTGAAGCCTGCCTGGGTAGCGACTAAGCCAAATGACAGCGCCACTGGAATGTAGCCGCCCAATAGTGGGATGGCTTCTCGCACGCCCTGCAGTGCGGTACGAACGGGAGAGTGGTGGGCTAGCTGGCTCATGGTGTTTGGCCTTCTGCACCATAGGTGATGGTCATTATCAACGTGGCCTCTGCTGCCTGAGTGCGATAAAGGTGTGGTTGGTCGGCGGGGAAGGTCACGGTATCGCCTGGGGTGAGCTGGGTGGTGGTGCCCTCTGGCCCCGCTTCCAGCCAGCCACTAATCAGCGTAAGTGATTCACGCGTGCCGGGTGTATGGGCTTCAGCATGACGCAATGTATGCGGTGCGCAGCGCATCCAGTAGGCGTCTACCTGAGGAGAATCCTTGCCTTGATCAATTAAACGAACCTGGACGCCATCTTCACCCAGCGGCACGCTGATGGGCGCTACCAGGGTGCCAAATGGCACATTGAGCTGCACCGCCAGCCGCCAAATGGTATCGATGGTTGGATTGCCGTTGCCTTGTTCAAGGCGGCACAGGTTAGATTTGGCAATCCCTGCGTCATTGGCCAGCTGCGACAGCGACCAGCCCCGCTCAAGGCGAAGGGCTTGAAGGTGTTGGCCTAGGGTGTTGAGTGAAAGCTTATCCATTTTGCCATCTCGCGTTCCTTTTATAGAACGTTCTATATAAAGAACGTTAGCCTGTCAATGATTGTGACAAGCGCTTTCAGTGGCACTCTTTATGCATGACCTTTAGGTTGGCTGCTGCGAGGAAATGCAATGCGTTCATTGGCAATGCTTAAACCGGTTAAATCGATCCTATACAGTGTGGCGTTATTGCTGCTAGGCAACGGCTTGCTGAATACGTTGCTAACTTTGCGGGGTACAGGGGAAGGGTTCTCCAGCGCAGTGTTGGGGATGATTATGTCCGGCTATTTTGTCGGCTTTATCTGCGGCACCTGGGTAAGCGGGCGATTAATTCGGCGCATGGGGCATATCCGTACCTTTGGCTTCTGTGCGTCTATTTGTGCATCGGTGGCGCTGCTGCACCTTGTGTTTATCAACCCCTGGGTATGGCTACCGTTGCGGGTGGTCTATGGGCTGTCGTTTATTACCCTGATTACCGTGATAGAGAGCTGGCTGAATAGCCAAGCCGCCAGCCATGAGCGGGGGCGTATTTTTGCCGTTTATATGGTGGTCAACTTAGGCGCTTTGGCCACGGCTCAGCAGCTCTTGCGGCTTTCTTCACCGCAGGGTTTTTTACTCTTTGTGGTGATCGCCATTCTGATCAGTTGGGCTCTTTTGCCGATTACTCTGACCCGTCGCGTTCAGCCAAAAATCCCCGAGCGACCCAAAAGTAGCCTGCGCGCGTTGTTAGGCTTTGCGCCCTTGGCGGTGGCTTCCGCCGCTTTGTCGGGTCTTGCCATGGGCGCGTTTTGGTCGATGACCCCGGTGTACGCCACTCAACTAGGGTTTGATATTGGTGGGGTCGGGCTGGTGATGAGCGTGGCGATTATTGGCGGTGCGCTGCTGCAGATACCCATCGGGCGCTTCTCCGATAAGCATGATCGCCCTAGAGTCATGACCTGGGTGGTATTTCTTGCCGCGCTGATCGCCGTAGGCATGCCCTTCGCGCCCAGCCATGAAGTACTGCTGGGGCTGTATTTTGTCTGGGGTGGTCTGGCGTTTTCACTCTATCCCCTGGCGGTGGCGCAGTTGATCGACCAGCTTCACCCGGATGAAATTGTTTCTGGCTCGGCGGATATGTTGGTGATGCACGGTGCTGGCTGCGCGGTGGCACCAATTGCGGCGGGCTCTCTGATGACAGCAGTGGGCGGCCACGGCCTGCCGATCTATATCGCCTGCGTGTTTACTCTGCTGGGGAGTTACGCCCTTTATCGTCGCCGCCACGTAACGGCCTTGATTACCCATACGGCTCATTTTGAACCGATGGTACAAAGTAGTGCAGAGGCATTAGAAATGATCTCCGATGGTACCCAGCGCGACCTATTCGATGACCCGAGCTTCTATGAAGCAGGCGAACGTGAGCGCTTAACACGTCTTCTCAAACCAACCAGCGGTTGATTCTGGGCGCGCTGGGGAGTAAGCCTCATGGGGAATACTCCCCAGGTGAAACTAGCTGTTCGCTTTGTGGGAGCGGCAGGCCGCTGCCGTGAACAGTACGTCGGTAGACGAGTTGAGGGCGGTTTCGGTGGCGTCCTGCACCACGCTAATCACAAAGCCAATTGCCACCGCCTGCATAGCCACTTCCGTTGGAATACCGAACAGGTTGGCGGCCATGGGAATCAGCATCAGTGAGCCGCCCGCCACGCCGGAAACGCCGCAGGCCGCCAGCGCTGAAACCACGCACAGCAGCAGCGCCGTGGCAAAATCAACGCTAATGCCCAGCGTATGGGTGGTCGCCAGAGTAATCACGGTGATGGTAATGGCCGCACCGCACATATTGATCGTCGCACCCAGCGGAATGGAAATGGAGTAAGTGTCAGGGTCGAGCTCTAAGCGTCGGCAAAGCTCAAGGTTGACCGGAATGTTCGCCGCCGAGCTACGAGTGAAAAAGGCGGTAATCGCGCTACCCCGCAGGCAGGCGAACACTAGCGGGTAAGGGTTCTGGCGGGTGGTGAAGTAGACCAGCAGCGGGTTGCTCACCAGCGCGACAAACAGCATGCAGCCCACAATTACTGCCAACAGCTGGGCGTAGTTAACCAGCGACTCAACGCCGGACTCTGCCAGCGTGCCTGCCACCAAGCCAAAGATACCTAGCGGCGCTAAACGAATCACCAGTGTCACAATGCGCGTGACTGCTACAGATAAATCGCTCAATGCTTGGCGGGTGGTATCGCCAGCTTGGCGCAGCGCCAAACCCAGGCCGATAGCCCAGGCCAAAATAGCGATAAAGTTCGCCTCCATCAGTGCGCTAATCGGGTTGGCCACCGCGTTCAACAGCAGGTCGCGCAGAACGCTAAAAATATCGCCGGGCGGGGTGCCATCAACTTGGCCGGCATTCAACGACAGTTCGGTGGGGAATAGAAAGCTGGCCGCCACCGCGATGAGCGCAGCGATTAACGTGCCCACCACGTAAAGCACCAGCACTGGGCGAATGTGGGTGGGTTGGCCTTTCTGATGAGCAGAGATCGCGGCGGCCACCAGTACAAACACTAAAATAGGCGCTACCGCCTGCAAAGCGGCAATAAAAAGCTGGCCTAGTAGGGCCACATCGCTAGCAATCTCCGGCGTAAAAAGTGCGAGTACTACCCCGGCAACGATACCGATTAAAATCTGTGAGATAAGGCCCAGCTGTAGAAGTGGCCGGAAAACAGTACGAGCGGTGGCGATCATTGCGCAACTCTCAGGTAGTAAAAGGTGGGTGGCGTGGCGGTGCTTGGCCGCTAACGCGCCTGAAAGGGGCGGTAGTCTATCAGCTACGACCTGCCTTCGTTACGCCGATATTCGTTTAGTCGATGAGATGGCTATATTGGAGGGCTAACGATTAGACGCTGAATTGATTCAATAAAAATGCCCCTGCCGAGTAAGCGGGCAGGAGCATTGATCAATGACGCTTGTTGCCTTGCTGATTTAGCCTTTAGGTCAGGCCGCCACGATACCGAGGCTCGCTGAAGCGGTTTTTTGTGGCTTGCGGATGGTGTCGTCGTTATCCGCCAGTCGCTCACTGCTGCCAACCATCTCCGTATAACCGCGCTGGGTTAAAGCAAGCACTTCTGGCGACGTGCCCCACTTCATCAGCATTTCATCCAGCAATTGCTCGGCTTTTCCAGCCTGGCCCCAGCGGGTAAGCAGTTGGGCGATGGCGTAGTCGCACTCGGGGGTATCGAAAAGCTCGTCCTTGATATCTTGAATGGCAATGTGAAGGCCCGCCTGGGAAAGGTCGGTTTGCGTTTCGCTATGCATATCACGGCTCCTTGTGACTGCGAACGGCGGTTTGCGTTAAGAGACCGCCTGAATTTGAAAAGG
Source organism: Halovibrio sp. HP20-59 (assembly GCF_033052795.2). Classification (NCBI taxonomy): domain Bacteria; kingdom Pseudomonadati; phylum Pseudomonadota; class Gammaproteobacteria; order Oceanospirillales; family Halomonadaceae; genus Halovibrio; species Halovibrio sp. HP20-59. Next base: position 364,657 of record NZ_JAWJUW020000001.1, read on the forward strand.
TACGTCGGAACGCGTACGAAGCTGAGACTAATATAGCCGTCAGTGAGAAGCAAATACCAAAAAAGAGTGGTTTGATCGACTAATCGGCGTCCGTAATATGCCTGCGCAGTGTCCAGTAGCCACCCCACAGTCGCGTAGCCACCGTAATCAGACAAGCAATTGCAAATAACGTCGCCAGCGTAGGGAAGTGGTCAGGCAATAGGCAGAAAATCACCAGCGCCAGCACGGTTTCAGTGCCTTCGGTTAAGCCTTCTAAATAGTAGAACGCCTTGTTGGGAAAGTTAGGCCGTTCTATTGCGTGCTGTTTAGCGGCAATGGCAAAGGCCAGGAACGACGTGCCAGTGCCGACAAAGGCAAACAGCAGCACACAAGCCGCAAGGGCATTCTGCTCAGGGTTCGCCAGTGCAAAGCCAAGCACCACGGCGGCGTAGAAAACAAAATCGAGACCAATATCGAGAAAGCCGCCTGCCTCGCTGGTGCGGCCACCTAATCGTGCCAGCGCGCCGTCTACGCCGTCACCCAGGCGGTTTAGCACAATCACCACTAGGGCAAGCCCATACTGCTCCCACGCCAACAGCGGTAGTGCCGTCATCCCGATCAAAAAAGCGCCTAGGGTCACTTGGTCGGGGGAGGTGCCGTGTCGATGCAGCGGCTGCGCGAGCTGTTTGAGAGGGCGATGGGTTAACGGCATTGTCCAGCGATCGAGCACGCTATTCTCCTTATCATGAGTTGGCAATGTTGCGCGTTAGCTGACGCGCAAGGTGTTTTACGTTGGTGTTTAAATGCAGTTAATAATTACAACTAAAGTTGTTAGACTTTGGTGGTGATAATGGGTAAATAGCTAGACTAATGGCTGATAGCCGTTAATAAAGGGCGCCAAAAGAGTACCAGTACTGTACGTAGGGGGCTGCTGCCAATGCGCTCTCTCTTCATACCTCATCGTTCATACCACCGTAAGTGACGCTAATTATATGGATAAAACCACCCTGATGACGGCATGGGGCCAGCTATGGGGCTCCCATTACCAAGCTAAAAACTTATTAATGTGCGCACTGCCCACCGGTGGTGCCGCCAATGCAGCGGCGGCAACCCAACAGCGAGAGCCTCGCGAGCCCAAACCGCCTGCTTACACTACGCCGCAGAAGATTGGTTTGCTGCTTGGGCCGCTGTTGTTCGCCTTGGTCGCGCTGTTTTTTCACCCGGAAGACTTAAGCGTTGAAGGGCGCATGGTGCTGGCCACTACGTTATGGGTAGCGGTGTGGTGGATTACTGAAGCCATCCCGATTCCCGCGACCTCTTTGCTGCCTATTGTGCTGCTACCGATTACCGGCGCGCTGGATGGTAGTACGGTGACCGCCGCTTACGGCAACCCGATTATTTTCCTGTTCTTGGGCGGTTTTATGATTGCCCTGGCGATGGAAAAGTGGGATTTGCACAAGCGTATCGCGTTGTCGATTATCGCCGTGTTAGGCACCAGTATTAACAGTATCGTGTTTGGCTTTATGGCCGCGACCGGCTTTTTATCAATGTGGGTCTCCAACACCGCCTCCGTTATGATGATGCTGCCCATTGGTACGGCGATTGTTTTCCAGGTCAGTCAGGAACTGGCTAAAAGTGACGGCGATCACAGTGCCGAAATCGATAAATTCAGCAAAGCACTGATTTTTGGTATCGGTTACGGCGGTACCATTGGTGGTTTAGGCACGCTAATTGGCACCCCGCCGAATATCATTCTCGCCGCGATTGCCAACGAGCTATTTGGCATTGAGATTTCCTTCGCCGGATGGATGGTGTTTGCCTTTCCTGTGGTCATCGTGCTGTTGTTTAGCGCTTGGCTGCTGCTAACGCGGGTGTTTTTTCCGGTTAAATTTAGCCATCTACCGGGTGGGCGAGAGCTGATTAACAAAGAGAAAGACGCCTTAGGCACCACCAGTTTTGAAGAAAAAGCGGTGCTGGGTGTTTTCCTGTTTGCGGCCTTTATGTGGATTACCCGGTCGTTTTTGTGGCAGGGGCAGATCATTAATATTCCCGGTATCAACGACACCATGATCGCCATCGTCGCTGCGTTGCTACTGTTTTTAATTCCTTCCAAAAACAAAGGTGGCTGCCTGCTGGGCTGGGATATCGCCAAAGATGTGCCTTGGGGGATTTTGCTGCTATTCGGCGGCGGTTTAGCGATTGCCGCAGGCTTTGGCTCATCCGGTCTGGCGGAATGGATCGGTGGGCAGATGAGCGTGTTGGAAGGCGTCAACTTCCTGCTGGTCATTCTTCTGGCGACCGGAATGGTGCTTTTCCTCACAGAGATCACCTCAAATACCGCCACGGCCACGATGATTCTGCCGGTGTTGGCATCGCTGGCGCTGGCGCTGGATATCCACCCCTTCGTACTGATGGTGCCCGCGGCCATGGCCGCCAACTGCGCCTTTATGCTGCCGGTTGGTACGCCGCCTAATGCGATTATCTTTGCCACCGGTAAGATCAAAATCATTGAGATGGTGCGCACCGGCTTCTGGATCAACATCATTGCTATGCTGCTGATCGTGGCGGCGGTGTACTTCCTGCTGCCGGTCATGTGGGGGGGTTGATCTCACCACGTATCCCGACGCCTTCCGTCGCTAGAGAGCTAGCGACGAGAGTAAGAGATTATTGAGACAACTAGCCCCGCCATTGAGCGGGGCTTTTTGCGGCGGGATTGTTGGCGGGGAGGTTGTTATCATGGCGCCACATTGTTTTTGTTGAGCTTGTTATGCGTCTACTTCATACCGCCGACTGGCACTTGGGCAGGCTGTTTCATAACCTCTCGCTGTTGGAAGATCAGCGCCACGTGCTCAACCAGTTAATCGAGATCATCGACCGCGAAGCCATCGATGCGGTGCTGATCGCGGGTGATATTTACGACCGCTCGGTGCCCCCTGCGGCAGCGGTAACGCTGCTGGACGAAGTGCTGCACGCGCTCTGCGAGGAGCGCAAGCTGCCGGTGATTATGATCTCAGGTAATCACGACGGTGCTGAGCGGCTGCGTTTTGGCGCGCGCCACTTGCGCCAAGCCGGGCTGCATATTCTTTCCGATCTGGCCGCATTTGAAGTCCCCGTCACGCTGACGGTTAAGGGGGTTGAGGTGGATGTGTTTGGCATCCCCTACGCGGACCCCGAACACGTGCGTAGCCAGCTTAACGCGGACGTGCGCGATTTTGACGGCGCCCACCGCTATTTGGTCGATCGCATCCAAACGCAGCGCCACCCAAAACGGCCCACCGTGCTGATGAGCCACTGCTTTGTGGATGGCGGTAGCGCTTCAGACTCTGAACGCCCGCTGACCTTAGGCGGGGCTGAGAGCGTCGCCTGGGAACCCATGCAAAACTTTGACTACGTGGCGCTGGGGCACCTGCACGGCCCCCAGTACCGCGGCGGCGAGCATATTCGCTATAGCGGCTCGTTGCTCAAGTACAGCTTTTCCGAAGCCAGTCAGCGCAAAGGTGTGACGCTGGTGGAGTTAGAGGCAGACGGGGTTCAACGCATTGAGCAGATCCCGCTGATCCCCAATCGCGAAGTGCGCGTATTGGAGGGCGAGATAGCAGCGCTTATTGAGCAGGGTAAAACGGATCCCAACGCCGACGATTATCTACTGGTGCGGCTGACGGATCGCCACGCCATTCTTGACCCCATGGGCAAGCTGCGCGAGGTCTACCCTAACGTGCTGCATCTGGAAAAGCCCGGCATGCTTGATGCTCGTGGCACTCAGCAGCTAGACCGTGATCGCCTACGCTTTGATACGCTGGATATGTTTAGCGACTTCTTCAAACAAACCAGCGGGGAGGCCATGAGCGACGAGCAGGCTCGCACCATGGCGGCGTTAATTAACCAACTGCAGCGCGAAGAGGTCCAGCAATGACGCCGTTAACCCTTACCATGCAGGCGTTTGGGCCCTTTTCAGGCAGCGAAACCATTGATTTCACGGCGCTGGGCAAAAGCCCGCTGTTTTTAATTAATGGCCCCACCGGGGCGGGTAAAAGCTCGATTCTCGATGCGATTTGCTTTGCCCTTTACGGCCAGACCACGGGCGATGAACGCACGGGCTCTCAGATGCGCTGCGATCAGGCCGATGCCGTGCTGCTAACGGACGTCACGCTGGATTTTCGCCTGCGCGGCGTTGATTACCGAGTGCGCCGCGTGCCCCAACAGGAGCGCCCCAAGGCCCGCGGCGAAGGCACCACCACCCAAAACGCTGAAGCCCAGCTATGGCGAATGACAGCGTTAGGTGAGACGGGTGAATGTCTCGTCGCTAAGAGCGTCATTGACGCAACCGCTGAACTGCAAAGCCTGATTGGGCTCAACGCGGACCAGTTTCGCCAGGTGATGGTGCTCCCTCAGGGCCAATTTCGTGAGCTGCTGATGGCAGACTCAAAAGACCGCGAAAAAATCTTTTCCCAGCTGTTTCAAACGCAGATTTTCCAGCGTATCGAAGAGCGGTTGCGTACTCAGGCCAACCAAATCGAGCGGGCGGTGAACGATCATCGCCAGCATATCAGCGGCATTCTTGCCGGTGGCGAGTTGGAAAGCGAAGCCGCGTTGGCGCAAGAGCTTGAAGCCCTGACACCCCAGGTGGAGCAAGCGCGCCAAGGCTTTGAAACCGCCCAGCAGCGGCGGCGTAGCGCCGAAAAACAACGCGATGAGGCACTGGCACTGCAGCGCCAGTTTCAGGCTCGCGACACGCTAGCCGCGGATAAAGCCCGCCATTTAGAGCAGCACGCTCAAATAGACAACAAAAAGGCTCGCCTAGCGCAAAATGATCACGCCCAGGCGCTGCGACCCCAGAGCGCTGCGCTCGCGCAAGCACGGCAGGCATTATCCACCGCCCAAACCGAGCACCAACAGGCGCAAGCTGCGTTAACAACCCAGCGCGCAAATGCCGAACAAGCGCAGCAAAGCTGGGAAGCGGCCCGGGAGCGCCAAGGGCAAGTTCCCGCGCTGCGTGAACGGCATCGCCAGCTAAGCGAGTTTATTCAACAAGGCCAACAGCTAAGCGAGTTACAGGCGCGTTTTCAAACGGCGCAGGCCACCTGGCAACAAGCCGACGAGGCGTTCAAGCGTGATGAGCAACAGTTAGAACGCATTCGCCAACAGGGTGAAGCCATCGGCGTTACTTTGGAGCGCTTACAAACAGAGTTTCAGCAGCTGGCCAGCGCCCCCGCTGAACTCAGCCGTCATAAAAGTCTGCTTAACCAGCGCCAAGAACTGGATGCTCTAAGCCAACACAAGCGCGAGCTTGATAGCCGACAACAGCAGGCAACGCAAGCGCTGCGTCGCGATCAAGAAGCTGCAGAACAGGCGCAACGCCACGCCACTGAGCAGGAGATGCGCTGGCATCAGAGTCAGGCGGCGCTGTTAGCGCTGACGCTTGAGCAAGATGCCCCTTGCCCGGTGTGCGGCAGCCTGGCGCATCCCGCCCCAGCGGTAAGTAGTGCCGAGGTGGTCACCCAGGCGCAGGTTGAGGAAGCCCGCTCAGCGTTAGAAAAAGCCCGTCAAGCGCGACAAGCAGCTGAGCACCAGCAGCAGAAGCTTGCCCAACAGATTGAGTACAACGCAGAGCAGGTGCAGCGCCTCGGGCAGCAGTTGGGCGAATGGGCGACCCAGCCGCTAAGCGAGCTGCAGAACGCCTGCGAAGGCTTGCGCCGCCAAGTGCAGCGCCAGCAAAGCGTTGAGCACGAGATTAGCCAGCAAACCGCTGCCCGCGATGCACTGCGGCGCGAATGGGCGACACTGGATAAGCGGCTTAAAACTCAGCAACCCGCGGTTGAAAAGGCCAAAGAAGACGCCCTTCGCCTAGAGAGCCAGCGCGACCAGCTGAGCCAAACGTTGCCTGATGATGCCCGCGACCCAGAGGCTATGCGTCAAACGCTTGCTGAGCTGGAACGCCAGATCGCGCAGATTGAAAAAGCCTGGGAAGGCGCTCAGCAGTCACTGTCGAATAGCCAAACTCAGCTGGCGCGGGCGGAAGAGCAGCTACGCGGGGCGAACGAACGAATCGAACGCAGCGAACAATCGCTCCAAAAGGCCCAAGCCGAGTGGCAAACAGCGTTGCAGTCGAGCCCCTTCGACGATGAGGCGGCGTTTCAGGCGGCCCAGTTGGACGACTCCCAGCAACAAGACCTTACCCAGCAGATAGAGGTGTACCAGCGCCGCCTGGCCGAGCTTGAGGGCGCGCTGCAAAATTACCAAACTCAGCTTGCGGAAAAAACGCCGCCCGATCTTGCCGCTTTCCATAACCAGGTCGAGGACACACAAGCAGAAGAAAATGCCCAGTTAGAGACGTGGCGGGGGCTAGATGGGCGGTTAAAAACGCTACACGCTATTCGCCAAAAGCTCACCACTGCCCACGCCGCCCAGGCCGAGCTTGAAGCCCAGTACCAGCTTTGGGGCACGCTCAGCGAGGTTGCTAATGGCCGCACCGGGCACCGGATTAGCCTGCAGCGCTTTGTGCTGGGTGTGTTGCTGGACGACGTGCTGATTCAAGCCTCAGAGCGGCTGGTGCGCATGAGCCGTGGGCGCTATCAGCTAGTGCGTCGGGAGGATCCGTCTAAGGGCAATAAAGCCTCGGGCTTGGAGCTTGATGTGGCCGATACCTACACCGGCAAAAACCGCCCGGTCGCGACGCTTTCCGGCGGTGAGTCGTTTATGGCAGCACTGGCGCTGGCGCTGGGCCTTTCGGATGTAGTGCAGGCCTACGCGGGTGGCATTACTCTAGATACGTTGTTTATCGATGAAGGCTTCGGCAGTCTCGATCAGGATGCCCTGGACCAAGCTATCGCCATGCTTAGCGAGCTGCAAATGGGCGGGCGAATGATTGGGATTATTTCTCACGTCAGCGAACTCAAAGAGCAAATGCCAGTCCGTTTAGAAGTGCGCGCCAGCCGTCAGGGCAGTACCGTTGACGTGAAAGGCATAGACGCAAAAGGGATAATGGCACCGTAACTAGACGCTAGTAAGAAGAGGAGTACCAAGGATGAACGCAAGTAAAATTTTACAGCAGCTTATGCAGCAAGCCGGTGGTAGCCAAAAAGGCAGCGGCGTGGACGTAAAAGGCATGCTGGACGGTCTTTCCCGCCAGCTGGGTGGAAGCAATAACGCTACCAGCCAAGGTGCCCAGCAAGGCAGTGGCTCTAGCGGCTTTGATATGAAAAGCCTGCTGGGTGGCGGCGCCATGGGCCTATTAGTGGGTTCCAAGCGCGGCCGGAAAATGGGCGGCAAAGCGCTTAAATATGGCGCTATTGCTGGCGTCGGCGTGCTGGCATGGAAAGCTTGGCAGAGCTCCCAGGCGGGTAAAGATGCCAATCGCCAACAAAGTGCTGCCCCGAATACCTCAGAGGGTGAGTCGGTTGACGCACTGAGCGGTGAATACCAGGAGCGCCGCAGCCTTGAATTGTTGCAAGCAATGATCATGGCCGCCCGTGCCGATGGCCATATTGACGAGCAAGAGCAGGCGCTGATCACCGAACAAATCGACGCCCTAGGCGCTGACCAAGAGATGCATCGCTGGGTAGAGCAGCAGCTAAAAGCACCGCTCGATGCCCAGGCACTGGCCCGCGAAGCAGACTCTCCTCAAGCGGCCCGCGAGATGTATCTGATCAGCGTGGCCGTGACCGATGAGCAAAACCCCATGGAGCGTGCTTGGCTTGATCAGTTGGGCAATGCCCTCAACTTATCCAACGAGATGACCACTGAGCTTGAGCGCCAAGCGCAGCAGGCAGGTTAATGCTGGAAACGATTAATTTTTGGCTAGCTACCGGCTTTGGGCTGGGACTAGCGCCAATGGCGCCGGGTACCTTTGGTTCGCTGCTAGGTATACCGTTGGCGTGGTGGCTGTTGAGCCGCCCGCTGGTTCAGCAGGGCACCATCATGGCGGTTCTGTTGGTGCTGGCGGTGCCGGTTTGTCACGTAGCGGTTAGACGTTATGTAGGCTTAGGGGACGCAGGACTGGATCATGGCAGCATCGTGGTCGATGAGTACGTGGCGTTTCCGCTAGCGGTCATTGGGTTAACCGCCGCGCGCAACCCACTGGTAATGGCATTGGCGTTCGTTGTTTACCGCTTTTTTGATGGGCTGAAACCACCGCCTATTCATTTGGCGGAGTATGTTCATGGTGGCTTTGGAATCGTATTGGACGATGTTATTGCCGCACTGGTGACCTGGGTGATCATGGCGCTAGCGCTGAAGTTATGGCAGCGTCGAACGTCCCGAATGAGTTCGCAGTAGAATACGGTAACTACCGTTGCATAAAAACGCCGTAAGCCTTGGTTATAAGGGCCTACGGCGTTATTTTTTACAGCTTATTAATCACTGCTCACTGTCTATTGTGAGTGTTTGCTGCCTTACTCTTTAACCACAATCACCGATTTAACGTTGACGAACTCGAGCATGCCAAATCCGCCGTGTTCGCGTCCGTAACCGGAGTTCTTAACCCCGCCAAACGGCATTTCCGGAGTAGCAACGCCGAAGCCATTGATAAATACCATGCCGGTGTCAAAGTACTTGCTGGCAAGTTCGGTGGCGCGCTTGACATCTTTAGAGATGATGCCGCCGCCCAAACCATAACGGCTGTCGTTGGCAATACGCATGGCGTCTTCGTCATCCTTGGCACGAATCAGCGCCGCTACCGGGCCAAATAGCTCGTCATCGTAAGCAGGCTGACCGGGGGTGACGTTATCCAGTACGGTGACTGGGTAGAAAGCGCCTTTGCCGGCTGGTTTTTCACCGCCGCAGAGGATTTTCGCGCCCTTACGCACACTTTCTTCCACTTGCTCATGGAGGCCATCGCGCAGGTCAACACGCGCCATGGGGCCAAGGTCGCTACCTTCCTGGGTCGGGTCGCCAGCCTTGAGCGCTTGCATACGAGCCACATAGCGCTCTTTAAACGTCTCGTAGTTTTTCTCAGTCACTATAAAGCGCTTGGCGGCAACGCAGGTCTGACCGCCGTTGAAGACACGCCCCAATACGCAGGTGTCGACCGCCACGTCTAAGTCAGCATCGTCTAGCACCAAGAAAGCATCGTTAGAGCCCAGCTCAAGTACTGTCTTTTTCAGATTCTCAGCGGCTTTAACGGCCACTTTACGGCCCGCACCGTCGCTACCCGTTAACGTCACGCCTCGCACTGCCGAGTGAGCGATCATTTCGTCAGAAACGTCATGAGAAATGACCAGCGTGCGGAAAACGTTCCCCGGAAGGCCTGCTTCGCGGTAGATCTTTTCCAGCAGCAGGCCGCTGCCGGTGACGTTTTCAGCGTGCTTAAGCAGTACGCCGTTACCCGCCATGATATTGGCGATTGAGTAGCGTACTACCTGATAAGCCGGGAAGTTCCAGGGCTGAATGCCGTAGATCACACCCATGGGTGAATAGCTAATAATACCGCGTTCGCCATTACCGGGCTGACGCTCTTCATCGGCTAGCTTGGTGGGCCCATGTTCAGCAGTGTAGTCACAGATCGCCGTACAGAGGTCAACTTCCTGACGCGCTTCCTCAGGGAGTTTGCCCATCTCCGTGACCATCATGTCGGCAAGCTCTTCTTTGCGATCCTGCATGGCTTGACCAATCGCTTTGACCGTTTTAGCACGACTTTCCAGCGGTTCGAGGCGCCAATCGAGGAAGGCTGCGTAGCAGTCATCGACTACTTGCTTCGCTTCCGCGCTGCTCATTAACGCGTAGGTTTCGAGTGTTTCACCGTTGGTGGGATTAATTGTCGTGATGCTATTGCTCATAAGATCTCCTATCTTTAGATCAACATAATATTGGTCAAAACGTCCAGCTCCCAGACGTTTAGACGACCGGTCTATTTCTTGCTTGGGAGTACTCTAGTACAAAAATGGCGGCTTTGCATAATGGAAATGTAAATCATCCGGCCATGGCTCAGCCGAGGAGTTCCATCAACCATTGCTAAAATTGGCTTTGCTAATCAAAAGTCGGTCCGCCAGCTTCTTCGCCCCACACTTCTTCCAGGCGATCATCACGGCCACAGCTGAAGCGATAGAACTTATAGCGCACGGGGTTCTTTTGGTAATAGTTCTGGTGATACTCCTCAGCCCGCCAGAAGGTGGTCGCTGGAACTATTTGGGTAGCGATATCCTGGTCGAAGCGCGCTTCCATTTCGGCTTTCGACGCTTCGGCAAGCTCTCGCTGCTCCTCGTCATGATAGAAGATCGCCGAGCGGTATTGATCGCCCACATCGCAGAACTGGCGGTCTACCGCGAAAGGGTCGATATTGCGCCAGAAGATGTCTAGCAACTGCTGGTAATTAATCTGCTCTGAATCGTACTCAACCTGAACGACTTCAGCGTGGCCCGTGCCGCCTTGAGAGATTTCTTCGTAGGACGGATTCTCAAGCTCACCGCCGATATAGCCGGAAATGGTGGCACTGACCCCAGGCTGTTTGTCGTAGGGCGGCTCCATGCACCAAAAGCAGCCACCTGCAAAGGTTGCCTTGGCGTTAGTTTGCGCCTGCAACGGAGAGCTGGTCAGTAGGCCGGCAGCCGTTGCCATGATAAATAGCGATAAGGGGCTAACGCGGGGTAGGGCGCTGAAACGGTTAAAATATGCCATTAAGCTAAGCTCCTGAAGGCATGGCAAGCAGGCCGTAAGTGGTTTAAAACGGTACTGAGCCATTAATAGGTCTATTCATAAATGTATGAGTCTATTAGTGGCGATGGGTTCAGCTTGTTGACGGCCTGGTGTGGCAAGTTTGTGTTGCCCACGGCATAAGTACCCGCGGAGATCTCGCACATGATTCAGCAGCATTCACAACAAGTACAAAAACAGTCAGTGTCATCAGCTAGCTTGGCATTTGATTATATCGTGGTAGGTGCGGGCACCGCTGGGTGCCTGCTGGCCAATCGACTCAGCGCCAACCCCAAGCATAAGGTGCTGTTGATAGAAGCGGGCGGCCGCGACAACTACCACTGGATCCATATCCCAGTGGGTTACCTCTACTGCATTAATAACCCGCGTACCGACTGGCTGTTTCGCACCGAGCCTGATAAAGGGCTTAACGGTCGTTCGCTGATTTACCCGCGCGGGAAAACCCTGGGCGGCTGCTCCAGTATCAACGGCATGATTTATATGCGCGGGCAAGCGCGGGACTATGATCACTGGGCAAAAATCACCGGCGACGACGCTTGGCGCTGGGAGAACTGCCTGCCTGACTTTATCAAACACGAAGACCATTACCGCTTGGATAAGGGCGGGGATGCAGACGCAAAACACCGGGATTTTCACGGCCACGGTGGCGAATGGCGAATCGAAAAGCAGCGCCTTAAGTGGCAGGTGTTGGATGATTTCGCCGAAGCCGCCGTGCAGGCGGGCATACCGCGCAGCGATGATTTTAATCGTGGCTGCAATGAGGGCGTGGCCTATTTTGAAGTCAACCAGCGCTCAGGTTGGCGCTGGAATACCGCTAAGGCATTTTTGCGCCCCGCGCTCAAGCGCGACAACTTAACGCTATGGCACTCCACTCAGGTCAATCGGCTACTTTTTGAGGTGCAGGCGGGCACACCACGCTGCACGGGCGTTGAGCTAGAGCGCGGAGGTAACGTCCAACGCGCTGTGTTGAGTAAGAAGGAGGGGGTTAGCGCAGAAGTAGTGCTTTGTAGCGGGGCTATCGGTACGCCGCACTTGTTGCAACTTTCCGGTGTTGGGCCGGGTGAGCTGCTACGCGAACACGGCGTTGAGGTCGTCCACGACCTGCCCGGCGTGGGCGAAAACCTGCAGGATCACTTGCAGATTCGCTCGGTGTATAAAATCACCCATGGCAAAACCCTCAATGCCATGGCCAGCACGCTTTGGGGGAAAGCGGGAATAGGGCTGGAGTACCTGCTCAAACGCTCAGGGCCGATGAGTATGGCCCCCTCACAGCTGGGCGCTTTTACGCGCAGTACGCAGGACCTGCTGCATCCCAATATTCAGTACCACGTGCAGCCGCTAAGCCTGGAAGCCTTTGGTCAGCCGTTGCATCCGTACCCGGCAATTACCGCCAGCGTATGCAACCTCAACCCCACCAGCCGCGGCACGGTGCGGCTTAAAAGCAGCGACCCACGTCAAGCGCCGGCAATTTCACCCAACTATTTAAGTACGCCCGAAGATCGCAAGGTGGCGGCAGATTCTCTGCGAGTGACGCGGCGCATCGCCGAGCAGCCGGCGTTTGCGAAATACGCGCCGGAAGAGGTAAAGCCAGGCCTTGAGTACCAGAGCGACGACGAGCTAGCGCGGCTGGCCGGTGATATCGGCACGACGATTTTTCACCCCGTTGGCACCGCGCGCATGGGCCGCGAAGATGACGCTATGGCCGTGGTCGATGCACGGCTACGCGTGCGCGGCATCATGGGGCTAAGAGTCGCCGATGCGAGTGTTATGCCAACTATTACCAGCGGCAATACCAACTCACCCACCTTGATGATCGCGGAGAAAGCGGCGGGTTGGATACTGGCAGAAGGCAGTCAGGCGTTGGAGCGCGCCTAAGCGCAAGCGTTGTTAGTCAGCGTTTTATGGGGGTGTTGACGTGATGGGGTAGTTAAGCGCAAAATATGTTCAGTCGGTTAGCAAGTCGAACGTTGTCAGCAGTATTTAGAAGCGCCTCTAGCGTTAAATCTGGTGAAAGTCTCTTGTTTTACCCACTGCAATTCGGGTATTTCCCGGTTTTAATTAGCAATATCGAGGATTTCGATCATGGCAACTGGTACAGTTAAGTGGTTTAACGACACTAAAGGTTTCGGCTTTATTTCTCCTGACGATAATGGCGACGACCTGTTCGCGCATTTCTCTGAAATTCAAGCTGAAGGCTTCAAATCTCTGCAAGACGGCCAGAAGGTTTCCTTCGACGTCACCCAGGGTAAAAAAGGCCTTCAGGCTTCTAACATCAAAGTAGAAAGTTAATTCTTTTACTTAGCTGTTAGCAATTAACGCTTAGTTTTAGCGTTGATTGACCAGGAAACCCCGCCAAGTGCGGGGTTTTCTGCGTTTATACGATCAGACTTGGCACTCAGTGCTTGCCTCACATCCCTATATTCCTTTTTGATCTTTAAGTGTTTCTAAAAATAACTTTTTAGAATATGCCAATGGCATCACAATAGCGCCTGATCATTGATTAGGGATGCATTAGTAATGTCGCTGGATGCTTGGATAGCAGTGGGCGTGGTACTGACCATTTTCCCGCTGATGGCGTTTTCACGCCTGGGGCCGGATATTATTCTGCTGGGTGCGGTGATAGGCCTGATGACGCTGGGCGTGATTGACCCACAACAAGCGCTGGGTGGGTTCTCCAATAGCGGTCTGTTTACCGTGGCGTTTATGTACGTACTGGTGGCCAGCATTCGCGAAACTGGCGGTATCGATCTGATTATTCGCTATGTGCTCAAACGGCCAAAAAGCGAGCGAGGCGCGTTGGTTCGTCTGCTGCTACCGGTGGCTACGCTTAGCGGCTTTGTCAATAATACGCCGGTTGTCGCTACCTATATCCCTGCGGTCATGAGCTGGAGCCGTCGGCTGCGCTTGTCTCCCCAGCGGCTGCTGATGCCGCTTAGTTTTGCCTCTATCCTAGGCGGCACCATTACGCTATTTGGTACCAGCACCAACTTGGTAGTACATGGACTGCTGCTGGAGCGCTACCCTGATCTTGGTATGGGCCTTTTGGATTTGGCCTGGGTAGGTGTCCCCGTGGCAATCGCAGGACTTGCTTATCTAGTCCTGTTGGGGCCGCGTTTGTTGCCTGCTAGGGAGGGTCTGGCCAATGCGTTTGCCAACCCACGCGAGTTCACTATCGAAATGGAGGTCGACCCGGCAGGAGTGCTGGTGGATCGTACCGTTGAAGAGGCGGGACTACGCCATCTGCAGGAATTGTTTCTGGTTGAAATTGAGCGCGCAGGCAACGTGGTCAGCGTCGTTGGGCCCGGCGAGCAGCTTAAAGGTGGCGATCGGCTGGTGTTTGCAGGTACCTCTGATGCGGCGGTGGAGTTGCAGCAAATTCGTGGCTTAATTCCCTCCCGAGACGACACGTCGAGTTTGGAGAAAGAGTTCAAAGAGCGCCGCTTGGTAGAGGCGGTGGTCTCAAATCAGTGCCAGTTTATTGGCCAGCGTATTCGCGATGGCCGCTTTAGAACGCTTTATGGCGCGGCTGTATTGGCGATCTGCCGGGGTGGCGAACGCGTAAAGGGCAACCTTGGTCAGGTGCGCCTGCAGTCCGCTGATGTGCTGTTACTCGAAGCGCGGCCGCCGTTTATCGAGCGCCACCGTCAGTCGCGGGATTTTCTGCTGATTAGCGAGCTCAATGGTGCGGCGCGGCCGGTACATGAAAAAGCTCCGTTGGCGTGGGGCATTTTGTTGGGTGCCGTGCTGCTCGCAGCCTTGGATGTGATCAGTATGCTTAACGCTGCCATGCTGGGAGCTGCGTTGGCGCTACTCAGTGGTTGCTGTTCAGTGGGCGCTGCTAAGCGTGGCTTGGATACGCAAGTGTTACTCACCATTGCCGCCTCATTTGGCGTAGGTGCGGCGCTGCAAAGCTCTGGCGCGGCTGACGTCATTAGCGGGGGATTGCTAACCTTAGTGGCGGGTAATCCGCTGCTGCTACTCATAGGTACTTATGTTGTCGTCGCCCTGCTCACGGAGCTTGTGACTAATAACGCGGCGGCGGTGATTATCTTCCCGGTGGTAATGAGTGCTGCGGAAAGCTTGGGGGTGAGCCCGATGCCTTATGTGGTGGCCGTCATGTTTGCCGCCTCGGCCAGTTTTTTAACACCGATAGGCTACCAAACCAACCTAATGGTATATGGCCCGGGTGGCTATAAGGTCAGCGATTTTCTGCGCTTGGGGTGTGGTTTGAATGTGCTGACCGGTGCCATAGCATTGGTGTTGATACCGCTAGTGTGGCCATTTTAAGCGCTCAATCACTCGCGGTTAACGCAGGATTGCGCTAGTGTGGCGCTTTTCAGATAAGGAACTGGATTTCATGACTGCTCCTGGCGAACTGATTATTGAGCCCAAAGATGGTCAACCCGCCGATGCCTGTGTGTTTATTATTCATGGCTTAGGTGCGGATGGGCACGATTTTGAACCCTTGGTGCCCGCGTTAGCGCTGCCTAAAGATTCCCACGTACGCTTTATCATGCCCCATGCGCCACGCCTGCCAGTGACGATTAATGCCGGCATGGTGATGCCCGCTTGGTACGATATTCTTGCGATGGATCTGGGGCGTCGGGTCGATGAGCGCCAGCTCAAGCAATCGGCCGAGCGCATTCAGGCCCTGATTCAAGAGCAGATTGATCAAGGCATCGACAGCCAGCGGATCATTGTCGCAGGCTTTTCCCAAGGGGGCGCGGTTGCCTACCACGCCGCGTTGACGTTCCCCGCGCCGCTGGGCGGCTTGTTGGCGATGTCGACCTACTTTGCCACCGCCGACAATATCGACCTTGCGGAAGCCAATCGTCAGATTCCTATCGAAGTGCAGCACGGCAACTTTGATCCGATTGTGCCGGAAAGCCTGGGGCGCAGCGGCGCAGATCGCTTAAAAGAGATGGGCTTTGCGGTCAACTATCGCCAATATCCCATGGCCCACGCGCTATGCCCTCAGCAGGTAAACGATATTGGTAAGTGGTTGAGCGCTCGTTTAGCCTAAAGGCCGCGTCGACAAGTAGGTAAAAGGCAGGCACAGTCAATGCCTATTCGTGCCCGATGCAAGGATGTAGCGAAAACGAATGATAGCCTCCTTTGATGCTCTAGAAACGCTGTTAGCGCTCGGCTTAACCGTCGTGGCGCTGGCCTGCCTGTTTGATCGCCACTTAGTACGCGCTTGCTGTTTCTTCGTGGCCTTTGCCCTGGCCATGACATTGGCCTGGTGGCAGCTAGGTGCGCCCTGGCTAGCCGCCGTTGAACTGTTGCTGGGGGCGGTACTCACCGGGCTTTGCTTTTTTTATGCCCTGGGCCGATTCTTTCCCGGCGTTTCCTCTCCTCTAGAACGCGATAGCTTTAACGAGCCTTGGACGCGGGCGTTCGCACGTCTGTTGCTGGCGCTGGCTTGGTTTGTGATGGTTGGCGCGGCGATCCGCTATGTGATCACTGACATGGTTTATTCACCCGATGAGCAGCCGCTGCTGTTGGCAGGGGTCATGATTACCGCCAGCGCGCTGGGCGCCTTTGCGTTACACCGTCATGTACTGCGCCGTTTGCTAGCCTTCAATATTCTCGGCTCCGGGGTGTTTATGCTATTGGCTGGCGTGGCGGGCACCTCGGCAACTGCTCAAGCGTTGATTACCGTTGGGCTATGCATTGCATGGTTAGGCTCGATGCTAGGCGCCTTGCTGATTAGGCAGCTGCTGCATCTGGAGGGCGTCGATGCCTTGCGTGATGGCAACCCCAAGGAGAACGCTACATGATCTGGCGTTTTGGGCTATTTGAGAGCACCTTTACGCCGCTTGTCAGCACGCATTGGGCGCTGTCAGCCGCGCTTGGCTTGCCGCTACTGCTGGGCATGCTGGCGGCACTTTTTCCGCCTCAACGGATGTGGCCTGTGGCGTTGGCCAGCCTGCCGGTATTGGTGTCTGGGTGGGTATTGTTATCTGCTTATGACCAGGCAGGACTGCTGCGTTGGCAGTGGGAGGTGGCAGGCGTCAGCCTATCGCTGCGTTTAAGCGGGCTCAGCGTGCTGTTGCTGCTAACCACCCAGTGGATTGGCGTTGCCGCCGCGCTTTACACTCCTGGCTCGTTGCGTTTAGGCGAGCCACAACCGCTGTCGCGCTGGCTGTGGCCGTTGATGGGCGTGCTGCTCAGCGCGCTCTCATTGATCTGGCTCGCCAGCGATTTACTAACGCTCTACGTGGCGCTTGAACTGATGGGGCTGTCAGCGGTGGGTATGCTGTTGCTATCGGGAAAGGTCGCGGCGCTGGTGGCGGGCATGCGCTATTTGCTGCTGGCGTTGGTGGGGTCGCTGGCTTACCTGCTAGGAGTGGCGCTAATTTTGGGGCAGTGGGGGCGGCTGGACCTGCAGGGCCTGGCGGCAGTGGTCGAACCTGGGCCGGTGGCGTGGATTGCCGCTGCACTGATGGGCGCCGGACTGGCCTTAAAAGCTGCGCTGTTCCCCATGCATGGGTGGTTGTCGCCGGTACATGGCAGTGCCTGGACCCCGGTTAGCGCGCTGCATGCCGCGCTGGTCATCAAGGCGTCGCTGTTTATGCTGCTGCAGCTGTGGAGCATTCTGCTGCCCGGTACGTTTTACGCCCCGCGGGTCATTGCCTGGCTGGGCATGCTGGCGATTGTGTGGGGCGGGCTATTGGCGTGGCGCACCGACTCATTGAAAACCTTGGTGGCGTCCTCAACGGTGGCCCAGCTGGGTTATTTGATGGTGGTCTTTCCGCTGCTTTTGGGGCCGGATATTGCACCGCTACCCCGTGCCTTAGCCTGGGAGGGCTTTTGGCTGCAGTTGCTCGGCCATGCCTTTGCCAAAGCGGCAATGTTCATGGCTGCCGGTAACTTAATCTTTGCGACCGGGGAGAGCACGCTCAAAGGCTTGGCGGGCACCAGCCGTCGCTTGCCGCTCTCGCTGTTAATATTTGGCGTTGCCTCAGTGACGCTAATGGGCTTGCCGCCTAGCTCCGGTTTTACTGCCAAGTGGTTGTTACTAGAGGCGATGCTGATTTCCCAGCAGTGGTGGGCCGTGGCGGCGCTGTTAGTCGGCACGCTGCTAACTGCGGCCTATGTGTTTCGCATGTTTCGCTACTCGTTTGACGATTCGGCGCCGCGCCATCATTACCAACCGCTGGCGCCGGGCATGGATTTGATTGCGTTGGCTCTCGCTTTAACGGCGTTTGCACTGGGCTTGTTGGCCCACTTTCCCTTAGCGCTAATGCGTGGAGGTGGGGTATGAATGCCACGTGGTTGCCGGTCACCACCTTAGCCACCTCGCTGCTGGTGGTCGTCATCATTTTTTCGTTACCTGAAGACGCGCGGCGGCCGCGCACCATCGTTAACTTACTGGCGGCGGTGATTAAAGTCATCCTTGTGATGCTGATGGTGGGACGGGTGTCCGCCGGTCGCGAAGATATTTTCAGCTTTCAAGTCGTGGGTGGGGTTGATTTCGTACTGCGGGCCGACGCGCTAGGGGTGATGTTCGCCGGGTTATCGTCACTGCTCTGGCTGTGCACCACGATTTATGCGATCGGCTACCTGGAAGGCTCGGCCAATAGAAAGCGGTTTTTCGGCTTCTTCAGCCTATGTGTCGCCAGCACGATAGGTATTGCGTTGGCCGATAACCTATTCACCTTCCTGATTTTCTACGAAATGTTGACGCTCTCCACCTACCCCTTGGTGGTTCACAACGGTACCCAGCAAGCGCTCAACGCGGGGCGTGTGTATTTGCGCTATACGTTAAGCGCTGGCGTGGTGCTGCTGCTGGGCGCCGTGTTGCTGCACTACCTGACCGGCGACCAATCCTTCTCATCCGAAGAGGGTTTAGGCGATTATCTTAACGATCACCGTGGCCTGCTAACGCTGATATTCGCCCTGCTAGTCGGTGGGCTGGCAGTCAAAGCGGCCATGGTACCGCTGCATGGGTGGCTGCCCCGCGCAATGGTAGCGCCCGCGCCGGTGAGTGCGCTGCTGCATGCGGTGGCCGTGGTGAAGGCCGGTGCCTTCGGTATCTTGCGAGTGGTGTACGATTTATTCGGTATTCAGCTGAGCATTGAGTTAGGTGTCATCTCGGCACTGGCCGTCGCGGCGTCTATTACGATTATTTATGGCTCGTTGCGTGCCCTCGCACAAGAGGAACTCAAGCCGCTGTTAGCGTTTTCCACCGTTAGCCAAGTCTCTTACATCATTCTGGGTATTGGCCTGTTTGGTCCTTTTGGTACTATTGGCGCGCTGGCGCATTTGCTCCATCAAGGCTTAATGAAGGTGACGCTGTTCTTCTGTGCAGGCAACTACGCTGAGGAGTTGGGCATTCATCGCATCGATGAAATGGACGGCGCGGGTAAGCGTATGCCGTTGACCAGCATTGCCTTTACCGTCGGCGCTTTGGGCATGATTGGGCTACCACCGGTGGCCGGGTTTATCACTAAATGGTACCTGGGGATCGGTGCTATTCGCGCTGAGATGTATTGGGTGGTGGTCGTGCTCGTCGTCAGCAGTACGCTCAACGCGATGTATTTTCTGCCTATTGTTCACCGCCTCTGGTTCCGTTTAGGGCCTGCGCATGGACAAGGTCAGTGGCCCAAAGAGCAGCGCTTAGGCCGCTTAGAAACCCACGGCTGGCTACTTTGGCCCATGGTGTTTACCGCTCTGGCGAGCCTTGGTGCGGGGCTGTTGGCGGGAATGCCGTTTAGCCCGCTGGATTGGGCGACCCGCGTCGCCACTGGGGAGTACCTGCCATGATGACGCTGCTGCTGGCACTGTCACTGTTGTGGCCGCTGGGGGTCGCTGGGGTGGTGATATGGCAGACCTACCGCACCCCAAGCGCACGGCGTGACTATTTTTCTGTACGTTGGCTAAGCGCCGCTTGGCCAGCGCTGTTGCTGGCCTACGGCGGCGAAGCCCAGTGGACCATCGATGCCTGGATGCTAGGCGGTGAATGGGAGCTAAACGCGCTAAGCCGCCCTTGGCTGGCGTTTACGGCTCTTTTGTGGAGTGTGGCGGCCTTACACGCCAGAGGCTACTTTGCGGCAGAGCAGGCGCAAGCCCAGGCCGGTGATCAAGCCGCCCAGCGACGTTTGATGCGTTTAGCGCTGCTTTGGCCGCTGACCCTGTTGGGTAACGTGTTGCTGATTATTGCCCAGGATATCGCCAGCTTCTATCTCGGTTTTGCGTTGATGACCTTCGCCGCTTATGCCCTGGTGGTGCATACCGGGACAGAGGAGGCTCGGCTAGGGGCCAGGGCTTATTTGATTTTAGCCGTGGTGGGTGAAGGGCTCATTCTAGGCGGTTTTCTATGGTCTGCCGGGGAGGCCGACACGCTAACACTGCAAGGCGTGCGTGAAAGCATCCTGACCGCCGAGCACGGCGCATGGATGGCCGCCTTGCTGTGCTTGGGCTTGGGCGTGAAAGCCGGTGTCATTGGTTTACACGTATGGCTTCCCCTGGCGCACCCGGCGGCCCCTGCCCCCGCTAGCGCGGTGCTTAGCGGGGCGATGATTAAGGCG
This sequence comes from Halovibrio sp. HP20-59, assembly GCF_033052795.2. Taxonomy (NCBI): domain Bacteria; kingdom Pseudomonadati; phylum Pseudomonadota; class Gammaproteobacteria; order Oceanospirillales; family Halomonadaceae; genus Halovibrio; species Halovibrio sp. HP20-59. Next base: position 384,816 of record NZ_JAWJUW020000001.1, read on the forward strand.
GGCCTGCTGGGGTGGATTAGCGTATTGCCGTTAGGCGAAGAAGGCATTTCAGCATCATTGACCCAGTTGGGTCAGGTTATTCTGGTGGCCGGGTTGGCGGCAGCCTTCGGCGCCGCGCTGTATGGCGTGTTCCAGCGCCACCCTAAAGCCGTTTTAGCCTACTCCAGTATCAGCCAGATGGGCATGATGACGGCGCTGGTGGCGACGGGCTTGGTCGCCCCCGCGGTATGGCCGCTGCTGTGGCCGGGGGTGGTACTGTTTGCTGCCCACCATGCGCTGGCCAAAGGTTCGCTGTTTATGGGCACCAGTATTAGCGAACACTTACCCCGCTGGCCACGAGCATTAATCTGGCCGCTGCTGGCACTGCCGGGCATTTCCCTCACTGGCGCTATTGGCGCGGGGATGGTCGCTAAATGGGGCGTGAAAAGCCCGCTCTACGAAATGCATCATGAGACGCTGATTAAGCTGCTCAGCTGGGCGGCGGTGGGCACGGCAGCGTTGGTGGGCGTTGCCATTTGGCGCCAGTGGCAGCAGCGACATGAAGGGGGCAGTAATCGCTGGCAGTGGGGTGCTTGGCTGGCGGGTATCGCCGCCGCGCTGGCAACACCGCTATGGCTACCGCTGCCTGCTGGCAGTGTCGCGATGCCGCCGTTGAAAGAGTGGCTAGGGATTATGTGGCCGCTTCCGGTGGGCGTGGTGATAGTCGCCGTCGGCGGCGTGTTGCTGCGCTACGTCAACGCTAAAGCGCCCCCAGCGGGGGATCTTTGGTGGCTGTATGCCGGGGTTACCAGCGCTTTGTTGGTGCCGATGCGGCTCATCGCGCGCGGCTGCGGCAGGGTAAAAGCGGCTTGCGTGCTAGCATCAAAGCAAGCAGAAGAGGCGTTAATGGGGTATTTACCCCGCCTGTTGGCTGCCGAGCCCTGGATGCGCCACCATGCCAGTGGTTTGATGATGGTGCTTGCCGTGCTGCTTGCGGCGTTACTTATGTGGGAAGGTCAACGATGAGTCGACTGTCAGGAAAGCATGATGGGTAAATTTGCTCGCGGTCGCCACGCCGAAGTGCCCGGCGAGATACCAAAACGTGGCTGGCACGATATTGCCTGGCGTGTGGTGCGTGCTGCTCGGCGTGACCGGCTTACCATGCTTGCCGCAGGTGTGGCTTTTTACGCCTTACTGGCGTTGTTTCCAACCATCGCGGCGGTAATTTCACTGTGGGGATTGCTCTTTGATCCTTCTGAGGCAGGCCAGCAGCTATATGAAATCAGCCGCTTTATGCCGCCGGATGCCGCCAATTTGATTGACCAGCAGGCGCAAGAGGTCGTTGAGAGCGCGGAGTCTGGAAGCGTTCTGGGGGCTTTAGCCGGGCTGCTGGTAGCGATGTTTATTGCCTCAAAGGGCGTGGCGGTGTTGGTGATTGGTCTCAACGTGGTGAATGGTGAAATCGAAAAGCGTGGCGTCATTCACCGCGGGGTAGTGTTGGTCGCGCTGACCTTTGGTCTGATTATTATGACGTTAATCTCGCTTGCCTTTATCGCCATCGTGCCGGTGGTAGTCGATACGCTAATGATTGAACCGCCGTTAGACAGAATCCTTAAGTGGCTGCGTTGGCCAGCGTTATTGATTCTGATGAGCATGCTGATCGCCTTGCTTTATCGCTTCGCGCCTTATCGGCGTTCGGCGCAGTGGCGGTGGTTAAGTTATGGCACGCTGCTGGCAACGGGGATGTGGCTATTAGGCTCCGGCGGACTGTCGCTGTATGTGCGCCACTTCTCAGCGTTTAGCGAGCTCTATGGGTCGTTGGGCGCAGTGGTTGCACTGATGCTATGGTTTTGGCTGTCGGCTTTTGTGGTGTTGTTCGGCGCCGAAGTAAACAGCGAAATGGAACGTCAAACCTACAGCGATACCACAGTGGGTGACCCTCGCCCTCTGGGCGAGCGGGAAGCATTTGCAGCGGATACCATCGGCAGCCCTCAACCGTGGCGTGGGTCAGATAGCGAGTAATACCTTCCACCCTAGCCAGCGGTGGAAGGTGATTGGTTGAAAAAACAGACTTAAAGCAGCTCTTCTGCGGCCAGCGCCAAGCGCGAACGCTCAACACTTTTCAGAGTGATATGGCCCGCGTGAGGCCAGTCGCGAAAGCGTTCAACCACGGCGGCCATGCCGCAGGTATTGGCGGTGAGGTAGGCGGTATCAATCTGCCCAACGTTGCCCAAGCAGACAATTTTGGTATTACGTCCCGCCCGGGTGACCAGCGATTTAAGCTGTTTGGGGGTGAAGTTTTGCGCCTCATCGATGATTAAGAAGGTATCGTTCAACGTGCGACCACGCATGAAGCTTGGCGCGCGTATTTGCACCCGCGAGCCAATGAGCTGCCGCGTTGCGCCGTTATCCCAGCTGGAATCGCCTTCCTCATTGCGCAGCAGGTTGTCCATATTGTCATGGAAGGCGCCCATCCACGGTGACATCTTCTCCTCTTCGGTGCCGGGCAAAAAGCCGATATCTTCGCCCATGGGGATCGGTGCGCGGGTAAACACAATGCGTTCAAATAGCTTGGCATCCAGCGTTTGTTGAAAGGCGGCGGCCAGGGTCATAAAGGTTTTGCCCGTGCCAGCGTTGCCCGCAATAGTGACCAGATCAATCTCGGGGTCCATTAGCAGATTCAGGGTGAAGTTTTGCCGACTATCGTGGGCGTGAACCCCCCAAACCCCGGCATGGTGGCGGTAGTTAGTGAGCAGCTGAAGGCGGGCTGAAGAGGGGCCCAGTTCGCGAATAATCGCTTCAAACTCCGCACCGTTTTCACTATCCGACACCAGCATGCCCACATGCCAGTGGCGGGGCATAGCGCCGCTGAGTTGGTAGAAAGTGTGGTGATCCAGACGCTCCACGCTGACATCAACGTTAAGGCCTTCCCATAATCCCGCGCCATTTTGGCCTGCACTAGCGTAGACCTGTGCGCCTTCAATCATGGCATCGCTGTCGGAGAAGGCGCGGTCGTTAAGGTAATCCTCAACCGGCACTTTCAGTGCGGCGGCTTTAACGCGCAGGTTGATATCTTTGGTGACTAGAATGACCGAAGCATCGGGGCGTTCTTCGCGTAGGCGGCAGGTTTCCGCCAGGATGCGGTTATCAGGGCTGTCGTCGAGGGCGTCGAAGAGTTTTAAATCGTTATAGCATAGGAAATGTAGGCGTCCTGATTCGCCGCTGATGCGAGGGATAGGAATGCCGCGCTGAATTTCATCAAAGGTGACGTGGCTAGTGAGGTCAGAAAGAGTACGGCTAATTTGGCGGGCAGTGCGGGCGATTTCACGAATACCGTTTTTATGCTTATCCAACTCCTCTAGAACGGTCATGGGAATTACCACACCGTGCTCATCGAAATTGTAGAGCGCAGCAGGGTCATGAATGAGGACATTAGTGTCCAGCACGTACAGCCGAGTGGCTTTCTTATCGAGTCGTACCATCGTTGGAATCACTCCTTGGTTGACGGCAACTTCGACACTGGCAGGTGCGTATTACGCCCAGATGACACTTGCCTGTGTCTTTCAATGGCGTGTCCTGGCGTCTCCTTATGATGCACTTTTTACTAGCCTGGAAGGCTTTGGCGTTTTTCGCCACTTAAATTATTTCAACGCTGTGTCAGCCAATCCTGGGCATTAGCCCTGGATTAGTACTGGGTATCAGTTCTGGAAAGCTAAGAAGTGCATCACATTATTATGGTGAACTATTCGTCTAACGTGATGGCCTTATCCGCGTGTCCATATTCGCTTAGCTCGGGAGGGTAGCTTTCGAGTGGTGGATATCCAGCTGATCATAAAATTGTGAACAGCTGGAGCAGCGGTGTACAAGGCTGAGTCTGGGCCGGTTGCCAGCCTTGACCTGATCGCTGGTTGAGGCGTGTGAAAAAAGATTGACGTTCTATTAAAGTCAGTGCTATTTAGCGCTACCGGCAATGGTTGTCGGTCTAATTATTGCTACGTTGAGGGTTATAAAAACATGCCATTGCGCCGCTGTTTACCCGTACTGCTATTGACCTCCCTGGTCGCTGGCTGTGCAAGTTCTACCATTGCTCCAAGCTATACAACCGACAACCCTGACGTCATGCGGATTGGCGGTGAGCGCCCTGCTAACCGCGATGCAAGCGTTGAAAGTGCTGGGTCGTTCTGCCTTGAAACTGCCGAACGCTGGAATGAACACGGTCGAACTCCCGATGGCCAAATGCTTTGGGCAAAAGACACCCTGCGTAAAGTGGTGCCTTGTAAGCAGTAACGGTTAATCGGGCATCACCCAAAAACGCCAGCTTAGTTAGTTAAGCTGGCGTTTTTGTTTGTTCTCCCGTCCAGTTGACTTCCTCTTGTGTGTCGCGTTATTAACTAATATGGCCGCATAACACTCCTACGTATCAACGCCGTTAACCGAGAGAAAATCATGACACCGGCTATTTATCGTGCAAGACATGCAGGTATTGCCTTTCAACTTCATGAGTATGCCCACGACGAAGGTGCGCCTTCCTACGGATTGGAAGCGGCGGAGAAGCTGAGCATTGCGGCCGAGCGGATATTTAAAACCCTGGTCGTGAAGCTGGACGGAAAACAGCTTGCTGTAGGCATTGTACCGGTGACTGGCCAACTAAATTTAAAGCAAATCGCCAAAGCTGCTGGGGCGAAAAAGGCTGCAATGGCGGCACCCGAAGAGGTAGAGCGAAGCTCCGGCTATGTGCTGGGAGGGGTCAGCCCACTAGGCCAAAAAAAGCGGTTGGTCACCTTTATTGATCATTCCGCCGATGCTTTCGCCACGGTTTATGTCAGTGCCGGTCGACGCGGATTGGAAATTGAGCTGGCGCCAAATGACCTCGCCACACTGTGTCAGGCGACTTTTGTACCGCTGGCAACGTGACAGTCACGCAGTTAGAAGCACTTTCTGGTATGGTGCGGTAACGTTTGTGCGTCACCTGCCCTCCAGCGGGCGCACGCTGTATTTCTGATGGCCGCTCCACGGCGGCCCAAGCAAGGTAATATCGTGTCTGACTCCTCTTTCTCCTCGTTAGCGTTGCCGAAAGCTTTGCTGAGCAACCTAGCATCCCTTGGCTACCATGAAATGACGCCGGTGCAAGCGCAAAGCCTGCCGCCGATGCTGGCCGGGCGCGATGTGCTGGCGCAGGCGAAAACCGGCTCGGGCAAAACGGCGGCCTTTGGTCTAGCGCTGCTGGCGCAGCTGAAAATTGACAGCTTTGCGGTGCAAGGCTTAGTGCTGTGCCCCACTCGGGAGCTTGCTGACCAAGTGGCTGAAGAGTTACGCCGCTTGGCCCGTGGCGTGGCCAACGTAAAGGTGCTAACGCTCTGCGGCGGCGCGCCCTTTGGCCCCCAGCTCGGCTCTCTAGAGCACGGTGCGCACATTGTGGTGGGCACCCCAGGGCGTATTGATGAGCATCTGCGTAAAGGCTCGCTCGTCCTGGATTCGGTGTCGATACTGGTGTTGGATGAAGCGGATCGTATGTTAGACATGGGCTTTCAGGCCACGCTGGATGCGATCATTGCCGAAACGCCCGAAGATCGCCAAACACTGTTGTTCAGCGCCACCTTCCCGGACGAGCACGCCTCAGGGGGCTTAACTGCAATGACCCGTGGGGTGATGCAGGAGCCGGTGATGGTGAAAGTCGCCGAGGTGCATGACGCCAGTACAATTCAGCAGCACTTCTATAGCGTCGCCAATGAAGAGGCGCGTTTTGACGCCCTGCGCCAACTACTGCTGACTTATCGTCCCGCCACGAGCGTCGTGTTCTGCAATACCAAACGCGAGACCCAAGCCGTGGCGGAGCAGCTAACCGAGGCTGGCTTTAGCGCCGTGGCGCTCAATGGCGATCTAGAACAGAAAGATCGCGATCGCATACTAATTTTGTTTGCTAATCAAAGTGCGTCTATTTTGGTAGCCACGGATGTGGCCGCCCGGGGCTTGGATATCGCCCAGCTGGACGCGGTGTTCAACTATCAAATTGCCCGCGAGCTTGATGTGCACGTGCATCGGGTAGGGCGTACGGGGCGCGCTGGGGCCAGCGGTGTTGCCTGTACGCTGGTGACGCCTAAAGAAAGTTATCGGCTGGAGCGACTGGAAGGGTTGTTGGAACAGCCGATTCGCACCGAGCCGTTGCCTAAACCGCAGCATTCCGAGCCGTTTGAGCCGCTGATGGCGACACTGCAATTAGCCGGTGGCAAGAAAGATAAACTACGCCCTGGCGATATTCTTGGCGCGCTGACCAGCGAAGGTGGGCTGCACGGTGACCAAGTGGGCAAAATCAAGGTGCTCGCGCGCAGTGCTTACGTGGCCGTCGAGCGCGGTGCTATTCAGCAAGCCCAGGCTAAACTCGAGCGTGATAAATTAAAAGGGCGCGCTTTTCGCGTTCGCCGTATCCGTTATTAAGCGACTGATCAATCAGTTCAAGTAGTCAAGTCAGATGGTCAAGATTGTAAAGAGGAGCCGACGCAGCTAACCATGAAAATCCCCAAAAGATTACAGCCCCTGGTCGATGACGGAATGATCGACGAGGTGTTGGTGCAGTTAATGAGTGGCAAGGAAGCGCAGGTCTATGTGGTGCGTTGCGGTGAGGAAGTACGCTGTGCCAAAGTGTTTAAAGAAGCCAAACAGCGCAGCTTTAAACAAGCCGTTCAGTATCAAGAGGGGCGTAAAGAGCGCAACAGCCGCCGTTCGCGGGCCATGGCCAAGAAAACCCGTTACGGCCAGAAAGAGCAAGAGCAGGCGTGGCTCAACGCCGAAGTCGACGCGCTCTACCGGCTCGCCTCGGCGGGCGTGCGGGTGCCTGAGCCCCATGGTTTTGTCGATGGTGTATTGCTGATGGAAATGATCACCGACGCCGAAGGCAACGTGGCGCCGCGTTTGGATGAGGTAACGCTGACCCCCGAGCAGGCCGAAACCTACTACGCCAAGGTCATCCAAGACGTGGTGCGCATGCTATGCGCAGGGTTGATTCACGGCGATTTGTCGGAATTCAACGTGCTGGTCGATGCTTCCGGCCCAGTGATTATCGATTTGCCTCAGGCCGTTGACGCCGCCGGTAATAACAGCGCCGCCGCGATGCTGTATCGCGATGTGAATAACATGCGCAACTACTTCGGTCAGTTTGCGCCGGCGCTACTCACTACCGAATACGGCAAAGAGATGTGGGCACTGTATGAAACCGGGGAACTACATCCGGATAGCAAGCTCACCGGCCACTTCGATGCCGACACCCATATTGCTAACGTCGATGAGCTGATGGAAGTCATCGACGACGCCAAAGAGGAAGAGGCGGAACGCCAGGCGCGGATGCGTGACGATGATGACGATGATGGTGAAATTCCGCAGCCTTATTAACGTTTCAGCGTATGTTGTAGCGCATCTTTTCCGCTTCCCGGTCAGGGTATCGTCGCTGTAGGTAATGTTACCCGCGTTCTTCACAAGGAAAATATATGCTGTCGCGCGTTTTACAGCCGCTATTTCGTTACTTCGAAACGCGGGTTGATCCCTATCCTGAAGGCAACGTTGAAACGCCGCCTAAAGGCTTGATGCCGTTTATCGTCCACTTTTCTCGTCCGATGCTGCCGCTGTTACTGCTAATGACGCTGTTCACTGCGCTGGTATCGGCAGCAGAAGTGGTTTTCTTCAGCTATATGGGACAGCTAGTCGATTGGCTAGGCAACGTTGAGCGGGCTGATTTTTGGGCTGAAAACGGCTTATGGCTCTCAGGCCTGGGGGTGTTACTACTGATCGGTTTGCCGCTTCTGGTGCTGCTGCAGTCGCTGGTCACCCATCAGAGTATTTTCGGTAACTACCCGATGATCGGGCGCTGGCTGTCCCACCGCCATATGCTGAGTCAAAGCCTCGCGTTCTATCAGGATGAATTTGCGGGGCGGGTGTCGCAGAAAGTCATGCAAACGGCGCTGGCGATTCGTGAAACCGTCACCAAGGTCATGGATCTGCTGGTCTACGCCATTGTCTATTTCACCGGCGCGGCCTATTTGCTGGGCCGGGCGGATTTATTGCTGCTGATTCCGCTGGGATTGTGGCTGGTGGGCTACCTGGGGATTATGCGTTACTTCGTACCGCGCCTGCGCGATGTCTCTATGGCTCAGGCGGACGCTCGCGCGCAAATGACCGGCCGCGTGGTGGACAGCTACAGCAATATCCAAACCATCAAATTGTTTGCCGACACAGTGCGCGAGCAGCGCTACGCCAAAGATGCCATGGAAGGCTTTATGGACACCGTGCACCGCCAGATGCGTTTGGTGACTATTATGAGTGTGGGCCTGACGCTACTCAACACCGCACTGTTGGTGGGTACGGCGGCCATGGCGATCAGCGCTTGGTATACAGAGGCGATTTCCCTGGGTGTTTTAGCGATTGCCATCGCGCTGGTGATGCGCATCCGCTTTATGTCTGACTGGATTTTGTGGGAAGTGGCCGGGCTGTTTGAGAACATCGGCACGGTGCAAGACGGCATGAACACCATCGCCCAAGAACCCGCCGTGCGCGATGCGCCTGATGCGCCACCATTGAGCGTGCCCCAAGGGGAGATTCGTTTTGACGCGATGCGCTTTGGCTACGAGCAGGCCAAGGGCGAAAACAAAACCGTGTTTGACGGTTTTAACCTTACCATTGCGCCGGGCGAGAAAATCGGCCTGATTGGGCGCTCGGGCGCGGGTAAATCGACGCTTGCTAACCTGCTGCTGCGTTTTTACGATGTACAGGGCGGGCGCATTTTGATCGATGGGCAGAACGTTGCTGAGGTTACCCAGACCTCTCTGCGCCACCAGATTGGCATGGTGACCCAGGACACCTCGTTGCTGCACCGCTCGCTGCGCGACAATATTCGCTATGGTAGCCCGCATGCCAGCGAAGAAGATGTTTGGAACGCGGTGCGCCGCGCCCATGCCGATACCTTTATCGATGAGCTGGTTGACCCGAAAGGGCGCCGCGGGCTGGATGCTCATGTGGGCGAGCGGGGCGTTAAGCTATCCGGTGGCCAGCGTCAGCGTATTGCGATTGCACGGGTGCTACTCAAGAATGCGCCCATTTTGGTCTTGGATGAGGCGACTTCGGCGTTGGATTCTGAAGTGGAGGCCGCCATTCAGGAGCAGCTAGATACGCTGATGGAAGGCAAAACGGTGATTGCGATTGCCCATCGCCTGTCCACGATTGCCATGCTTGACCGGCTGATTGTAGTTGACGAAGGGCACATTGTGGAAACCGGTACGCATCAGGAACTCCTGGCGCAGAACGGTATCTATGCCAGCCTATGGCAACGACAATCCGGCGGTTTCTTGGGTTTAGACGTGCCGGAAAGTGATAAGTCTGCTAACGTGCCGGACACCTCAATTCAATAGAAGCCGATGCTTTTAGGGAGACAGACAATGCAAGTCATTACACTGCAGCAGCCCGGCGGGCTAGACAATCTCCAGGTCCAACAGGCGGAGGCGCCCGCTGCGCCTGGCGCTGGCGAAATTCAAGTACGTCTACATGCCAGCTCGTTGAATTTCCACGATTATGCGGTGGTAGCGGGGATGATTCCTACCGAAGAGAACCGCATTCCCATGTCCGATGGCGCGGGCGTTGTCGAAGCGGTCGGTGAAGGCGTTAGCGAATTTGCGGTGGGCGATCACGTGGTGTCCACCTTCTTCCCGCATTGGCTGGAAGGCCCAGCCAGAGTGGGCGATTTTCGCACTACGCCGGGCGATGGTGTGGACGGCTATGCTCGCGAGCAGGTTGTCCGCCCAGCTGAGTGGTTTACCCATCAGCCCAGGGGTTACAGCCACGCGGAGTCCGCTACTTTAACCACAGCGGGTTTAACGGCTTGGCGGGCGCTAGTGGTTGATGGCGGCCTTAAAGCGGGCGAAACCGTGCTGGTGCTAGGCACTGGCGGGGTATCAATTTTCGCTTTGCAGTTTGCTCGCTTGATGGGCGCTCGGGTGATCGCGACGTCATCGTCTAACGAAAAGCTGGCGCGGCTACGTGAGATGGGCGCCGAGCACACCATCAACTATAAAGAGACGCCTGATTGGGGTAAGCGCGTGAAAGAGCTCACCAACGGGGAAGGCGTTGATCATGTGGTTGAGGTGGGCGGTTCTGGTACCCTGCCACAGTCCATTGATGCGATAAAAATCGGTGGGCATATTGCTTTGATTGGTATCCTCACCGGTCGCGAAGGCGAAATACCCACAGCTAAGCTAATGGCCAAACAGGCCAATCTAAAAGGTTTGATTGTGGGCAGCCGCCGCCAGCAGATCGAGATGATCCGCGCCCTTGAAACGCTGGATATGCACCCGGTGATTGATCGTGAATTTCCGCTTGCCGAGATCGCCGACGCTTTCCGCCATCAGGAATCGGGCCAGCACTTCGGCAAGATCTGCCTGACGTTTTAAATCATTTGGCTTACTTTCAAGTAAGTAAGCCATAGGTAAGCAGTTTGCACGCCTTGCGCTTTTGCCGGGCGTGCAAGTGCAGGTTAATCTGGTAAGCGGCTGTAGACCACACCTTTTACTTCAAGCTCTAGTATTTCATCGTAGGGCACCGTGATGCCTTCTACCTCCCCTGGCGTTTTTTGACTGTTTTTTATCTCGGTTTCAGGAATTACTTTTACGCCTACCAGCCCGACATGCTGAATCCTGGCGCTAAAGCGGTTACCTTCGTGTTCAATCAATAAGCGCTCCCCAGCAATACATTTTTCTAGCTTGGCATGCAGTTCTGCTTCGCTGACGTGAACGACACTCATCGCTTTCTCCTTTTAGCTTTTACTATTGCTTTCGCAATAAAAAATAGTCCGTTAAGTGCGCTAACTATTGCCTGTAAAGACTTTATTTTAGACCATAAGTTCGCTTGCAAGATAAGACGATAGTGAGTGCCACGGGGGCAGTCAGCAAAGCGGCCACCGGATGCGGCTTTGGATACCCGCAACGCGGTGGGGTCAGCTTACTCAAGAGGTAGTGGTTAGCTATCACTCTCTTCGGGTAATTCACCGCTGTGATAGACGTTTTGTACATCATCCAGCTCGTTTAGCATGTCCAGAAACTTTTCAAACATTGCCACATCGTCGCCTTCCAGCGGCGTGGTGGTTTGCGGCAGAAATTGAATCTCATCCGCTTCAAAGTCAATCTCACCGAACGCGTCCAGTAGCGCCTGCTTGGCTTTGGCGTAGTCGGTATGCGGGGCGAAAACGGTGATGCGTTCACCCTCTTGCTCAATGTCGGTGACATCGACATCGGCTTCCATCAGCGCTTCAAGCACGGCCTCTTCGTCACTGCCAGCGAAGGAGAAGATAGCGCAGTGGTCAAACATGTGACTGACGCTGCCAGGAGTGCCTATTTTGCTTTTGGTTTTGGTGAAGCAACCGCGCACATCGCCAAAGGTGCGGTTGGGGTTGTCGGTAAGGCAGTCGACAATCACCATCACATTGCCGGGGCCAAAACCTTCGTAACGCGCGGTGGAGAAATCTTCGCCGCCAGCGCCGCTGGCTTTATCGAGTGCTTTATCAATAACGTGAGAGGGCACCTGGTCTTTTTTGGCCCGCTCCATTAAACCACGCAGCGCCAGGTTGCCATTAGGGTCGGTACCGCCCGCTTTAGCGCAAACGTAAATTTCGCGCCCATATTTGCTATAGACCTTGGTCTTTGCATCGGCCGTTTTGGCCATGGATTCCTTACGGTTCTGAAAAGCCCTGCCCATGTTGCCGTCCTATGTTTTCTAGACTTATGTTTTCTATATGCCCCGCATGTTGAGCAGCGAGGCGGGTGTTTTCAAAAGAGAGAAAAAAGTGAAAAGTCGCGTAGAGCGAAAAGTGTAAATTTTACCCAACAGCGTACCATGCTAACAGCGTTATTTAAGCCGCTAGCCGAAGTGTTGCTTGGCTTAGCGTATACTGGTGGCTACACCTCATATCGTGATATTGACCCTTCAAGGAGAAAACCGCATGCCGTTGACACTGTGGCTATCGCTTGCCGCGATCTGTGCCATGGGCGCTATGTCGCCGGGGCCAAGTTTGGCACTGGTGCTACGCCACACACTTGGGGGTGGTCGCTTTGTCGGTGTAACGGCAGCCATATTTCATGCCCTGGGCGTGGGTTTTTACGCGCTATTGACCGTGTGGGGGTTGGGGGCGTTAATTGCCGGTTTTCCGCTACTGTTTCAACTGATCACTTGGTGCGGTGCCGCCTATTTAGCGTGGCTAGGAATTAAAGCGCTGCGCGCAGGTCAAGCGGGTGCCTTACAGCCGGAAGTGATGATCACTAACCGGGGCCAAGCAGCCAAAGAGGGCGTGCTCGTTGCATTAGGTAACCCTAAGCTAATCCTATTTTTTGTTGCCCTACTAAGTCAGTTTGTAACGCCGGGCATGAGTGCGCTGGCTAAAGCTATTATAGTACTAACGGCGATGATTATTGATGGTGGTTGGTACGTGTTGGTGGCTGTGCTGCTTTCCCACTCACGCATTTTGCCCTGGCTGCAACAGCGCGCCCACTGGATTAACCGCATCACTGGTGTGCTGCTGATTGCTTTGTCGCTAAGAGTGGTGGCCGGGCCGCTGGTGTAAAAAGTTCAGTCGTGGCATGGTGATAGGTATACCGTTTAAGGTTTTTTGTGGGGCTTAGTGATGATTTACGATCAAGATTGTTATACCCACCAAGGGCTGCCTTTCAATCTGCGGGTGCTGCGTGGTCAAGTGCTGTTAGTGGTCAATGTCGCTAGCCAGTGTGGTTTTACCCCACAGCTAAAAGAGCTTGAAACCCTTTATCAACGCTATCGAGATCGCGGTTTTACCGTGATTGGATTTCCGTGCAATCAGTTTGGCCGCCAATCACCGGAGAGCGCCCAGGCGTTTTGTACCTTCGGCGAGACGCAGTTTGGCGTGACGTTTCCGCTAATGGAAAAAGTAAAGGTCAACGGTGGGGGCGCACATCCGCTTTTTGTGTGGCTTAAAAACCAGGCGCCAGGTGTTCTGGGGACTAAAACCATCAAATGGAACTTTACTAAATTTTTGATCGGACGTGATGGCCGTGTCGTCGCTCGATTTGGGCCTCGGGACCATGGGCGCCCGCTGCGTTTGGCATTAGAAAAGGCGTTAGATCAAGCTTACCCGTAAGGTGGTGATTTATACCTGTTCACCTCGCGCGACAACTACGCGATTCATTAGCTCGTTCCAACGGTGGCGTACCATCATCGTCGTCAAGCCTGAAAACAGCGCCCAGCTTTTGCGGCGCCAGCCCTTCAAGCGCAGGTTGTGATTGACCAACTGCTTCATCAACTTATAGTCGTCAAATTGACGCCACTCGCTGGCGATTGATAACTGATGACGCGACATTACGGGTGCCAGCTCTAAGCGAAACATCCACTCCAGCTCGTTAAGCGTCATATCGTAGCGCTGCACTACCTCTACCATGCCCGCGTAATCGCGTTCGCTGGGCTCACGGTCAAGCCACAGCGGCGCTAACGCTAGCCAAAGATCGCCGCGTTCGTCTACTAGCTGCTGCGCATTCATGAGAGCCTCGTTGGGGGAGTGGTTAATAGTGGCTATATCGTGACGTGAAAGCGTCTCTAGCTCAAGGGCGGACAATCGCTAAAACGGACTAACCGCTCAAGAGCGGACAGGGCGCGTGTAGACAGCTAGAATACCCCCACTGAGTCATGACATTGCTATGGCAAACAGGTGTCGATAGCGACATTAATCTGATAACGAGGTTCACTGTGATTATTAAACCCAAAGTGCGCGGCTTTATTTGTACCACTACGCATCCTGTCGGCTGTGAGCAAAACGTCCGCGAACAGATTGAAGCGACCCGCGCGCGCGGTTTGGATAAAAGCCAAGGCCCTAAAAAGGTATTAGTGATTGGGGCTTCCAGTGGCTATGGCTTAGCAGCACGGATTACCGCCGCGTTTGGCTACGGTGCCGACACCTTAGGCGTGTTCTTTGAAAAGCCAGCTACCGATAAAAAACCCGGCACTGCCGGTTGGTACAACAGCGCGGCTTTTGACAAGTTTGCTAAGCAAGAAGGCTTGTATAGCAAGTCGATTAACGGCGATGCGTTCTCCCACGAAGCGCGTGAGAAAGCCATTGAAGTCATTAAGCATGACATGGGCGAGATTGATCTGGTGGTTTACTCATTGGCGTCGCCGGTGCGTAAGCTCCCTGATAGCGGCGAAGTGAAGCGTTCCAGCCTGAAGCCAATTGGCGAAACCTATCGCGCCACTGCTATCGATACCAATAAAGACGCCATTATCGAGGCGGAAGTTGAACCAGCCACCCAGCAAGAAATCGACGACACCATTACCGTGATGGGTGGTGAAGACTGGGAGCTGTGGATGGATGCGCTTGACCAAGCGGGCGTATTGGCACAAGGTGCGCGCAGCGTGGCGTTTAGCTATATCGGCACGGAAATTACTTGGCCTATTTACTGGCATGGTGCACTCGGCAAGGCCAAGGAAGACTTGGATCGCGCCGCAGCGGCTATCGACAGCAAGCTGAAAGCCAGCGGCGGTGGCGCCAACGTTGCGGTACTCAAATCGGTAGTCACCCAGGCCAGCGCCGCAATTCCGGTGATGCCGCTGTATATCGCCATGGTGTATCGCATTATGAAAGAGCAGGGCCTGCACGAAGGCACGATTGATCAGTTGAATCGCCTGTTTAGCGAACAGCTCTACTCGGCCCAAGGGCGGCGCGGCGAGTTTGCCACCGATGAGGCTGGCCGCTTGCGCCTAGATGACTGGGAGTTGCGTGATGACGTTCAGCAAGCCTGCCAGGATTTATGGTCAGAAGTAACCACCGATAACCTTTTTGAAATTACCGACTATGCTGGTTATAAGCACGAATTCTTGAAGCTGTTTGGCTTTGAGCGTGATGATGTCGATTACGATGCCGATGTGAACCCTGAGGTGAAATTTGATGTCATCAATTTGTAGGGTGTGATTCAACCGAATAGCCAGGAGGTACTTATGGATACCAGGGAGAGTAAAACCCGAGAAGAAGAGAAACAGCACTTGCTGGATGAGCGGGTTCCTGAGGACTTTGATGCTTCTCAGCCGCACCTT
Source organism: Halovibrio sp. HP20-59 (assembly GCF_033052795.2). Lineage (NCBI taxonomy): Bacteria > Pseudomonadati > Pseudomonadota > Gammaproteobacteria > Oceanospirillales > Halomonadaceae > Halovibrio > Halovibrio sp. HP20-59. Next base: position 399,879 of record NZ_JAWJUW020000001.1, read on the forward strand.
CAGCCTGAGGCGCAAAAGCCACCCAACAGGCTGCATAAAGTAATCCCGTTAGTGGTTGTCGCGGTCAGTATTCTTCTGGCTGGGCTGCTTATCCTGGGTATCGGTGGCAATGGCGGCTAACGCAAACGGTGTATTACCTTCAATTGCCGGGCATAAAGCCCGGCAATTTGCATTCTTGCGTCACTTTTTTGCTGTACGGGTCATAACGCTGCCTTCAGCTAAGTAATTGCGTAAGATAGACGTTTCACTCCGATGATGGCGATCCTTTATGCAGCGCAATGACCTATCATGCAGCCCAGTCTGTTAGTGCCGTCAGTTAACGTCAGCCGTCGGCGGGTAGCCTTTGTGCTGCTGCCGGGGTTTTCGCTGCTGGCCCATGCTAGCGCGCTAGAACCGTTGCAAATGGCTAACCAGCTCAGTGGGCAAATGCTTTATCACACGGTTACGCTGAGTATGGATGACCAGCCGGTGCGCAGTGGAGCACAGCTATCGGTGCTGGCTCAGCACGAGCTAAGCACCGCGCTTGGGCCAATCGACTTGCTGCTGGTCTGCGCGCCTACCCCGCTGCCCTATGCTTTACCCGCTAAGCTGAACGAGTGGCTGCGAGGTCATCAAGGCCGCGGCGTGGCGCTGGGCGGGCTAGCAGGCGGCACCGAAGTGCTGGCGCGCTGTGGGCTGCTGGAGGGCTACCGTGCCACGCTGCCCTGGCAACGCTTCGAGGCCTTTGCCCAGGCGTACCCGCAAGTCACGCTTTCCCAGCAGCTGTTCGAGATTGATCGCGATAGGCTGACCTGCGCAGGCGGTACCGCGGGAATGGATATGATGCTAACGCTGATCGGCCAGCACCACGGCGCCCGTTTGGCGGAGCAGGTATCAGAACAGTTTGTCTGCGACCGCATTCGCTTGGCCGATGAGCGCCAACACGTGCCGCTGCGCAGCCGTTTGGGGCATGCCCCGCAAAGTCTGGTGGATGCCGTGACGCTAATGGAGGCCAATATCGAGGAGCCGCTCTCGACCTTGGAGCTGGCCGAACACTTGGGAATCTCCCGTCGTCAGCTAGAGCGGCTATTTAAGAAGTATTTGCAGGCGGTGCCCAGCCGTTACTACCTCGATTTACGTTTACAGGAAGCCCGCAAACAGCTGCGGGAAAGCGACCGAGCGGTAGGCGATATTGCGTTTGCCACAGGGTTTTCCTCAGGTGCCCATTTTTCTACTGCTTACAGGCACCATTTTGGTATGACGCCAAGAGAAGAGCGCCTGGGTTAGGAATATAAGATTAGAGGGTTCTTAGGTTAAGGTATCCACAATGCCGCCTTCCACGCGTAGCGCTGCGCCAGAAGTGGCGCTAGCCTGGGGCGAAGCGGCATACACACTCATGTTGGCGACTTCTTCAGGCGTTGCTAAGCGTTGGATAATGGAAGAGGGGCGGTTCTCTTTCACAAAACGTGCTTCCAACTCCTGTTGTGAAATGCCTTCTTTTTCAGCCATTTCGCCAATCATATTCAGCACCCCTTCAGAGCGCGTCGGCCCGGGTAGAATGGCATTCACGGTGACCTGAGTGCCGCTGAGTACTTTGGCCAGGCCCCGCGATACTGACAGCAGCGCGGATTTTGTCATGCCGTAATGCACCATTTCACTGGGGATGTTGATGCCTGACTCGCTGGAAATAAACTGTATGCGGCCCCAATCGCGGTCACGCATGCCTTGGGCGTAGTGACGGGAAAGCCGCACCGCACTCATAATATTAATGTCGAAAAATTGCTGCCACGTGGCGTCGTCAACGTCGAAAAAATCCTGCGGGCCGAAGATGCCTACGTTATTGATCAGGATATCCGTGCCGGGCTGCTGTTCGATTAGCGTTTGGCAGCCTTCAGCGGTACCGAGATCCGTTGCCACGCCTTCCACCTTGGCGTTGGGGGTGACTTTTTTAATCGCAGCGATGGCCTCGTCCACCCGCGCCTGGGTACGTCCTGTTACGACCACGTCAGCGCCCGCCTTGGCAAGCCCCTCGGCAATCGCAAAACCAATACCTGCTGTAGAACCCGTGATAATGGCATGTTTGCCGCTTAGATCAATCTGCATACGATGGTCTCCTCTCGTCCTGAGTGTCGGTGCTCATCACTATGCAATGCAGCTCAGCGATAACCGCATAGCTTGCTAATAAGTATGGTGCTCTTTTAGGCTTCTTCAAGGGGGAGGTCTTCAATATCTCTAGCCCAACACCCGTTTACGACTCGGCATTCGGCGGCATCACCATCCACTCAGGCTCCTCGAATTCGCCAATCAGGCGGATCTCGCAGCAGGGGGCCGCACGGCGGATGATCTCCTTTATCTCCGGGTTGGGCTGGGCTTCCATGGCGTCGCGGCTGGCCTTGCTGTCCCAGTGGGCGATGGCGATCAGGGTGTTGGGGTCGCCGATTTTACGATGCAGTTCGGTGCCGCGTGCCCCTGGCGCCTGCTGGATGAGTTGGCTGGCGCGGACCCAGGCGTCGGCGTAGTCCTCGGCACGGTAGCCGTCGCGGATATGCACTTCAAAGATATATTTCATGGCGCTGCTCCCTGTCGCTGCTGCTGAAACTTTCGATCCTGGGTCAGTGTATCCCGCCCACCGTCCTGATTCAGCCGCTACGTTGCACGCCGAGGATCCGCGGCGCATGAGTGCCTGGCTGGAGGTGAGCCACATCTGTCCTCGCGCCGTTAGTCGAGCGTGATTCTTAGCGTTTGCCGGGCCTCGCAGGGGTAGCCGTGGCGCAGGTGCAGGGTGCGCTCGTCCAGGACCATCACCACCGCGAACACGGTCTCCATGCGCTCAGCCTCGGGCAGGTCGACGTCGGTGTGCTTGCAGATCGACATGGGCGCATTGTGGTGGTCGCTCAGTACGTCGAACAGCGCGCTGACGCTGGCCTCTGGCGGTGGGTCGAGCAACTCATCAAGGCGGCGCAGGCGCACATGGGAGTCGGGCTTGGGGAAATCAGCGATACAGGCGGTGGCGGCCGCGGCGTAGAGGTGATTGGTGTGGGTCACTCGCCCACCGCTGGGTTCGAGTACCCCCGGTGGCCCGGGCTGTACCTCGAAGCCGGCGGCCTGGCCAGCAGCGCTGGCGACTAGAAAGTGCGCCGGCGAGGCGACGCGGTCCTCCTCGACGATGCGTTGGGCACTGGTGAAGCCGTCGCTCTCGAGAAGCTTGCGCAGGGCGACGTGGATCGGCAGGCCGTCGCCGCAGGTCTGCGAGCGGATGGCGTTGAGACACACGCCGAGGCCGTGGACGTTGAGGCCGATCTTGGCCAGCATCCCGGCCTCGCCGACGCTGACCAGCGGCGGGGCGTCGTCGCCCTCTATGTGCAGTACCACCACGTTGTCGAGCTGGTCGAGGCGCCAGTCCCAGTTCTGGGCCAGCCACTGGCGACCCTGCTGGTAGAGTGAGAAGGCGGAACAGCCGCCGCTGGCTTGGGTTAGCGAGATCTCGCTGCGGCAGTTGAGGGTGAGAATGTCGTCGCGCTGCAGGCCAGCGCCCTCGGCAATGCCCTCAATCTCATCCAGGATCGCCGGAAAGCCGCGTTCGATAGCCGGTATAAAGCGGCGTGCCTCCTGCCGAGCTGCGGCCCAGTCGAGGCCTACAAAGGCTTGAAACAGCCGGTCATAGACCTCAATGCTGTTCTGAATCTGTGCGGCGTGGCACTGGCCATGGGCCACGCCAATGGCATGGCGGCTACCACGCAGGTGGGTTATGTTGAGCATGCGGAGTGCTCCTCGGGGAGGGGATTTACTCAAGCCTACCGCGAACAGCGTTGAAGTGCAGGTGGGTGCTTGGCTACGCAGGCTCACGGATTGACTCACCCTTGATTACCGGCACCCCGCGCCGATGCCTGGATGCCGCGCCTTATTCAACGTTTGAGGCAAGCTCGCTGCTGACAGCTACCAAAGGGCATCAGGCGTCCCCCCCAACGATAAAAAGCAGGTCTAAATACGTCACTGATACCGTGAGGTGCACAAGGACGGATATAGACTGTTACAAAAGGCGGGACTCCAGTTAAATGCTGCTATTCATAATTTGCCGTCCCATTGCTGAAAGCGGTTAACCGGGTTGGCCGCTTATACTGTTGTTACTTCTTTCCTCCATTGGAGATAGCGTGCCATGAGCCATACCCCAAGCCGTCAGGATTTCGATCACTATATGACGCCTAACTATTCCCCGCAGCAGGTCATTCCAGTGCGCGGTGAAGGTAGCCGCTTGTGGGACCAAGAAGGGCGTGAATATATCGACTTCGCCGGCGGTATTGCGGTGAACTCCCTAGGCCATTGCCATCCTGTACTGGTCAATGCGCTCAAAGAGCAGGGCGAGAAGCTCTGGCACCTTTCCAATGTGTTTACCAACGAGCCAGCGCTGAGCTTGGCTAAATCGCTGGTTGAGCGCACTTTCGCTGATAAGGTTTTCTTATGCTCCTCAGGCGGTGAAGCCAACGAAGCCGCACTTAAGCTTGCTCGCCGCTGGGCGGTGGATAATCACGGTGAGCAAAAAGATAAAATCATCTCGTTTTATCAATCCTTCCATGGACGCACCTTTTTTACTGTCAGCGTGGGCGGCCAGCCCAAGTACTCCCAGGGCTTTGGGCCAGTCCCAGGCGGTATTCTGCACGCTAACTATAATGACCTGGAGAGCGTTCGCGAGCTGGTGGGTGACGACACCTGCGCGATTATGGTTGAACCCATGCAGGGCGAGGGCGGCATCGTGCCCGGAACGCAGGCATTCCTCCAAGGGCTGCGCGACCTCTGTGATGAACACAACGCCCTACTGATTTTCGACGAAGTGCAAACGGGCGTTGGCCGCAGTGGCGAGCTCTACGCTTATAAGAACTATGGGATAACCCCGGATATCCTCACCAGCGCCAAATCCCTGGGCGGCGGCTTTCCTATTGGCGCCATGCTGGCTACCGATGACGTGGCTAAATCATTGGCGATTGGCACTCACGGTTCTACTTACGGTGGTAATGCGCTGGCATCTGCCGTTGCGCTGGCGGCGGTGGCATTTATCGATACGCCCGAGGTGCTTGCAGGCGTTAAGCATCGCCACGACCTGTTCCGCGAGCACTTAGAAACCATCAACCGTAAGCACGGCGTGTTCAAAGAGATTCGCGGTATGGGCTTATTAATAGGCGCTCAAATGTCGGATGCCTATGAAGGCCGCGCCAAAGATATTCTGCCGTTGGCGATTGAAGAGGGTTTGATGGCGCTGATCGCTGGGCCGAACGTACTGCGCATGGCGCCTTCTCTGGTCATTCCTGAAGCGGATATCGCCGAGGGTATGGCCCGCTTAGAGCGCGCGATTGAGCGGTTAGTTGCGCAGGATGAGTGAGCAACAGGCTGCGTCAGTCGTGTTAACTGAAGAGGGGGCATTGAGGATGCTGGTAGTTCGACCCGTTAAAGCGTCTGATCTCACGGCGCTTGAGCAATTAGCCGAGCATGCAGTACCTAAGCTTACTAATTTACCTGCTAACCGTGAGCGGCTTCAGGAGCGCATAGCGCGCTCTCAAGACGCCTTTAATGGTGACGTCGAGTTTCCAGAAGATGAGCACTATACGTTTGTGCTGGCGGACGATACACGCGAGGAAGTGCTCGGTACGGCTACTATTCGTGCCCAGGCAGGCGCTAATGAGGCTTACTACACCTACCGCCAGGAAACGCTGATTCACGCTTCACAGCAGCTCAATGTTCGCCGTGAAGTGCAGACGCTAGCGCTTTCTCATGAAGTGTCGGACGCTACTCTGCTGTGCGCTTTTTCGCTTAATCCTCGCTATAAAGGCACCAGCGCGGAGAGTCTTTTACGCCGGGCGAGGCTGATGTTTATCGCCCAATACCCCGAGCGCTTTTCGCGTATCTTAGCGGTGGCGTTTCCCGGCTATTTGGATACGCGCAGTGAATCGCCGTTCTGGGAGAGCGTAGGGCGGCACTTTTTCGCCCGCAGCTTCCAGGATATTAACCACATTGCCGGGGTGCGCTCGAAAAGCTTTATCGCCGAAGTAATGCCCCAGTTTCCACTTTATTTGCCGTTGCTAACGCCTCAGGCGCGGGCGGCAATCGGCCGGGAACACCCCGCCCATGAAGAGGCGCTGGAAGAGATGCTGGCAGAGGGCTTTGTACGCTCGCGCCATGTGGATATTTTCGACGCCGGGCCGATTGTCAAAGCTGAGCGCGAGCGGCTGGAAACCTTCCGTAGCGCCGCCTGGCACCCGGTACGTATCCGCCCTGAGCACGTCTTGCCGGATGCCGAACCTGCACTGATTGCCAATCAAAAGTTGGGTGAGTTCCGCTGTATCGTCGCGCGCTATGCGCTGTCGCCCACAGGCCAGTTGATGCTCTCAGCGGAGCACGCCGAGCGGTTGGGCGTCACGGAGGGGCGAGCGGTATTGGTCGCGCCGTTAACCCTGCCGAGCGTGGTAGACGCGCTTGATGAAGGAGAAATGTAATGCGCATTCGACCCATTGCCCGTGATGATTTGGATGGGCTTCAGGCGCTTGCGCAGCAGGCGGGCGTTGGTTTTACCTCGCTGCCGGATAACCGCGAGTTTCTAGCCGGTAAAATTGAAGCGGCTGCCAGTGCCTTTGAAGAGCGCACCCCGGTGGACGACCGACTCTACTTCTTTGTATTGGAAGATGAAGACAGTGGCGAATTGGCCGGCTGCTGCGCCATTGAGGGCCAGGTTGGCCGTGAAGTGCCGTTCTACAACTACCGGCTGGGCACGTTGGCACATTCCTCGGTTCAGCTTGACCTGCACCGCACCATCGATACGCTGTTTTTAAGCTCCGACCACACCGGCGACGCCGAAGTCTGTTCGCTGTTTTTACGCCCTGAGTATCGTGGTGAAGCCAACAAGCATTTGCGCAACGGCGCGCTGCTCTCCAAAGCGCGCTGGCTGTTTATTGCCCAGTTCCGCGACCGCTTCCCCAACAAAGTGTTGGCGGAAATGCGCGGCGTATTTGACGAGAACAACACCAGCCCTTTCTGGGAGAGCCTGGGTAAGCATTTCTTTCCCATGGATTTCAATGAAGCTGACCGCTTGACCGGCTTGGGGCAGAAGAGCTTTATCGGCGAGCTGATGCCCAAGTTCCCCATTTACACCACCTTTATGGCCGAAGAGGCGCGGGCCTGTATTGGTCAGGTGCATCGCCACACCCGTCCGGCGCTGGAAATGCTCAAGAAAGAAGGGCTGCGGTGGGAAGGCTATATCGATATTTTCGACGGTGGCCCGACGGTGGAGGCGTACATTGATGACGTGCGCGCCATACGTAACTCACGCATCTGTCAGGTGGAAGTATCTGCCGCTGCCAGCGAAGAGAGCGTCAGCCGCTGGCTGGCTGCGACCTCCAACATGCTCAGCTTTACCGCCAGCTGGGTAGGGCGCGCGCCTACCGAAGACAACACCATCGTGCTTAGCGAACAAGAAGCGAAGCGCTTAGGCGTTGGCACCGGCGACACCCTACGACTACTCGAGACCTAGGCGACGCTTACAGGAGAGTTTTATGCACGCCCAACAGCAGCAACTGATAAATGGCGCCTGGGTCGTAGGCGACGCAGAGCCGTTAAGCAAGCACGACCCCGTTTCCGGTCAGCCGTTATGGCAAGCAGCGACGGCCAGCACTAAGCAGGTCGCAGCCGCTGTAAAGGCGGCTCGCGGCGCCTTCCCCGGCTGGGCACGCACCCCTTTTGCCGAGCGCCAGGCGCTTGTCGAGCGTTTTGCCGAGGTGCTGAAAGCACGCGGTGAAGACATGGCCGTGGCGATTGCTTCCGAAACCGGCAAGCCGCTCTGGGAGGCGCGCACCGAAGCGGTAGCCATGGTCGGTAAGGTGGCGCTGTCGGTTAAGGCGTATAACGAGCGCACCGGTGAACGAGAAAAAGTCGTGGGCAGTGCAAACGCCGTGTTGCGCCATCGTCCACATGGTGTGATGGCGGTGTTTGGCCCTTACAACTTCCCTGGCCACCTGCCCAACGGCCATATAGTGCCTGCGCTGTTGGCGGGTAACTGTGTGGTTTTCAAACCCAGCGACCAAACGCCGCTTACCGCGGATTTGACCCTACAGTGCTGGCTGGAAGCCGGGCTGCCCGCCGGGGTAATCAATCTGGTTCAGGGCGGTGTGCCGGTAGGCCAGGCGCTGGCAGGAAACCCGGATATTGATGGCCTGCTGTTTACCGGTAGCGCCAAAGTGGGTGGCATGCTGCACCAGCAGTTTGCTGGGCAGCTGGATAAAATTCTGGCGCTGGAACTAGGCGGCAATAACCCCCTGGTAGTGAAAGATGCCGACGACGAGCGCGCCGCGGTATTGACCATTCTGCAGTCGGCGTATCTCTCCGGCGGCCAGCGCTGCACCTGCGCGCGGCGTTTAATGGTGCCGGAGGGCGCAGTAGGCGATCGCTTGATCGATGCGCTTTCTGAGGCGATCACCAAGTTGCATGTGGCGGGACAGTTCGAAGAAAACCCTGCGCCATTCTATGGCGGTTTGGTCAGCGTGGCGGCGGCGGATGGCCTGCTCAAGGCCCAAGAGGAGCTGGAAACCATGGGCGGTACGGTGATCAACCGTATGCAGCGCCTGCAAGACAACACCAGCCTGTTAAGCCCTGCATTGATCGACGTGACCGGCCTTGACGTGCCTGACGAGGAGCACTTCGGCCCGCTGCTGAAAATCCACCGCTATCGCGATTGGGATGAAGCGCTAGCGCTTGCCAATAACACCCGCTACGGGCTCTCCGCCGGTTTAATTGGCGGCGATCGAGCCGATTGGGACGACTTCCTGCTGCGTATTCGAGCGGGCATCGTCAACTGGAACCGCCAAACCACCGGCGCATCCGGCGATGCACCTTTTGGCGGCGTGGGTGACAGCGGCAACCACCGTCCCAGCGCATTTTACGCGGCAGACTACTGCTCCTACCCGGTGGCCTCTATGGAAGCTAACAGCCTCGAGATGCCCGAGACTTTGCCGCCAGGAGTTAGCTTGTGAGTGCCGCCGATATCAGTAGCGTCAGGGAAGTCAATTTTGACGGTCTGGTCGGCCCAACCCACAACTACTCTGGGTTGGCCGTGGGTAACGTGGCTTCCATGAGCCATGGCGGCTTGGTGTCCAACCCCAAAGAGGGCGCGCTGCAGGGGCTTTTAAAGATGAAGTCGCTGATGGACGCGGGCTATGCCCAGGGCGTGCTGCCTCCCCAACAGCGCCCCGATATTGGCGCACTGCGCGATTTAGGTTTTAGCGGCAGCAACAGTGAAGTGCTGGCCCGCGCCGCTCTTGAAGCCCCGCAGTTGCTGCGAGCGGTATGCTCGGCCTCCAGTATGTGGACGGCTAACGCGGGCACTATTACTCCCAGCGTGGATGCACCCGATAGCCGGGTGCATTTCACACCAGCCAATCTACAGTCCAGCTTTCACCGCTACCTGGAGCCGCAAACCACAGGGCGTGTGCTGCAAGCGATTTTCCGCGACGAACAGCACTTCGCCCACCACCCGGTGCTGCCCGCTACTCCAGCCTTTTCCGATGAAGGTGCAGCCAATCACACCCGTTTGTGCGGTGAGTACGGCGAACCCGGCGTCCACCTGTTTGTATATGGCCGCCAGACGTTTGGTGACGTGCGTAGCGCCCAGCGCGAACCAAAGCGCTACCCCGCCCGGCAAACCCTGGAAGCCAGCCAGGCGGTGGCCCGCCAGCACGGGCTGACGGAAGCGCAAACGGTGTTCGCCCAGCAGCACCCGGACGCCATTGACGCGGGCGTCTTCCATAATGACGTCATTGCAGTCGGCAACGGCCCTGTACTGCTCTACCACGAAATGGCGTTTCTGGATGAAGAGGGCACGCTTGATGAACTGCGCGCCAAAATGGCCATCCCGCTGATTCCCGTGCGCGTGCCCTTGGAAGCGGTCAGCATGGAGGATGCGGTAGCCTCGTATCTATTTAATTCGCAGCTGCTCTCTAACCCGGACGGCACCATGACGCTGGTAGTGCCTGGCGAATGCCAGGAGCGCGAGGCGGTATGGCGCACTATTCAGGATTATCTGCTAGCGGGCAATAACCCGATCAGTGAAGTGGTCGTCAAAGACGTCAAACAAAGTATGCGCAACGGCGGTGGCCCCGCCTGCCTGCGCCTGCGCGTGGTGTTAACGGACGCCGAGCGTGAAGCGCTCACGGGCCGCGTACTGCTCACCGATGCACTTTATGATGACCTAACCGCCTGGGTGAATCGCCACTACCGCGACCGCCTCGCCCCGGATGATTTGGCCGATCCACAGCTGGCGGAAGAGTCGCTTGCTGCACTGGATGAGCTAACCCGATTGTTAAAGGTCGGGCCGGTTTATCCGTTTCAGTTGGGGTAGGGATTACGTTAAGCTAAAGACAACAAGCCAAGGCAATCCCTTGGCTTTTTGCATTTAAAAACGGGTGGCCATGTTGTCAGGAATAGATAGATGAAGCCCATTATTCGGTCGACTGATGACAAAGCGTTTGCGGAAAAGTTAATTCGCCAAAATATGGGTGCTTACTACAAGCAGCTGGGTATGCGCTGGGACACCGCCCTGTTTGATAAACAGTGGGGCGAGTTAGACAGCTACGAGTTAGTCATAAATGCTTCACGAGCGGGGCTGCTATGTATAAACCACGATGAAGCCGCTTACTATATCCGAGAGCTACAAATTGATCAGAAGTGGCAACGTCACGGCTTAGGCACAACGGCCATTCGCTTCACTGAGGAAATCGCTCAACAGTCGGGTATCCGCTTACTTCGGCTGCGTGTGTTTTGTATTAATCCCGCCATAGCCCTCTATGAGCGTATGGGGTTTAGCGTGCGCAAAACGGAAAGTAATACGCACTACATGGAACGGCGCATTGTTTAGCGATAGAAGTAACCTGGCTGGATGATTCGATTTGCTGACTCTGCGTAGTCGCTGCCTTCACCCTCTCTTTAAGATCGACTCTCTGGTAAACGGCTTGGCTGAGCTCATGTAGACTGCTGCCCATCAACCCGATCAGCAAAAGGCCCAATCAGCGCCATGACCACCTTGAACCACCGTTTTTCCGATGCTGAACGCCGTGGCCTCTACCGCGCCATACACGAGCGGCGTGATGTGCGCTCGCAGTTTCTACCTGACCGGATCCCCGCTGATGTACTGGCCCGCCTTTTGGAGGCCGCGCATCACGCGCCTTCAGTGGGATTTATGCAGCCCTGGGATTTTATTATCATTGAAAGCCAGGAGGTCAGGGCAGCGATCCTGGCAATGTTCGAGCAGGAGAACCAGAAGGCCGCCGAGCGCTTTGAAGGCGAGCGTCAAGCGCATTACCGTAGCCTTAAACTGCAAGGCATTATGGAAAGCCCGCTTAATCTGTGTATTACCTGCGACCGAAGCCGGGGAGGCCCTCATGTGCTAGGGCGCAATAGCATTGTAGATACCGATCTTTTCAGCACTTGTCTCGCTGTACAAAATCTCTGGCTGGCGGCGCGGGCGGAAGGCATTGGCGTTGGCTGGGTGAGCATTCTCGATCAAGAGCAGCTAAGTGCAGCGTTGAATTTGCCTGAGCACGTTTACCCACTGGCGTATCTCTGCCTTGGCTATGTGAGCGAGTTTCTAGACCAGCCGGAGCTTGAAGCCAAAGGTTGGCGCACTCGGCTGCCATTAAGTGAACTAGTACATGGAGATAAGTGGGGGCAGCCGCTTGCAGCGCCCTGGCTTGACGCGCTATAGCGCTACACTTTATTTGCCGATAATGTATTCGCTTGTTCTAAATAAGGCCTGGAGCGAACCATGCGGAGCGATATAATCATTAAACAGCTCAGCGCTGACGATCCCAATGTTGCGTTAGTTGCGGACTCCCCGTTTGGGAGATCGAGGTGGCGATGATCAGTGGCCGTGCATTACGCTATTTCGATACTGTGGCCCGGTGTCGCTCGCTGCGCCAAGCCGCCGCCCAACTGCATATTGCCCCCACAGCGGTTAGCCGCCAGATCGATTTACTGGAACACCAGCTTGGCGCTCCCCTCATCGAGCGCGGCCCCAACGGCATTAGCCTAACGGCGGCGGGGGAGTTGTTGGCCGCCCAGACTCAGCGCACCCTCCGAGACCTAGAGCGGGTGCAGGAACATATTGCCGATTTGAAGGGCTTGCGAACGGGCCGGGTCAGTTTGCAGGTGGCGGAAGGCGTTGTGGCTGGCTTGCTAGCGCCTACGTTGGCCAAGATGGGGCAACGCTACCCGCGTTTGAGTTTTGATATCGGAATTGCCAGCGCCAGCCAAATGGTGGAGGCGCTGCGCCGAGGCGATGCCGATATTGGCCTGTCGTTTTTTATGCCTCGCCACGATGACATTGTGCCCTTTGCCAGCGCGGAGTTGCTCCACCACGCCGTGATGGCACCAGGCCATCCATTGGCCGCGGCTTCTGAGGTGAGTCTTCACTCTTTGGCAGCGCACCGGCTGATACTGCCTGATGAATCCTATGGGGTGCGCAAAGCGCTGGAGCGCGCCGCTCATCAGGCCGGGATAGTGCTGGCTCCGACCTTTAAAACCGCTTCACTGGAAACTCAAAAAGCACTCGCCCTTAATGGGGCAGGCGTTCTGGTATTGCCACCGATGGCGGTAGCTCGGGAGTGCCAATTAGGTCAACTCGTCAGTATTCCCTTGGCTTCTTCAGAGCTTGAGGCAGCGCGGATTGATCTCTGCGTTTATCGCCATCGCCAGCGTAGCTTTGTCACCGAAGCATGCCTTTCGCTACTGGCAAGTGCCCTGCAAGCGCTGCAATCTCCGTCATCTTGAAAGCTCCTGAAAGAAGGTTCTGAAAAAATGGAGTGCACACAAAAAGTGGACACGCTGAGATCAAGATTGAAATAGCAGAAGACACGGTGTGGGTTCATGCTGAGATTGTTGATAACGAAAGCCTGATAACAACAGCCTGATCACAACAGCAAAAGGTAATGTGATGCCTGAACTACACCAACTCACCGCCACTCAATTAATTGATGGCTACCGAGCTTATAAGTTCTCGCCAAGTGAAGTAGCCAGCGCCCTGGTTGAGCATGTCGACGCCTGGGAGCCGCACATCAATGCGCTATATGCCTATCAACCTGATGCGTTCATAAAAGCAGCTGAAGCCTCCACCCAGCGCTGGGCGAAGGGCCAGCCAAGCAGTGCTTTAGATGGTGTGCCGGTCACCCTCAAAGAGTTGATTGCCACTAAAGGGATGCCAGTGCCGGTGGGAACCGGGCTTGGCGAGCAAGCTGCTGCCAGCGAAGATGCGCCTCCGGCGGCGCGTTTAGCAGAAGATAACGCTTTGCTGCTGGCGAAAACGACTTGCCCCGATTTTGGAATGCTTTCATCTGGGCTCTCGTCGTTTCATGGCTTAACCCGCAATCCTTGGCATTTGGCCTGTAATACCGGCGGTTCAAGCGCAGGCGCGGGCGCTGCCGCCGCTGCTGGACTTGGGCCGCTGCATGTGGGTACCGATATTGGTGGCTCGGTACGCCTGCCCGCGGCGTGGTGCGGCGTCGTTGGCTTTAAGCCCACGCTGGGCCGGGTGCCGATAGATCCCTATTATGTAGGCCGCTGTGCCGGGCCAATGACCCGAAGCGTAGAGGATGCCGCGCTGATGATGACGGCGCTTGCCCGTACAGATCGACGCGATGCGATGCGTCTGCCGCCGGAAAAGATCGACTGGATGGATCTGGCGCTCGACGTTAAAGGGTTGCGAGTGGGTGTGATGATGGAGGCGGGCTGTGGGCTGCCGCTGGATGATGAGATTCGCCTCCATGTGGAACACGCCGCCAAGCGGTTGGAAGCTGCTGGGGCAACGCTGGTGCCGATGGCGCCAGTGCTGACTCGCGAAATGTTGGATGGCTTGGATCACTTCTGGCAGGCTCGTCAGTGGGGCGAGCTGTTAAAGCTATCAGCTAACGAGCGTGAGCAAGTGTTGCCTGCCATTTTAGCCTGGGCCGACGGTGCTGCACGCTTAAGTGGCGTAGATGCGGTTCACGGTTTTCAGCAAACGATGGCGATGCGAGGCGCCACTGAAGCCGTATTTGATGAGGTTGATGCGGTGATTTCACCCACCACACCCAATATCGCCTTCCCGGCTGAATGGCCATCGCCTACCAATGATCCGCGCAAGCCCTTTGAGCACATTGCCTACACCGTGCCGTGGAATATGGGCGAGCAGCCTGCGATCTCGCTTAATGCTGGGTTTAGCCGTGGAGATATGCCCATTGGGATACAGTTAATTGGACCGCGCTTTGCAGATCACTTTGTGCTGAAACTAGCGCGGGATTTAGAAGCGCGCTTAGCATTGCCAGCGCGCTGGCCTGCGCTGCCAGTCGTTAAGTAGAAAAAGCTGTCTTTAAAAAGCTGTCTTTAAAAAGCTAAGGAGAACACTCATGGGACGATTATTGGTACTGCCTACCTCTCGGGCGGGCTGGGGCTTGTTAATTGCGTTTGTAGCGCTGGTGCTGGCGGGTACGTGGCCAGTGATTGGCCTGGTGAACCGGGCAACGTTGGTGATGGGGCTGCCGTTGATGGTGGTGTGGAGCTACCTGGTAATTTTTGCCTGCGTCGTGGTGATGCTGATTGGCAATCGGATTGTGGAGCGAGATGACCATGAATAGCCTTTGGCCACTGTTGATTACCTTGAACTATGTTGCCATCGCGATGGTGATTGGCCTACGCGCCAGAGCAGGCCGCTCCATGAATAGCCTGGAAGAGTGGGGGGTGGCAGGGCGCAGCATGGGGCCGGTGACGCTTTACCTACTGATAGCCGCCGGTAGTGTGAGCGCTTACACCTTTATGGGTGCCCCCGGGTGGGCTTATGCCAAAGGGGTAGCGGTGTTTTATGTGGCGATTTATCTCTCCTACTTAGCCCTGGTCGCTTGGTATTTCGGTCCTAAAGTGTGGCAGTTCGGCGAGCAGTTTGGTCACGTGACCCAGGCAAGCGCCATATCCGACCGTTACCAGAGCCCTGCGCTAGGCGCACTGGCGGCGCTTGTCATGGCGATCGGTTCTATTGCTTATGCGGTACTGCAAACCATCGGCTCAGCCTATATTTTGTTTGTGATGAGCGGCGGTTTGATTCCGATTTGGCTGGGGGTCGTGCTGGTGCTGGCCTGCATTGCCGTTTACCTCTATGCCAGTGGTCAACGCGCGATTGGCCGCACCAATGCGTTTCAAGGCGTGTTGATGGTGGTTGTAGCTTGGGCCGTTGGTCTCTGGGCCGTTCATAGTGCCACCGGCGGGTTGAGCTTTGCGGGCGTGTTCGAGCGTATCCAAGCCGAGCATAGCGAGTTTCTCACGCTGCCCGGCGCAGGCGGCGATATGAGCTTTAGTTTCTGGACAACCTCTATCATCGTTTCCATGTTCTCGTTTATGCCGCCGGTCTGGACGCAGTGGATGAGCGCTTCCTCAGCACGTACTATTCGCCGCAGCGCGACGTGGCTGCCCACGTATTACGTGGTTATTTTGCCCATGGTGGTTGTCGGCTTTATCGGGATTTTTTCGCTGCCTGAGCTGGCCCGGGCCGATACCGTGGTACTCGAATACGCCATGCAGCACTTACCGGTCGTATTGGTTGGGTTACTGGGTGCGGGTACCTTGGCAGCCTCAATGTCTTCCAGCGAACCGTTTATCCATTCGGTATCGCTGTCACTCAGCAAGGATGTACTACAGCCGGTATTGAAACTTTCAGATGGCGTTACCGGAAAACTTGCCCGGCTATTGATCCTGCCCATTATGTTCTTGGTGGTCGCGCCGCTCGCGATTGCCGAGCCCGGTAGTTTAGTAATGATTCTGTTGGTGGGGCTGGGCTTTGCCTCTCAAGTGCTGCCTGCCTTTATCGGCATGTTCTTCTGGCCGCGGGCGTCTCGCTTGGGCGTAATGGCGGGTATCGTGGTGGGCTTTCTGATTACTGTGGCATTGACGACCCTTTGGCCGCACCCGCTGGGTATTCACGCGGGCTTCTGGGGCTTGATGCTCAACCTGCCGGTCTTTGTCGCAGTCTCGCTGATGACGCCTGCCACTCACGCCGAGGTGGTTGAGCGTTTTTTCCGCATTGCAGCGCCACGGGGCTTTAGTCGTTTGGGACAAGAGGCGAGCCAGTCGCTGACTTAATCTATTCATGGTTATCGGCTATCTTGGTAGCAAAGTGCTTCTATGCACTAGACTCTGACATCGAACTAGCGCACCAACAAAGGCAACGCAATGAGCCAAGCATTGACAGGACATAATCGCCCGCAGCAGGTGATCGAGGCGATCCAGCAGATGAATTCAGCCCTGGCAACGGCAACCCGCCAAGCGAAATTCTCCAAAATGGCGGCGTCGCCGTACCGCTTTTTTCGTGGCACGAACCACCTCTACTGGGACGATGTCTGGCACGATTGGCGCTTTGCGCTCTTTGGTGGCTGGCCGGCAACTCAGACGTGGCTGCAAGGCGATGCCCATGCGTACAATTTTGGCGCCTACGGGCACCATGATGATCAAGTTCGCTATGGCATGGATGACTTTGACGATGCGCTGATTGGTGACTACCAATACGACCTGTGGAGGCTCGCTGTCAGCGTTGTGTTGGATGGTCGCGAGAACGCTGAGTTAGACACAAAGGCCATTGGTAAGGCGCTTAAAAAGCTAATAGAAGGCTATTATCAAACGCTGGCTGATCATGTGGATGGTACACCTGTCGAGGCCGTGACCCTCGAAAACGCCAAAGGTCCGCTTAAACCCTTCATGAATAAAGTGGCTGACAAGCAGAGCCGTGCCCGCATGCTTGAAAAGTGGACCACGTTGGATGAGCAAAAAGGCCGTCAGTTCGCCGAGCGTCCTGGCAAACTCGCTAACCTGCCTGCCGATGTGGCTAGCCAGTTGAGTCGGACAATCGAGCAGGAGTACCAGCAAACGCTGCAGCATCCGGTTAAGGATAGTGACCCGGAGCATTTTCGGGTAAAAGACACCGCCCGTCGCTTGGATGCGGGCACCGGTTCGCTAGGGGTGGAGCGCTACTACGTGCTGATTGAAGGTGGCCGCGATCACGAACACGATGATGTTGTGCTAGACGTGAAGGAGCAGGTGGCCCCAGAAGCCTATCGGCTGATGAATGCAGATCAAAAGCGAGCTTGGCGACGCTCATTTCCTAATGAGGGTATCCGTCATGCGGCCGCCTTCCATGCCATTGCGGAGCATCCCGACGCCTATCTTGGTTGGCTAACCTTGAACGATCGAGTATTTTCGGTTCGCGAGCGCTCGCCGTTTAAGAAAGACTTTCCCACCCATAAGCTTTCCGGCAATAAGTCGTATCGCAAGTTGGCGCACCAATGGGGGCAAATTCTCGCCCGCGAACACTTACGCGGCGCCCAGGCACTTAACCAGGGAGACCCAACACGCTTTGCCAATGCCGTGTGCCAACGGTTAAACGGCCGTGAAGACCTGTTCGTTGAGGTCGTTTCGACACTGGCGGTGGCTTACGCCGACTGCGTTGAGCAGGATTACGCCGTGTTTATTGACCATTTTCTGGCCACTGCGTCGGATTAACCAAGAGGGATTTTAGCTAAGTCTGTTGCTAGCTAAGTCTGTTGCTAGCCAAGAATGTACGTGTCGTTATCTCACTGGGGTTGCTGTTGGCTATACATCAATCCCTGCTCTGCAAGCGGCTTGGACCACACCACGCATCGGTTACGTCCAGCCCGCTTGGCTTGATAAAGCGCCTCATCGGCGAGCCTGAGTAACTTCTGAGGCTCGCGGGTATGGTCCGGGTAGGAGGCGACACCACAAGAGAGGGTGATGTTTTCCAGGGGTATACCGCGGTGGGTGTAGGCGGCTTGCGACACGATGGTTAACAGCTCATTAGCGCTTGATTCAGCTATTTCGGCGGAGGCTAGCGGGAGTAGAACCACAAATTCTTCTCCTCCAATTCGGCACACCACCCCTAGGTCAATAAAGTGTTGGCTAAGCCGCGAAGCGACCTCAACCAGCACGGTATCCCCCGCATCGTGACCAAAGAGGTCATTGATCTGTTTGAAATGGTCTAAATCCATCATGAGTAGTGAAAGTTGGCTACCGTGCTGTTTAGCGCGACGGCACTCATGGTCGAACACCGTGTTGAAATGGCGCCGGTTGTGGAGCCCTGTCAGGTGGTCTTTAAAGGAGAGGCCTTCCAACTCTTTAACCAGTTGGTCGAGTTCGGCTGTGCGCGATGCCACTTGCTGTTCAAGGGTTTCGTTAGCCATGGCGAGCTGTTGTTGAGTGTGCCGGTAATGCCATAGAAAAATAGCCGCATTAGCCAGCGAAAAGGCCAGCGTGCCATAGCTCAGCGGTACGCTTCGCCAGGGCAGGAAGCCATGGGCAACCAGCATATCGATCAACAATAGCGGGCCAAAAAAAGCAAAACTGACTACCAGTAATCGCTGCTCAAGAGTGAGTCGTTGAAAGCGCATAAGTGCGAGCGCCAGCATTATGGGGAGCGTTAAGGCGAGCATGACGTCAAAAATGGGGAAGGTTAATGAAAGGCTTACCAGCCCCAATTGAACTAAACTAATCGAAAGCACTAGATACACCAAGTGGGTAACCCACAGGTAAGTTATCCAGCGCTTAGCAGTGCCTTCTAGCCAATAGCTGAGCAACAATCCTATTGCCACCGGTAGAGTGTAGTAGCTGGCTGCTCGCAATGTATCCCAGGTCAGTGCGTTATCCGCGATGAGTTGGCGAGCCGGCGCTTCGGCAAGCAACATAAGCCCTGAAGCGAAGGCAAACAGCGCAATAGCCCCAAAACCGCGACGTTCGGGGCCCATCAAGGCGAAAATGGTGGCCAAGACAGCAAGAACCAGTACCAAAGCACTTACACCGAGATCCTGAGCGGAATCATGGATAACTTGCTTAAGCACCTCAATACGCTCCATTACCTGTACTTGGCCCCATAGGCCGATACTGGTGTAGTAAGAGTAAAAGCGAAAGGTGAGTGTCTGACCAGCGGCATTTTCTGGCAGGTCAATCATGTGCCAGGGCCAGCCCGCAAAATCGCCTTTGCCTTGTTCGTCAAATTCACCGTATTGATAGATCAGTTCATCGCCTAGATAAACTTGTCCAATCAAGTTGATACTGGTGATAAAAAGGACTGGATCGCTCCAATCACCGGCGGGCACTGTAGTACGTAGCCAGAGGTGTTCGTGCCCGTTGCGACCGGGTGGGTTAGAAGGGGAGTCAATCGACTGCCACCCTGTTGGATCACTTAGCAGCCATTCAGGACGGTTATCGGCATCGTAAGGAGAGTCGCCCCAACGGTCCTCCCAGCTATTCAGGGGCTGGGGTACGGCGTCGGCTTTAAGCGTACAAGACATTACCATCAGTAGGGTAAAGGCCATCATTAGCACAGTGCCATGGCGTAGGGGGTAACCACGAATCAGCATGGTAAATGTCCTGAATTCCAGCGAGATTGCATTCCACTGATAGTTGCATCAAGCAATGACAAAACTGATGGTTAAGGTAGCACTATGCCCGGTCCTTGTGCGTAGGTTTTTAGTTTAGTGAAAAAAATTGGCCTATGGGGTGATGTGTCGTTCAACGGTGCAACTAGTGTCCGCTGACGGCGCCGCCTACGATCCCGCTACGGAAATTGCCATCACTGCTATTACGGTTTTTAATATGGTTAGCCACAGTATCTTCCGGAGAACCAGCCATTTCGCGGAACATACCCATCGAGCCTAGTAGTGCGGAGGATTCATAAGGCACAAAGACCCGCTCACCGTCTTTCGCCATATTGGGTAGTACCTTGATATAGCTCTGGCCCAGCAGATAGCCGACGACGGTACGCTTGTTCTCTTCGCTGTCGCCGATAGCATTGAGGACTAACTTGATCGACTCCTGCTCGCCCTGGGCGCGCAGAATGGCTGACTCTTTATCGCCTTGAGCATTAAGAATCGACGATTCACGTTGGCCTTGCGCCATGGCAATCGCCGCCGATTTTTCGCCTTCTGCTTCGGTAACGGTCGCGCGACGTTTACGTTCGGCGGCCATTTGCAAGCGCATCGCGGTTTCGACTTCTTCCGGCATGGCGATATCCTGGACTTCAACCCGTGAAATTTTGACCCCCCACTTGGAGGCGGGCTCTTCCATGGCGGCTTGGATCTCGTTATTCACTTCAGCGCGGGACTCAAAAAGCTTATCCAGCTCCATTTTGCCAACGACTGAACGCAGCGTGGTTTTGGCCAAAACTTCTACGGCTTGGCTCATATTTTCCACTTCATACACCGCTCGTTTGGGGTCGATGATTTGGTAGTAAAGCGCCCCGTTGATCCGCACGGTGACGTTATCGGTAGTGACGACCGGCTGACCGGGGAAATCCATGACCGTTTCACGGCGGTCGATGCGGGTTTCATCGGTAGTAAGCGCGGTGTAGTCATCGCCCATTTTGCGATAACGCAGCATGGTAATTGCGCGCGGTTGTTCGATAAACGGCACAATAATATTGATACCGCTTTCCAGTACGCGATGAAACGAACCGAGCCGCTCGATGACCATTACCTCTGATTGGCGAATGATCACCAGGCCTTTCGAAATGATCAATATGCCGATGACGACAACGATCAGGCTGATCAATAAGCCGGGGCTAATGGGTAAATCCATTTTAAAGTTCCTTGGGTTGGGTCGTATCAGCCAAAGGAGCTGCGTTGGCTGATGGATGGAGCTGGACAAGGGCCGTCGTGCCCTCAAAGCGTTTAAACACCACCGTGGTAGCCTGGGGTAATTCGGTCTGGTCACTTTCGATGACGCGTAGGCGATAGAAATCACCGTTGACCTTGATTCCGGTGGCGTTATCAAAGTCGCGTTTTAACGTGGTGTAGTGGTTGCCTTTTTCCACGCCGGTGCCGGTGGTGCCGTAAGAAACGCCCTTGGGTGAAAAGCGCGGGCGAATCACCATCACGCCCAGTGGCACCAGCACACCGGCAAAAACGCCCATGCTAATCAACTGCCAGGACAGGGTGAGGCCAAGCGCTGTTACCGCTGCCGTCAGCATTGCCGCGACCCCCAGGGCGAGTAATAGCATCGCGCCAGAGGTCAGCTCTGCCAAGCTCAGCAACAAGGCGAGTACTAGCCAGCTATAAGCCGGGTTCCAGTCCATAGTCTTTCCTATTATGACAATAAGCCAGCGTAACCTAATTATGGGTTTTAATCCCTTATGGAATAAACGCGTGAGTTTCCGAAGAGTGCTATTCTGCCCGCATTTAACGCAAGCGAGCATAAAAGGAGAAGGGTGTGCCGGGCGTGGTTTACTGGCTTGATATGGCGGGCGTGATCGTATTCGCGCTTTCGGGCGTGATTTTGGCGTGCCGGTCACGGATGGACCCTATCGGCATGCTGGTGCTGGCAGCGGTAACCGGTATTGGCGGGGGCACACTGCGCGATTTAGTCCTGGGGATTAGGCCGGTGTTTTGGGTGACCGACCCAACCTACTTATGGGTGATTATGGCAACGGTTGGTGTGTCGTTGGTGGGGTTTCACTATATTCACCGCCTGTCGCGAGGGTTTTTGCCCGTTGCTGACGCGTTCGGTCTGGCGCTGTTTACCGTGATTGGCACCCATAAAGCGCTCATGCTGGGCACCTCTGGTACGGTGGCAGTGCTGATGGGCATGCTGACCGGTGTGGCAGGGGGCATCATTCGTGATGTGTTAGCTCAGCGTGTGCCCATGGTGATGCGCGAGGAAATATACGCCACTGCCGCTATTGCGGGCGGCACGATATATGTGTTGCTAGACAGCTTAGGGGCACCGCTCATCGCGGCCATTGGCGCTGCACTGTTTGTCACGCTGGCGCTGCGTTTGGCCGCCATTCACTGGCATTTAGCGCTGCCGGTGTTTGCCTGGGTCACACTGCCACCGAAAACACATGATGAGGCGGCACCGCTCTCTACCCCGCAAAAGGCCAAAGAGCGGGTTAGGGTGATTCGTCGTGAGCGCAAAAAACGCTAGGGGCTAGCGGAATGATTCGCTTCCCGCCAGCGGTCAAACCAGCGGCGTGGTTGAATAACCCGCAGGGTGGGTTCGCTTTCGTTAAGTTCTACCCCCAATCCAAGCACGCCAAGGCGGGCATACAGCGCGCCATTAGCGCTGCGATCCGCCAGAGTGACATCCGAAAGCAGCAGTAGCGGCCCGCCGGTTAGCGTTAGGTCACGCAAGCCTATTTGATTGCCGTTGATCAATAATCGGGCAGTGCCGCTGATGTCGCGCACGTTCAGCAGTCTTCCTAGCCAGTTGCTATCCCGGGCGCGGGCGAGAAATAGCCGAGCCAGTAGACCCGTATCGCGCATTTCAAGACGCAGCTGGCTGGTGAGACGAATAGGGTCCGCCCATTCTAACTGTGCTTCGTCCATCAACAATTGTACCCACCAACCTGTATCCCCCGGGCCATCTTCAGACAATCGGGCGATATTTTCCAAGCGTAAGAAAGAGTCGTCGGCGGTGAAGCGCCGCGTTCTCAGGTCGCCGTCGGTTAAGTGTAAGTAAAACTGTAAGTCGCCACGCAGGCGCTGCTCCAATAGGGCCAACTCGGCGCCGAAAGCGCTCAGCGTTATTTCCCCCTGGGCGTTTAAGCCTTCCAGCAGCCACTCGCTTTCCAGGTTGGCTTGTCCATTTAGCAAAGTAATACCGGCGTCATCTGGCAGGTAGCGATTGTAGCGAGTGAAATCGGGCACTTCGGTAATTGGCAGGGCAATACGCGTCGTAAAGTGTTCGGCTTGAGGTGATTCGAGCACGGCGCTGAAACGCTCTGTCTGGGTGGTGAGGGCTAAATGGCGGCCTTCCAGATGAGGGCGATCGTCGTCTTGGCGCCCTAAGGAAAAGCGGGGGATGCCGAGGGAGAGCTGGGCTTGCTCGGCGCTATTCAATTGGGCGGTGAGTTCACCACGCCCGGTGGCGAGGTAGTCTAAAAAGGTGACTTCGAGCTGATCAGCATTGACGCGCAGCCGGGTGGGAGCCAGCAGCCGGGCATCGCGAAAAGCGCCTTGGGCAAAGAGTTGGCCCTCGCCCGCGATGGCTAAACCATGCGCATCGGGTAGAAACGCATTTAAAAAGCCTAATCGCTGCACACTGCCTTCCAGCGCGAACTGACCGCTTTGCACATCATTGCGGCGCTGAAAACGCCCGTCGGTGAGTACCAAGGCGCTCGCTAAACGCTCGCTCGGCTGGTTAACGTCGGCGACTTGCCAATTCAGCCGGGTGCCGCTGATATCCAGCGTGGAACCATCCATCGTCGCCTGCGCAATGGCGAGGTTAAGCTGTATATCGCTGGTTAACGTGCCCGATTGCTCGCCGTGCTGCCAGCCGGTGGCAATCCCTGCGCCGGATAGGTGCACTTGACCACTGACCTGAGCCGCTGTGAAATCGAGCTGGCCGTGGCTGGATGCCTGGCCGCTAAGCAGTTGCAACGGCGCTGGCTCGGGCAGTATTGCTCCCAGGTAGTCTTGTAACACGCGGATGTCGGGTAAACGGGCGGCTTGCCAGCTAAGCGTTGCGGATGCCTCTTCACGCGCTTGGTCTGCCTCCATGGGGCTCGATGCGGCGATATTGATATCAGCATCTTCGAGCAGCAGCCGGTTTTGATGGTGCAAGGTGGCATCGACGACATTAACGGCCACATCTATCATCGCTTGCGGTGTTAGCTGGGCATCAAGTAAGCCGCTACCCTGAGCGATAAAACCCTGTGTGTCTGCTATCAGCTCGTTCGCTTGAATCGTCAGCGAGGCATTATGAGGGCGCGACTCGCGGATGCTGGCCTGGGCGTCAATGTGGCCGTGGCCGGCAAGGCGGATGCCTTGCTCTTCAGCGCCCTGTGGTGGCGAGTTGGGCGCCAAATATCGGTCAAGCATATCCAAGCGGGTGACGTCACCTTCCAGCTCAAGCGTAGCCGCCGTGGGCCGCTCCAGCTGGTCCAGGCGTTGGTTGGGGATCTGCGCGGCTAGGCGTAGCTCAGCATGCTCGGCATAAACGTGTGTGTCGGCCAGCACTCCTTCAGCCAGCGCTACGTCGCTGAGACGGGTCGCAAAATGCACTTGATCGCTGTCAACGAATAGCCGAATCTGGCCTTCACCGCTCGCTACGTGGTTGGGCGGTGGGTTGTCAGCAATCAGCCAGCGCGGTGAATCACCGGGCATGCGCAGGCGCTGCTCGTCCACCGTTAAGCGTAGCGCCGGGGCCGCCAGCGTCAGCGCGCTATCGGGCTGTAATTCACCCGCTTTTAGGTTAACCGTGCCGGTTAATGCACCTCGTCCCTCCAGGCTTAGCCAGGGCAGGGTATCTAGATAGGGCATAAAGACATCCCAGGCATCCGCCTGAGCATCAATCTTCAGCTGGGCAGAAAGCGCCGCCCATACGTCAGGGTTGAGTTCTCCACTTGCGACGTTCACGGGCGTCACACCGGCCAGCGCTGCCTCCGCGGTAAGATGGATATCTTGCACAAGGGAGGCTTGATCGCTCTGGCGTACTAAGCGACCATTCGTAATCGCTAGGGAAAAGTGAGGCACTGCCAGCGTATCGCGGCTTAGTGTGGTGTCTTCTACTCGTAGCTGGCCTTCTGCTTCCAGGGCGATATCGCCGATGGTCAAGCGACGAATACCGTCGGCATCCAACGCGTCAATGTGCAGCTCGCCACGCACTAGGGCAAGCAACGAGAGCGAGAGGGTGGCGTGTTCGGCCTCAATCGCGATGGGCAGAGCGTCATCTTCACGGGCTAAATAGAGGCCTTCTAGCTCCCAACGGCCTGGATGCCGGCTGACACCTTGGTCCCAGCGGATGTCTATCCCTTCGAATTGAGAAATACGTTCCGGTAGCCATTGGCTATTAAGTAACCAATAGCTGCCAGCCACCCAGATCACCACCATAAGCAGTAAGCCAATCAATGCCTTCAGCAACAGGCGGGGTAGGCGATTTTTAGCAGTGTTCGCGTCCAACATAGTGGCTTTCCTAGCAGATAACTCCTGTTGGGGAGTGTTTTATGGCATTATGCGCGACGTTGGGCAGTAACGGGTTTTCGATTTCAACGCTAGGCAGGCAAGAAACGCCATGTTTCAGGATTTTTACGCGCAGCGCGGCGAGTATGTAGTGATCTCCGCAGAGCAGGCCAGCCGCTTTGCCAAAGGCGTGGCTGGCGATTACAACCCCATTCATAACCCGGATGCACGCCGCTTTTGTGTCCCCGGCGACCTGCTATTTGCGTTGGTTCTTGCAAAGTTTGGCTTGTCGCGGCGAATGGAGTTTCGCTTCACCAACATGGTGGGAGCCGATACGCCGCTAAAGTTTAGTGGGTTAGACAAGGGTGCCATTCACGTCTGTGATGAGCACGGAAAATGTTACCTGCAGGTCACGCGTCGTGGTGAAACGACTCAGGACAGCGCCGCAGTGGAAGCATTTGCACGCTGTTATGTGGCGTTTTCAGGCAAAAACTTTCCGCACTACTTGAAGCCGCTAATGGAGCAGCACGGGGTGATGTTTAACCCTAAACGCCCGCTGGTCATTTATGACAGCATGGGATTTTCGCTTGAACGGTTAGATGGTTTTTCACCGGGTTTAACGCTGCGCCAGTCGTCGTTAGAGGTGCAGGGTAAGCGAGCTGATGCGTTGCTGGAGTTCTCGATTGATTCCGCTGGCGAACCAGTAGGCGTAGGCTCCAAAAAGCTGGTGGTAAGCGGTCTTTGCGATTACGACGCCGATGAAATGGCTGCTATCGTTGACGAGTTTTATCGGCTTAAGGCCGCCTATGAGAATTCTTGATGGGGTAATGGCGGCTTAGCTGACCAGCGGCATGACATCGACCTCTACCTCTAAATGGTGTTCGCCGCCGCCATTCATCACCCCTTTGAGCGGGGCCACATCGGCGTAGTCGCGTCCCCACGCCAGCACCGGGTGCTGCTCACCGGCCACGGTGCCGTTAGTGGGGTCGAGAGCTAGCCAGCCCCAGTCGGGAATCCAAATAGCCAGCCACGCATGAGACGCATCCGCGCCTATAAGCCGTGGCTGGCCCGGCGGCGGCTGGGTTTCTAGGTAGCCGCTCACATAGCGGGCGGCGAGTCCTAACGAGCGCAAAGCGCCAATCGTTAGGTGGGCGAAGTCTTGGCAGACGCCGCGCTGGTTGGCGAGCACCTCGCTTAGCGGCGTCACTAGCGTGGTGAAGCTGGCGTCGTACTCAAACGTTTGGTGAATCAATTCATTAAGCGCCAATGCCGCCTCAACGATAGGCCTGCCTGGAGTGAAGCAGCGGAGGGCAAAGGTGGCCAGCGCATCGTTACGGCGGATAAACGGCGAGTCGAGGCGATAAAGCTGGATGTCGAAATGGTTGTCCTGGCGGAGCTGCTGGACCACGTTTTCCCAGGTTGGCGAGCTACTCGGTAGCGCGGCTAACGGCTGGGTGTAAAGCGGGGTAACCACGGTGACGTCCAGACGCTGGTGGACCTCTTCGAGTGCAAAATAAAGCACCCGATTGCCAAACACGTCGCGGCGTTCGCTCTGCACCTGGGGAGCTGGGCTAATGTGTAATGTCGAGGCGCCGCACTGCTGATAGGGTGTTTTACGCGGTAGCACCCGGGCTTCGTTATGGCACAGCGTGACCGGTGCGCTGTAGTGGTAGCGAGTGGTATGGCGCAGCGTGTAATTCATGCATCGGGCTCCATGCTAACAAGCTGTCTTGGCCGCTCCACGTGGCTGAAATGGCTCTGGCTAATCGCCTCAGAAAGCCGGCTCAAGGGGGCAATCAAGGCATCCAGCAGTTGCGCCAGCGCTGCTTGCGCCTCTGAGGTGTCGGCTAAGTGGCTCAAACGATCAATATCGGCCAAGTGCAGCGCCGCATTGGCCTGAATCAGCAGCCGTCGTTCTGCATTACGGTAAGGCGATGAGCTGCCGGGCAGGTGATCCATTTGCCGCTCAATGCGCTTGAGCATATAGCCCACCGAGCGGGGATTCGTTTCATCGAACAACAATAGGTCCAGAATCGCCGCAGGATGGAGCTCGCTGCGATAGCGCCGTCGGTAGGCGGTAAAGTTATCGGTAGTGGCGAGTACCACTTCCCATAACGCAAGCCCTGGTGAGTGCGGGGCATTAAGGGTCAGCTTGAGCAGCTTGAGCAGCCCTAATACGCGATCCAAAAAACGGCCGATATCCATAAATCGCCAGCCGTAGTGGTGCGGCATGGTTTCGTTGCACAGCCCGAAGAAGGCCGCTAACTGGGCCGATAGCCCTTCGCAGGCGCGCCGTGCTGCACTGGTGCCTAAGTGGGTATTAAGAGTGGCTATTTGCTCGCCTAACTGGTGCGCGACGCGCCAGGAGTCGTCGCCTAGGTGGTCGCGCACGCTGCGAGCATTGCGCATTAGCTGGGCGAACAGTGGCCGCAGCGCCTGCGGGTCGACATCATCGAATTGCGCCAGTAGCGCAGCGCGCTTCTGTTCAAAGCCAATCAGCGGCGCCTGCAGGCGCTGTTCGGTGTTTTCATTGGGTGTGGTGATGTCCAACGCCAGCAGTAGCTCATCCAGCAATTGGTCGGCAATGTCGTCCTGGTCATACTCCATCAGTCTCAGCAGCGCTTCACGCAATAGTCGTGCGCGAGTGTCCAGGCGTTCGCCGTAGCGACCTAGCCAAAATAGGCTTTCAGCCACCCGGCTTGGCAGGTCTGTGCCGTCGCGGGTAGCGACCACAGGGCCACGGGCCTGGCGTAGCTGGCTAACATGGGGCTGGGGCGTGGCCGCCGTCACCCAGACATCCTTGACGATGGTGCTGCTTAACGACGGCGACCCAGGCTTGCCGACCCACGCTAAACCGCCCGGCATGACTTGATAGTCACCGTCGGCGCTGCGCTTTCCACTGACGCTATCCGATGTGCGGGTGATAAAACAGCGTAGGTTTAAAGAGGTGGGCGCTAAGCGCTGTAGGTGGCTATCAAACATCGGCGCAGTGGCGGGTACCGTGGTGGCGTCAGCATTGGCTAGCCGCAACGGCTCGCCCAGGAGGTGCTCGCATAGCGCAGGTAGGTAGTCGGCAAGCACGGGGGCTTCCAAAATGCCCACACCCAAAGCGTTAGACAAGGCAACCTTGCCTGCGCGCATGGCTTGCAGCATTCCAGGCACGCCTAACTGTGAATCGCCGCGCAGCTCCAGCGGGTCGCAATAGGCGTCGTCGCAGTGGCGCAATACGACATCCACTGGCTTTAAACCGCCCAATGTGCGCAGCCATACTTGGGTGTCGCGGACGACGAGATCCTGACCTTCCACCAGCGCAATATTGAGATAATTGGCCAAGTAGGCATGCTCAAAATAGCGTGGGCTAGACGGCCCTGGGGTCAGCAGAATAATCGTGGGATTATCCCGATGGTGATAGGCCATTGCGATGAGCGTGCGGTGGTGCCGGTCAAGAAAACCGGCTAACCGCTTCAATGGCGCATTGCGGTACATATCGGGCAGTGCGCGGGCCATCAGGATGCGGTTTTCAAGCGCAAAGCCCGTGCCTGACGGCGCCTGCAGCCGGTCTGCGATGACTCGCCACTGGCCTTGCGCGTCTTGAATAACGTCCACCGCATGGAAGTTGATCGCGGAACGCTGATCGGGCAGTGACTGATGGCAGGGCAACAGTAAATGCGGCGATGCAAGCAGCGCTTGAGTCGGTAATAGCCCCGCCGCAAACAGCGTTTTGGGCCCGTAAAGGTCGTCATAAAGGGCGCTCATTAACCGGCTGCGCTGGATTAAGCCCGCCGCTAACGTTTGCCACTGCGCTTCATCAATTACCCACGGCAGCGGGTCAAGTCGCCACGAACGCCCTTGGGTGTCGTCGTGTCGATTAAAAATAACGCCGTTTTCGTCTAGCAGTCGTTGGATTTCTTCATGCTGTTGATGGCGGCCTTGCGGACCCAGGGCCTCCAAGCAGCCGAGTAAGCTCTGCCAACCCGGGCGTAGCTGCCCTTGACCATCGAGCATGGCGTCAAACTTGCTGGGCTGTCCCTTGCCTAGCTGATTCAAGTAATCCTCAACGAGTCCGCGTTTAACGGGCGCGAGAAGTGAGGTAGAGACAGGGGCCGTCATTATCCTTGTAATCCTGGGAGGTAAAGAGGCTGATTATCCTGCACTGGCCGCTAAGATAAAAGCATTAGCTTGGCGTCCAGCGCAGGTCTAGCGTTTGTGGTAGCTCCAGGCTGGGGGTTTCCAGCTTGGGAACTTGGTGGCCATGGCTGTGTCCACTGTCACTAAAACGCCCCAGTCGGCGTGCTTCGGCTTCAAACGCATTGACCGGGAAGGTGTCGAAATTGCGACCCGTGGAGTGCGCCACATGGTAAGTACAGCCCGCAACTGAGCGTTGGTTCCAAGTGTCGATAACATCAAACACCAGCGGTGCGTGAATGGGAGTTTGCGTGTGCAGCGCTGATGGTGGCTGCCAGGCACGATAGCGCACCCCGGCTACCGCTTCACCGGTTCTACCCGTCGCGGAAAGCGGTACCCGGCGACCGTTGCAGGTAACCACGTAACGGTCACCGCTCATACCGTTGACTTTGACTTCCAGGCGCTCCACTGAGGTGTCGACGTAGCGGGCAGTACCCCCAGCGACCGCTTCTTCACCCACGACATGCCAGGGTTCGATTGCTTGGCGCAGCTCAATATCCAGCATGGGGGTATGCAAGCGTCCGTGCAGCGGGAAGCGAAACGCCAGGAAAGGGGCAAACCACTCCAGGTCAAAATCGAAACCGTGGTGGCGCAAGTCACTCAGCACGTCGTCAAGGTCACTCCACAGGTAGTGGGGAAGCATCCAGCGATCCTGCAGCGCACTGCCCCAACGCACTGGCTTGGCCCGGTAAGGCGTTTTCCAGCAGCGTGCTACCAGGGCGCGGACCAGCAGCATCTGCATCAGCCCCATGCGGGCATGCGGCGGCATTTCAAAGCCGCATAGTGTTAACAGGCCCAACTGCTTGTCGCTGCTATCCGGCGGGTAGAGTTTGTCGATACATAGCTCGGCGCGCTGGCTGTTACCGGTTAAGTCGGTGAGCAGAGGGCGCAGCAGTTGATCCACTAGCCAAGGCTGGTTCAGGTCGTCTGCGGGTATCTGCTGCAGGGCGACCTCCAACTCGTAAAGGGCCTCGTGGCGGGCTTCATCCACCCGTGGGGCTTTGCTGGAAGGGCCAATAAATAAACCTGCAAACAGGTAAGACAGGCTCGGGTGGTGCTGCCAGTAAGTCACTAAGCTTGCGAGCAGGTCCGGGCGGCGTAAAAACGGTGAGTCATCTGGGGTGATACCGCCCAGGGTGACAGGGTGACCGCCGCCTGTCCCCGTATGACGCCCATCGAGCATGAATTTTTCGGTGCCCAGACGCGCCGCCCATGCATCGGTATAGAGGCGTTCGGTCTGCGCCACCAGCGTTTGCCAACTCGCTGCCGGCATCATATCGACAGTGATCACACCGGCCTCGGGCGTTATCATTACGTTTTCCAAGCATGGGTCCTGAGGCGGTGCGTAGCCTTCAATAATGACCGGACAAGCGAGCTCGCAGGCGCATTCTTCCACGCTGTTGATCAGAGCGAGGTAGTGCTCCAGACGGGTCAGCGGCGGCAGGAAAATATGCAAACGGCCATCGCGTGACTCCACGCATAGGCTGGTACGAATAATACCGTTGTGGTGGTCACTTTCCGCAGGCGCTTGTTCCAAGTCAGCCCATGATAAAGCAGAGAGCGGCAGGCGCAGCCCCATGGGCGAGTCGCCGGGTACTAAGAAAAGATGGTGACGCTTGAACGGCCAGCGGCTAGTTTCCCAGCGGTGGGCTTGGCTAGGCGAATGGCGCAGGGGCAGGGCATAGCCGACCACTGCGTCCAGGCCCTGCTGCAATAGCCGTGCTAGCCGCTGACGTTCAGCACTGTCTGTGATACTGGCGTTACGTGGGTCAACGTTGATCGGCAGCGACTGCTCTTGCCAACGATAATAATCGCTATCTTCATAGGCCGGGATCCAGTAGCGCTCGTCCACGCTCAGGCGCTCGCTTAGCGCTGCGGTAAAACGCTGAGCGATTGCGTCGTCTGCGGCTACCTTGGGAGCCTCGGCCATGAAGGCGAGCAACGTTGGGTCCCGCCATAGCGGTACGCCGTCTTTACGCCAGTAGCAGGCCAGCACCCAACGCGGCAGCGGTTCACCGGGGTACCATTTTCCTTGCTGCTGCTGAATCATACAGCCGGGTGCGAAGGCCGCCTGAAGGCGAGTCATTAGCGCCTCCGCGCGTTCGCGCTTGTGTTCGCCTAGTGCGTGAGTATTCCACTGTGGGCTTTCCATGTCGTCGACCGACACAAAGGTTGGCTTGCCGCCCATGGTCAGGCGTACGTCCTGCTGGTTAAGTTCAGTGTCAACCTGGTCGCCTAGCGCACCGATTCGCTGCCACTGCACGTCGCTATACGGCTTGGTGGTTCGCGGGTCTTCGTGGATGCGCTCGACTTCCATGGTGACATCAAAGCTGACCTCACACTTTTCGGAAGATCCAGTAATCGCGGCCGCGCTGCCGATGGTAGGGGTGGCGGCCAATGGAATATGGCCTTCGCCAGCGAACAGGCCTGAGGTTGGGTCCAGGCCTACCCAGCCGGCCCCAGGCAGGAACACTTCGGTCCAGGCGTGTAGGTCGGTGAAATCTTCATCGCTACCGCTGGGGCCATCCAGGGCTTTGACGTCTGACTTGAGTTGAATCAAGTAGCCCGACACAAAGCGTGCGGCGAGCCCCAGGTGACGAAAAATCTGCACCAGCAGCCAGGCACTGTCGCGGCAGGAGCCGCTGGCAAGCATCAGCGTTTCTTCGCAGCTTTGCACGCCGGGTTCTAAACGCACCAAGTAGCCGATGTCGTCCTGCAGGCGCTGGTTAAGCGCGACCAAAAAATCGACGGTCGTGGTGGGTTCGCGCGGAACGGCTTCAAGCCACGCCATCAGCCGCGGTCCGGCTTCAGTGATTTCCAGATAGAAGCTTAATTCTTGGCGCAACAACGCTGGGTAGGCAAACGGAGCCGTTTGGGCTACCTCATCTAAAAAGAAATCAAAGGGATTAATGACCGTCATTGAGGCAATTAACTCAACGGCAATGGTTAGCGCTTGTCGCGGTTCGGGAAAGACGACGCGGGCATTAAAGTTGCCGAATGGATCCTGTTGCCAATTAATAAAATGGTCATCGCCGGAGAGTTTGAGCGAGTAAGCCTCAATATGCGTGCGACAGTGAGGCGCCGGGCGTAGGCGAATCACATGCGGCGAAAGGCGCACCGGGCGGTCAAAGTGGTAAGTCGTGCGATGATGCAAGGCAACGCGAATGGTCATGGGCCACCCTCAAAGGAACCGTTATCAACCGGATAGTCGGTTGCGTTAGGGAATAACCGAATGCTCCGCAAGTATCGTTCCACTTTTACTTTTTTGCAGCTGGTATCTGACCTAAGACGTTTAACAAAAGTGTAAATGCGTTAATGCACCAAATTAAAGCTTCTTGTGTGCGCTAAAGCGGTGCAATAAGACACTATTTTGTGCTTGAGATTGCTAATAAGTAACGTTTGGGTAAGCAATCGTTGAAATAACGCCAAAGCTGGTACGTATATTGCTCTAAATTGTTTGAATGTTTTGCAAGCGGCAGACCTACACTGAACATTGAGGATGTTGCTGCTTTTACCCCAGCGCCAGGAGAGCGCCCATGAGCCAAGTAAATTGGAATAACTATGCGTGTAGTGACTATTACGATGAGCTGATGGTGGCACCCGGTCAGCCGCGCGCGTCAGCGGGTGAACTGTGCAATATGTTGGCAAGGTTTAGCGCTGAAGAGTTGGCAGAGCGAAAAAACGCCGCCGAGATTGCTATTCGTACCATGGGTATTACCTTCACCGTTTATTCTGAAGGGTCCATGATCGACCGGGCTTGGCCCTTTGATATCGTGCCGCGGATTATTCCTGCCAGTGAGTGGCGCAAAACTGAGGCGGGCCTTAAACAGCGCGTGCAGGCGCTAAATTTATTTATCGATGATCTTTACCATGATCAAAAAGTGATTAAGGACAAAGTGCTGCCAGCAGAAGTGCTGGCGCAATCGGTTAACTTCCGCCCCCAGTGTGTTGGTATTAACCCACCTCACGGCGTGTGGGCGCATGTTTGTGGCTCGGATTTAGTGCGCGATGGCGACGGTACGCTCTATGTGCTGGAAGATAACTTGCGTATTCCTTCCGGCGTTTCTTACATGCTTGAAAACCGTAACGTCACTAAGCGGGTGCTGCCGGAGCTGTTTGCCTCAGGCAAAATTCTGCCCGTGGACGACTACGTAGCCAATCTTTACGACATGCTGGCGGCCATGTCGCCGCGACCTGGGGATGATCCGCAGGTGGTGGTACTGACCCCTGGTATTTATAACTCCGCCTACTTTGAGCATGCCTACCTCGCTCAGCAAATGGGCGTGGAACTGGTACAGGGCAGCGACCTAGTCGTTGATGACGATGACGTGGTGTATATGCGCACCGTAGAAGGGCGCCGCCGGGTCGATGTGATTTACCGTCGTGTGGACGACGAGTTTTTGGACCCGGAAGCCTTTAACCCTAAATCAATGCTAGGGGTGGCGGGGCTAATGCGCGCTTGGCGGGCAGGCAATGTGGCGCTGGCTAATGCCCCGGGCGCTGGCGTAGCGGATGACAAAGTCGTCTATGCCTTTGTGCCCGCGCTTATTCGCTACTATCTCGATCAGGAGCCGCTGTTGCCCAACGTGCCCAGCTATTTGTGCATGTTTGAGGAAGACCGCCGCTATGTGCTCGACCATCTTGAGGAGTTGGTGGTGAAGCCCGCCAACGAGTCAGGGGGGTACGGTATGCTGATTGGGCCGCGCTCAACTAAAGAAACCCGTGAAGAGTTTGCCCGTTTGATCGAGGCGAACCCGCGCAATTACATGGCCCAGCCCACCCTGGCACTGTCGACGACGCCAACTCTTTCCGATGGTTTAGCGCAGCCTCGCCATGTGGATTTACGCCCGTTTATTCTCTCAGGGCCTGAAATCCACGTGACCACCGGTGGCCTTACCCGGGTGGCGCTAATTGAGGGCTCGCTGGTGGTCAACTCTTCTCAAGGCGGTGGCAGTAAAGACACCTGGATTGTAGAAACCGACGATAAAGCGGCAGCGGCCGCGGTGAAAGGAGCCTAACGCCATGCTGTCACGCGTTGCAGAAAACCTCTATTGGATGGCGCGTTATATCGAGCGCGCAGAAGATACCGCACGCCTATTGAGCGTCAATAGTCACCTAATGCTCGATTTACCCGGGCGCCTGCCGCTGGGCTGGGCGCCACTGATTGAGATGACCGGCAGCCGGGAGGCCTTCACTGCCCGCCATACAGACTTTGATGAACGTAGTGTGGTGCACTTTTTATGCGCTGATGCCGACAACGATATTTCGATTATTTCAGCACTGGCTAGCGCTCGGGAAAATTTGAGAACCACCCGAGACGTGGTTCCGCGGGAGATTTGGGAGGAAATTAACCAGCTATATTTAAATGTGTCAGATCACGTCGAAAACGGTGTTAGTCCGCGGCGGCGGGATAGCTTTCTTAAAAACGTCATACGTGGCTGCCAAACGCTGACCGGGCTCATTGAAGGCACCTTGAGCCATGGTCCGGCGCGCACTTTTATTGAGCTGGGGCGCCAGTTGGAACGGGCCGATATGACCACGCGGATTGTTGATGTGCGCTCTGCCAGCTTGTTGCCGCAAAACCCAGAAGAGCTGCTGCCGTTTGAGAATCTGCAGTGGATGAGTGTGCTTAAATCGATTACCGCTTATCAAATGTATCGCCAGCAGGTGCGTCTGCGCGTGCGCGGGCCGGATGTGCTGCGCTTTTTGTTGCAAGACCCCAATCTGCCGCGCTCGATCGCCTGCAGCCTTGAAACACTCGGCTACGAGCTGACGCTCTTACCTCGCCAGGACCGGCCGGTGGCGACTGTCTCCTTGGTGCGAGCCGACGTGGTAGATGCCGATATTCAAGCGCTTGCCCATTCGCCCAGTAAGCTGCATGCATTTATCGATGAGTTGCAGATTGGCTTTGCCGCCATCCACGCTATGCTGAGTGCGACCTATTTCGTCAATGATGACGCCGTGCCGATGGCGGCGACGCAGCACCAAAGTCAGCACCACGTGGGCGAAAACGATAATGACTAGCGGCCTTTCCGGTGGCTTAAAAATTGTCGAATAGTGGCAGGCTTTCTTCGAGTAACTGCTCGATTGGGTCAAGCTGGCTTTCGTGTAATACAAGCAGGTAAGACTCATCCATAAAGCTTGAAGCGGGTGGGACCAGTAGCGCGAACTCTCCCTCTTCAAGGTGAAACTCGTGTATTTCACGCAAGCCGTGTGATGTCAGGCACTGCGTGCTCCGGTAGGCGTCGTCTTCGCTATACACCAAGCGATGGTACATTTTAAACAGAGTGTAGAGAGCCAGTCCGCCCTCGAAAGTTTGCCAGTGAGCCGGCGTGCTGCGAATGTCTCGGGGAAGGCGTTGGCCCAAGGTTTCGGCATTTGCAATCGCCTCGGCTAGCGGATCGTCAAGAACGGCGGTGGTGTCGGTCGGTAGAGCGGTATTGTGCTTGGAGGCATATTCAAAGTCTTTGACCGCGCGCTTGAAATCGTCCACGTTATTAAGCGGATAGTCGATGTGCTGAAGGTCTTCCGGCTCATAGCCGCCATTTTCCCAGCCGTGGATAACCCGCAGGGTTACCTGCCCGCGTTGCATCGGGCGGGCCAATAGCATATGCAGCATAATGCGAATATGCAGCTGACGCTCATCCGTCTCGTTGTCGAACGCGCGGTAGGGGTCGGCAAATAGTTCGTTTAGCCGACCAACGGTGTGTTCCTTGGCTTCGTTATGAATCATGACGGTGTCCCTTTAAACGAGCTGCTTATGCGGATTGACGCGCTGCTTTTATGATAGATCGCTAACGCAGTATGGCGGGCAGAGCAGCGGATGAAAAGTTTCTTATGCTCGCGTTTTACTATGCGTTAGCTAAACCGTTTTAATGAGGTAATTCATCGTCATCACACCCAGCGGTTATGTGATTATTTTTTAATGCGTTTTTAATCTAGCTGACCTATTGTGAACAGCGTTTAAACTTTACTAACGTGCGCTTTTAATTGAAGATAGCGTTGAGATACTTACTTAAATTCACTGTCGCCAGGGGAGCCTTTGTTGGAAAAGGCTGAGAATGCGCAGCGCGCAGACCCTGGAACCTGATCCGGTTCGTACCGGCGGAGGAAGTGCGACATGCTTTACCTGACATCAGCCGTGCTGGGCGCGGCGCTATGCTGTTTTGCTTATTTAGGTTTACGTGCTCGCTGGGTGGATGGCCCGGTTGATGACTATGTCACGGCACGCAATTCGCAAACATCCTCGACCCTTGGACTCTCCTTTCTTGCCTCTGGTATGGGCGCCTGGATTTTGTTTGCGCCCCCTGAAATTGGTGCTTTTGTAGGGCCTTTAGCACTGGCGGGTTATGCCGTAGGGTCGGCTTTGCCATTTATCGTATTAGGCCTTTACGGGCCTAAAATCCGCCGGGTGTTACCCGAAGGCCGAAGCATCGCTGAGTTCGCCGAAGCTTGCTACGGCAGGGGGGTAAGGCACTGGGTAACCTTGGTCTCTGTTGGCTATATGGCTTGTTTTTTGGCCGCAGAGCTAACGGCCATCGGGGCGATCACCGGGTTACTTTCTGACGTGCCGCCTGCGCTAGTGATTATCGGCGTGGCACTAACCACGCTTATTTATACGGCAGTGGGCGGGCTGCGCGCCAGCCTGGCTACCGACCGCTGGCAGGCTTGGCTTTTGCTAGCGCTACTGTTGGCGGTGGGCAGCGTCGCGTTATGGCGGTTGCCCGCAATCCCAGACGGGGCGACGCTGCCTTCAGTGCCCGTAACAAACGCGCTCAGTGTGGCGCTAACGCTCGTCATTGCGGTCACGGCGGCCAACTTGTTCCACCAGGGTTATTGGCAACGCGTTTGGGCTGCCCAGGATGATCAAAGCCTGGGGCGTGGCGCCTGGTTAGGCGGAGGCATGACCGTTGTCGTCGTGATGATAATTGGCAGCTTGGGCACCTTGGCGGCAATGAGTGGCGTCGCACTAGGTGAGCCGCCAATACCGTTTTTTGCGCTACTGTCTGAGGCACCCGCTTGGCTATCGTTACCGGCGCTGGTACTCGCCGTTACCTTGGTGGCCTCCAGCGTCGATACACTACAGAACGGTATTGCTTCCCTGGTAGTGGCCCGCAGCGAGCAACGCGGCGTCTCATTAGTGGCTGCCCGCTGGATTACCATCGCCTTGATGATTCCAGTGGTTATCATTGCCTTGCAGGGGTTATCCGTACTGCGGCTGTTTTTAATCGCCGACTTACTGTGTGCTGCTATTGTGGTCCCCGTGCTGCTGGGCCTGTGGCAACGAATGACACCCTTTGCCGCAGTAGGGGGCGGAATTGCCGGGCTAATCGGGGCCGTTTTACCTGGCTGGATTAGCCAAGGCAGCCTTGTGGCGGGCTTCTTGGCGGCTAGTTTTCCAGGCAGTGTGCCGACCTTAGGGCCGTTTCTGGGGGCGCTGGTGGCTTCCACCGTGGTTAGCGTGGTACTCGCAGGGGTGATTAGAAAGTAGACAACCATAAGCAGGAAGGCGCCAATCGCGTTATGATGGTGGGTAAACGCCTACCATGATGGGTGATATCAAAATGGCTTACCCTATAACACCTGATGAAGATGCGCGCTTGGCAATTCTGCATGAGCTTGAACTGCTTGATACACCTCATGAGCCCGTCTTTGACCGTGTTACCCGGCTGGTGACGAAACTGCTCAACGTACCCATTGCAACGGTATCGTTGATTGACGCTGATCGGCAGTGGCTTAAGTCGAGCATCGGTGTCGAGACGCGCGAGACGTCAAGAGATGTGGCTTTCTGTGCGCATACCATTATGCAAGCTGAACCTCTCATCGTCGAAGACGCCACGGCGGACGAACGTTTTGCTAATAACCCGTTCGTGACCGCTCGGGAAGGCATTCGCTTTTACGTTGGTTTTCCACTGCTCTCTTCCCAAGGCTTGCCGCTTGGGGCGCTGTGTGCCATCGACACTAAACCGCGTACGCTACAACAAGATGAGTTAGCGGTTATGCAAGACCTAACGGCTATCGTCACCGATGAAATTCACCTACGTGAACGGCTGGTATTTGAGAAGAAGACCAAGCAGGCCACGCAGCAAGCGCTGAAAGCGTTTCATGAAAGTATGGAAAGCCAAATAGAGCGGCGTACTAGCGAGCTCAATCTGGTCATCGAATCGGCCTACGACGCTTATATTAGCCTGGATACACAAGACGTGGTTTTGGACTGGAACCGCGCAGCGGAAATGATGTTCGGTTGGTCACGCAAACGAGCGCTGGCAAGGCCGATCACTCAGCTAATGTTTCCACAAGGGTTACCCGCCAGCGACGAACAAGCGCCGTTGATTTCCACCGCCCAACGCCACGACGGTAGTCAACTGCCGGTAGAAATCCGCATAAAATCGTTGCGCATTGATGGCCAACAGCGGCGCAGTTTGTTTATCCACGATATTACCGAGCGTCAGCAGTTGGAGCGGCTTCGCGACCAGGAAGCCCGTGAAGATGTATTAACCCAGCTGCCCAACCGGCGCGCCCTGAATGAACGCATGACTGAAGCGATGGCACGTGCGCGCCGCTCGCAAAAAAACCTTGCCGTGCTGTTTATGGATTTAGACGGGTTTAAGGCGATTAATGATCAGCACGGGCATGCCACCGGCGATACGTTGTTGCGTGAGATTGCTAAGCGATTGAAATCGGCCGTCCGCGAAACCGATTATGTCGCCCGCTGGGCGGGGGATGAGTTCGTGGTTTTATTAGAAAGCGTCGCCTCCGACGCTGTTCAACCGTTGGCTCAGTCCCTCGTGGATGTAACAGAAAAGCCGGTCGCGATGGGCGAGATAAACCTGAGGGTAAGCACCAGTATAGGTGTCGCTCTCTATTCACCTAGCGCTGGGGAAACCGCTCAAGAGCTACTTAAACGCGCTGATGTAGCCATGTACGAAGCTAAACATTTAGGCAAGGCCCAGGTAAGCATGGCACGCCCTGCCGATAGTACTGCTCCCGATGTACCCAGTCTCAAGGATGAACATGATTAGAACGCTTTTGACCACCCCTGATGGGGCGGTTCACGAAGGTGATGAAGACCTGTTCGCAATGTGGCAAGCCACACCCGATAGCCATATCTGGATCGATATGCAGGGCGAGACTCAAGAGCGCGAACGGACTATTTTAGGGGCTTTTGAGTTGCATCCGATGTCGATCCAGGACGCACACAAAGAGCGCCACCCGCCGAAAATAGAAGAGTTTGATAACCACACGCTGATTATTTATCGCGGCATCTCGTCATTCGATGCAAAGCTGAACTACCAGCCTCAGCAGCTGTGCTTCTTTGTCGGCGAGAGGTTTCTAATTACCCTTCATCCCGGGGAGGCGTTAAGTATTGAGCGCCTTTTCAACGACCACGGCAAAACGCTTTTAGCACATCACCCGGAGCACGTGGCGCTGAGGGTGATGTATATATCCGCAGGCTTCTATATCGACAGCCTGCTTGAGTTTGAAACGGAGCTAAGTGATCTCGAAGATGAGCTGTTAGAAAACGGTAATGATGTTTTGATGCGCAAGATCATCAGCTACCGTTCTCGATTGGTCAAAATGCGCCGTATCTTTAGTTATCACAAAGGGATCACTCAAGAGCTGACGGCCTACGACTATGAACATCTGCCCCGTGAAGCAAGTGAAACCCTGCACGCGATTAACGATGTGGCCGAACGTTTTGAACGGCTCTACACCCTGACCCAAATGTACTACGATATTTGCGGCGACTTAGTCGACGGCTATATCTCTATTTCTTCCCACCAGTTAAACATCACCATGCGTGTACTTACGGTGATCACCGCGATTTTTGTGCCACTGACCTTTATTGCCGGTATTTATGGCATGAATTTCGACAATATGCCCGAATTGCGCTACGAGTATGGTTACTTTTTTGTCTGGGGCGTGATGCTTGGAATCGGTGGACTATTGATTTTACTTTTCAGGCGCAAGCACTGGTTTTAGCGTCAAGTAACTAGGCTAGCGCCCCTTTTGTCGGCATGTTGAGCTTTTAGGTGAGCGAAAAGTTGACGCATTAATATGTGGTTGGCGGCTGTCTGTGGCATCCTCTGCAGCGACCAAGACTATAAGGCTTAAAGCCGTCACTAGCGTATTACCTGGGAGTACTTCCATGACCATTATGATTATTGGCCTGCTGATTTTTTTAGGCAGCCATTCCGTGCGTATTTTTGCTGAAAACTGGCGTCAGCAGCAGATTGCCAAATTTGGTAAGACCAACTGGAAAATCGCCTATTCGGCAGTGTCTGTCGTTGGCCTCGCCATTGCGATTTATGGTTACGGGCAGATGCGCCTCGATCCTATTGTGGTTTGGTTTCCGCCCATGGGCTTACGCCATGCAGTGGCGCTGCTGATGGTGCCTGCCTTCATTATGTTGGTAGCGGCCTATGTCCCGGGCAATGCCATTAAGGCCAAACTAGGCCACCCAATGATGCTGGCAGTTAAAATCTGGGCGTTTGCTCACCTGCTCGTCAACGGGCGCCTGGGCGATATCATCTTTTTCGTTGCCTTTCTGGTTTGGGCGATCCTGGCCTTTAAAACGGCTAAAAAGCGCGACCGTCTTTCACCGCCAGCACCGGTCAACACCTCCAAGATGGCAACCATTGCCACGGTATTATTAGGCTTGGTGGCGTATGTGATTTTTGCCTTCTACCTACACATGCTATTGATTGGCGTTCCTGTGTTTAGTTAACGATTCGGCTGTTGTTTATGTAACGCCAAAGCGCTGCTGCCATCGTGATGGATAAGGCTTGAGACTCGGTGAGAGTTTGTTATCTTCAAGCTATAGCCAACACGTACTATCAGGGAGTCATGCTATGGTTGAATCTGCACACACGTTACCAACGACGATGTCCGCCATGCTATTAACCGGGCATGGTGATATAGACAAGCTGGAATATCATCAGGATGTGCCAACCCCCCAGCCTAAGGCTGGGGAAGTTCTGGTGCAGGTAACCGCCACGGCGAAGAATAACACCGACCGCAAGGCCCGAGAGGGGCTATACCCCACCAAGGATAAAGGTGATGTGACCTCGTTCGCCATGGGCGGCACGCCAACGTTGACCTTTCCGCGTATCCAAGGCGCCGACGTGGCTGGCCGCATCGTGGCGGTCGGCGAGGGCGTTGATGCTGAGCGCATTGGTCAGCGAGGGCTGCTCGATTTTAATATCTACGCCGATGAGCGCCGCGATATTAACCTAACCCCCGATTACTACGGCCATGGGGCCGATGGGGGGTTTGCTGAGTTTATCGCCGTCCCCGCAGATCAATTCCACGCGGTACCCAACCCAGAGCTGCACGACGCAGAGCTGGCCTCAATGGGTATGTGTTCGTATCAAACCGCTTATCATATGATGACCGCCGCCAACGTCCGTGCTGGTGAACGCGTGCTGGTGAGCGGCGCCAGCGGCGGCGTTGGCACTGCATTGATCCAGCTGTGCCGTATTGTAGGCGCTATTCCTTATGCGGTCAGCAAGCTAGACAAAGCCGAGGCGCTTAAAGCATTAGGCGCGGAAGCCGTGATTGATCGCGGTGACTTGCCCACTTTTGTTGAGCGTGTGCTGGCAACGACCGGCGGCCAGCCGATTGATGCGGTCATGGATTTGGTTGGCGGTGAAATGACCAACCTATTTATCGATACCATGATTGTCGATATGCAGGGGCGTAAGCGCTATCCGCGGCTTTCAATCGCCGGTGCCAGCGGTGGCAACCTCAGCGAAATGATGTGGACCCGCGTGTACCTCTATCAAGTACAGATTTTTGGCGTTTCCCACGGCACCCGCGAAGAGGCTGAGCAGCTTGTCGCCTGGATTCGCAGCGGGGAATTAAAGCCGGTGCTTCACGCCGCCTTCAAACTTTCCGACCTGCACGTAGCCGAGCGCTATTTTGTCAACCGGGACAGTAACTTTCTGGGTAAAATTGTCATTGTGCCCGATGCACAGTGGGCCGACCACGGCGCGCCTTTTGCGCTTGAAAATACACCGTCTGGCCAGGAGCGCCGCTAGTGAATAACGTGCATACCATTCAGCTGATGGATACCCATGCCGGTGGCGATGTCAGTCGTATCGTCACAGGGGGCATTGATGTGCTACCAGGCGCTACCGTGCGCGAGCAGATGGAGTATCTTCGCGATGACGCCGACGGGCTGCGTCGCCTGCTGCTTGAAGAGCCCTATGGCATGCCGGAAATGTCGGTCGACTTATTAGTGCCGGCAACGGACCCTGAAGCGGTGGCGGGTTATATCATTATGGAAGTGATGGGTTACCCCATTTATTCTGGCTCGAATACTTTATGCACGGCCACTGCCGTGCTGGAAAGCGGCATTGTGCCCAAACAGGAAGGCCTTCAGCGTTTTAAGCTGGAAGCGCCCGCTGGGTTAGTGCAAATCGAAGCGAGAGTGCACAACGGCGTGGTTGAGTCGGTGACTTGTGGCGGGCTGCCCAGCTATATTGACACCTACCGCGATAAGATTCGTGTGCCGGGGATCGGTGATGTCACCTACTCAATCGCCTATAGCGGTGGCTTTTACGCCTTGGTCGATGCCACTGAGTTGGGCTTTAGGCTGGTGTATGAAGAAGAGCGCGCGTTAGCTGAGTGTGCCTTCAAAATTGTTGAAGCGATTAAAGCCAAGCGCGGTTTTTCCCATTACACCTTAGGCGATGTGGGGCCGCTACCGTTTTTACATTTTATGGGCCCCGAAGAGCCGGTAGGCGAAGGCTATGTACGCTCACGTTCCACTACGTATGTGCATCCAGGGGTTATTTGCCGCAGTACAACAGGGACCGGTACCTCGGCCCGTTTAGCGTTGATGAATTACGAAGGGAGGCTCAACCTAGGAGATAAGTTGGAAACTGTCTCTCTGCGTAATACCGGTTTTATAGGCACCTTTACCGGCACTCATCAAGAAGGCGCTTACCAGGTAGTGGAAAATACGATTACCGGGCGCAGCTATGTATTGGCCCACTCTGAGATTGTCATTAATTGTATAGATCCCATGGTGGCCTGTGGCGAATTACACCATATATTGAGTGACCGTCACCCCTACGCTGAATCGATGTCACTGCCGCTTGAGATATAGCTATCTGTCAGCGACGCTAGCGTTTAGAGAGTTAGTATTTAGAGAATTAGCGTTTAGAGACAAAGCCTTCCACTTCTAAGCGATCCCACACCGGGGC
This sequence comes from Halovibrio sp. HP20-59, assembly GCF_033052795.2. Taxonomy (NCBI): domain Bacteria; kingdom Pseudomonadati; phylum Pseudomonadota; class Gammaproteobacteria; order Oceanospirillales; family Halomonadaceae; genus Halovibrio; species Halovibrio sp. HP20-59. The sequence continues at coordinate 443,206 of NZ_JAWJUW020000001.1, forward strand.
TTTTTCGGCCTCGGTCATCATTCCCCAGCCAGCAATTTCATCTAAGGTACGGCCACAGCCGCGGCAAACCGACGACGACATTTCCATTTGGCAAATTTTTACACACGGCGAGAGTGGGCGGCTGTTGGGCGGTGGGGAAACGTTCGTCATTACTGTAGGCCCTGTAGATAATCTTGCGGGGCTAAACGATACGACGGGCGGTGCGATAAAGGCACCGGCACCGGTTACGAGGTAGGTACTTTACCACGCAGCGATTTGATTTTGCCCTTACGCGTTTTGTGATCGACGCGGCGGCGCTGAGAGCCTTTAGTGGGCTTAGTGGCACGGCGTACCTTTTGCTGTTGGGTGGCACTCTGTATTAACTCTTTTAAACGCGCCAGCGCGTCTTCTTTATTTAATTCAAGCCGGCGGTGGCTTTGGGCTTTAATAATCACCACGCCTTCTTTGCTAATGCGCTGGTCGGACAGCGCCATCAAGCGCTCTTTATAAAGTGGCGGCAGCGTAGAGCTAAGAATGTCGAAGCGAAGGTGTACCGCTGAAGCGACTTTATTGACGTTCTGGCCGCCGGCGCCTTGGGCGCGAATCTGGCTGATATCAATCTCCCAATCAGCCAGGGTAACGTTACTAGAAATGGTGAGCATTAATGGCCTCTGTATGACTTATGATCGTACAAGGCTAGCACACTTGGCAGAGAGGTATTAATTCGCCAATCCGCTATCAGTCGGCTAGGTTGTTGATTGGCAGGCCATTGATATACGCCAGCAGGTTGCTAAATGCATCGCCAAAGTAGAGCTCGTAGCTATCTTTTTCCACATAGCCAATGTGTGGTGTAGCGACCAGATTGGGCAGTTCCAGGAGTGAGTTTTCAAATACAGGTTCTGCATCGAATACGTCTATCGCCGCTTGGCCAGGTCGCCCAGCATTGAGTGCTTGTTCCAGCGCCCCAGGCGCCACTAACTGGGAACGGCTGGTATTCACCAACAGGGATGTGGGCTTCATCTGGGCAAGTGATTTAGCGCTGACGATACCGCGGGTATCGTCGTTTAAGCGCAAGTGCAGGCTGAGTACATCCGCACGCTGGAACAAATCGGTCTGGCTTTTGGCGACCTCTATTCCAGCATCGGAGGCGCGCTGGCGAGTGCTTTCGCGGCCCCATACCAATACCTTCATTTCAAATGCCTTGCCATAGCGGGCTACTAAGCTACCGATTTTGCCGTAGCCAAAAATGCCTAGGGTACGGTCTTTAAGGCCCGTGCCCAGGGTACGCTGCCAACGGCCCGCTTTCAGGTTCTCAACTTCTGCAGGTATATGGCGCATTGCCGCCAGCACCAGGCCCCAGGTTAATTCGGCGGCGGCATAAGGCGAGCCAGTACCCGTCATGACAGCGATGCCATGACGGCGGCAGGCCTCAATATCCACATGCGCCGCACCGCCACCCGTCTGGCTGATAACTTTCAGGTTGGGCAAGCGCTCCAATAGGGCGGCCGTGATCGGCGTGCGTTCGCGGATGAGCACCAACGCCTCGGCATTCTGAAAGCGCGTGCTCAAGGCATCCAGGTCGGTGAGCGTATCGTGATAAATCGTGACCTCTTGGCCTTCAAGCAGCTTGAAGGCGTCTAAATGGCGCACACAGTCCTGATAATCATCGGCAATGACAATCTTCATCAAATCGGCTCCTTGCGGGCAATGCTGTTGTAAAGTGATGGCTGTTATAGGGTGATAATACGCCTAAACCCATTACCCAGGAGTCAAAAATGAGCGACTACTTATTGGCTGAGTCCCCGCTAAGCCCAGGGGTTATTTATCGGTTGCTATCGGGGACTGTTTGCCCCCGGCCTATTGCCTGGGTGTCTACCCAGGATAAGCAAGGAAATGCCAATCTAGCGCCATTTTCATTTTTTAACGTCGCCAGCGTGAATCCACCTGTCTTGGCGTTTTCGCCGCTGCTCAATGGCAATAGCGAACTTAAAGACACAGTACGTAATTTAAACGAAGTCCCTGAGTGTGTAGTGCATGTGGGCAGTGAAGGGTTGATAGAAGCGCTCAATACCACCAGCGCTAGCTTGCCGCCAGGAGAGGATGAGTTTGCTCTGGCCGACCTTGAAAAAGCTGAGATGCCAGGTGTTAGCGTACCGAGGATTGCCAACGCACCTGTGGCGTTTGGGTGCCAACTATTCGATATGATCCGTTTTGGTGATCAGCCGTTAGCAGGCACGTTGATCCTGGCTCGCGTCGTTTCCATCCATATAGACGATGCTTTGTGGGACGGGCGCCATGTGAATATGGATTTACTCAAGCCGGTTGGGCGCTTAGCGGGCAGTGATTACATCCGAATTAGTGACCGTTTCGCCATCGAAAGACCCACTTAAAAGCATAATGTTGCACTAATCGAGTGCGTGGCATCGCTTGTTACAATCTAAGTAATATTTGTTACTTAGTAATCAGCGATAATTAATCTTTAGTCGTATACTCTTCCGCCGATAGTTATAAGAATTGGTTGGTAATTTCGAGCGCGTGCGATGTTAACCATCGCACGTATTCGGTATTGCTATTTATAAAGTGGGGACATGATCTAGCCAGCAAGGAGCAGATCAATGCAACAATTGGGAACGGGGTTGTTAACAAAAGCCTTGCTAAAAAAAGTGTTATTAAAAAATTGCTTGCTGAGTATAACTTTATCAGTTGGGATTTTTTTTCCACTATTTGCACAGGCAGAGCTTAGTTTCGGCATTGTGGCGCCTTCCAGCGGTGGGGCGGCACCGCTAGGGTTGGGCATGCAAAAAGGTATTGAAACCTACTTTGCCGAGGTTAATGCGGCAGGCGGGGTTAATGGTGAAACCCTGGCCTTAATTGCCCGGGATGATCAGTACAAACCGCTGCAAGCCGCCAGCAATACCCGGCAGCTTATTCAAGAGGATGACGTGCTAGCGGCGATCGGTAATGTCGGCACGCCAACGGCCACCGTAACCATTCCCATTTTTAACGAATATGAAACGCTGCTTTACGGGGCGTTTACTGGTGCGGGTGTGCTGCGCAAGACGCCGCCTGACCGCTACGTGATTAACTACCGGGCAAGCTATGTACAAGAAACCGCCGCCATGGTGGATGGGCTGTTGGAGGCAGGTGTTTTGCCCGAGGAGATCGCCTTCTTTACCCAGAACGATAGCTTTGGCGATGCAGGATACAATGGCGCCACCCAGGCATTGACTGCCCATGGCGTCGACAATGTCGCGGCACTGGCCCATGGCCGTTTTACCCGCGGTACACGTAATATTCACCAGGGCTTGGCGACCATTCTGGAAGCGCCGGTGACGCCGCGCGCCGTTATCATTGTTGGAACCTACGGCCCAGCAGCTGACTTCATTCGTGAAGCGAAAAATGACCTACCTGACACGGTCTTTCTGAACGTTTCTTTTGTGGGCAGCCAAGCGCTTATGGATGAACTTGGCGACCTATCCGAAGGCGTGATTATTACTCAGGTAGTCCCCCCCCTGGATGCCGATTTGCCCGCCGTAGAAGCATACCGTCAGGCGTTGGATACCCATGCCAGCGGTAGCGAACCTGACTTCATCTCACTCGAAGGTTACCTAGCCGCGAAACTCTTTGTGGAAGGAGTGAAAGCAGCCGGCGCTAACCCAGACCGTGAGGCGATTGTGGATGGTTTGCTTGGTTTGGGTTCGGTCGATATTGGACTAGAGGAGCCGGTTAGTTTGGGACCGAACGACCATCAAGCCAGCGATGCGGTATGGCCCACCATTATTACTAACGGGCGTTTTGAGTCGGTGGAATGGGCAAGCTTGTTGCCCTAGAGCTTATACCCCAAAGCTTACGTTACCTGTCTGTCCCCTGACACGAGTGAAAACAGATAATGAAAAAATCTTTAAGTATTCGAACGATGTTGATCAGCCTGTTCTTAGCTGCAGTGCTAGGCGCCGTGGTGCTGGCGGCAACGGGTTGGACGACCAACCAACGGCTAATCGACTCGCAGCGTTATATCACCAATGACGTATTGCCGCTTCAGGATGCCAGCATGGGCATGGTGCTGACCATGGGGGCATTTGGTCAACGCCATGCGGATTTGCTTGCCGCAGAAAGCATGGCTGGTTTAGATGAGGCCCCGACTCAAGCGGCACTGGATGCGCGCTTTAATGATGCACGTCAAGGCCTTCATGGGGTTGATCAGGCGCAAGAACTGAGTGAGTTGGATAGCCATTATCAGGCGTTGCTTGAAGGGGATACGGTGCTGGAAGCCGTACGCCGTGAAGAACTGAGCCTACAAACTCAGATGGCTGAACGCATCGGGACAATGCAAACACTTATTTCACAAGTGATGCTTAGCGCCGAGGATATTGCCGGACGCACGGCACTAGCACAGGTTCGCAGTGACCGTGAACAGCGTGAGTTGATGGAGGCCTGGCGCGAAGACGGCATGACGACCCTGCCGACTACGCTTCTGGAAAATATGTTTACCGCACAAGCGGATATTGGGCGCCTGAGCGGCAATGCGCGTATGGCCCTAGCGAAGCTGTCAGACCTTGGCCGCCAGATGATGCAAACGGATAGCGCCGATGCGTTGGTCAATTTGCGCCACAATGAAATTGCCCAGCAGGTGGGCCTAGCTCGCCACTCATTGACGGCGATCGCAGAGGCGCCTAGCACCGAAGTAGAGCAGCGCTCGCTAATCAGTAATTTAGACGATGTCATCGTCGAACTGGAAGGATTGATGGTCTCCGATGACAACGCTGTTTATGAGCTGCGTTTACAGCAGCTATCGCTTAACGAACAGGTGCAAGCGGCGCTCACCAATGTTGCCCAAGCCATGGCGCAAATGCGTACGGCGCTGAGTGACGTTGAAGCGTATACCGTTGGGCAAGCAGAAAACGCTGTGACGCAGGCAGAAACCTTAGCCAATGCCGGGCGCTCGCTGCTGATTATTGTCACGCTGGTGGTAATCGCGCTACTGGCGATCTTTGGTTGGCGCACAATGGTACGCGTATTGGGGCCGTTGGTCGTCATGCGCCAGCAAATGGAGAATATCAGCGGTGCCGCAGGTGAAAATGCAGACCTGTCTAAGCGTCTTGAACTTAAACGCAACGATGAAGTGGGGCAAACTGCCCAGGCGTTTAATAACATGATGGATACCTTTGAAGGCATGGTGGCGCAAATTCGTGAAAGCGCCGAATCTATTGCCGCCAGCAGCCGTCAAATTGCAGCGGGTAATGAGAATCTATCCCAGCGTACCGACCAGCAGGCGGCGTCGTTGGCGGAAACGGCTTCAAGTCTTGAAGAGATTACTGCCACGGTAAAACAAACGGCTGAGTACGCTGACCAGGCCAAAGACGCTAGCGGTAATGTTGACCAGCGCGCCCGCGCTGCAGGCGATGTGTCAACGCGCACCACGGCGGCGATGGGTGATATTCGTGAGGCCAGCGAAAAAATCACTTCGATTATTAAAGCGATAGACGATATCGCTTTCCAAACCAATCTCTTGGCGCTAAACGCTTCCGTTGAAGCCGCACGAGCGGGTGAGCAGGGGCGTGGCTTTGCCGTGGTAGCCCAAGAAGTACGCAAACTCGCTGGCCGCAGCGCCGAAGAGGCGGCTCAGATTCGTCATTTGGTCGATGACAGCGTTAACAAAGTGAGTGAGGGTGAGCAGCTCGTTAATGCCTCTAGCAAGCATCTTCAAGAGATCATCGAGAGTTTGGGTGAGGTGACGCGCTATGTCGTCGAAATTGCCGACGCCACTAACGAGCAATCTGCAGGCATTGATCAGATCAACCAGGCGATTGCACAGCTGGATCAGGTCACTCACCAGAATGCACGCCTCGTGCAAGAAGCGACGACTGCCAGCCACACGCTGGATGATCGTGCCGGGGATATGCACTCGCTGGTGGGGCGCTTTCACGTCAGCGACGCGGCAGGGCAGCGGCATCTAGCCCTTTTGCAGAAAGAGGAAGATACTCAGTAGTAAGCAATTACTACCTATTGCCACAAAGCGCTTGCTAGTCTCATCCAACACGCCCCGCGTGTGCTCAAACACTCGATCAATAACCATAAGATAATTAAGAGGAGCACTGAGATGAGCAGCAAGCGCATTTTAATGATCACTGGCGATTTTACCGAAGACTACGAAACCATGGTGCCGTTTCAGGCGCTCATGGCGGTTGGTCACCAAGTGGATGCCGTCTGCCCGGGTAAAGCCTCTGGCGATACCGTGGCGACGGCGATTCATGATTTCGAAGGTGATCAAACCTATTCTGAAAAGCCCGGCCATCGGTTCGCACTCAATGCCGATTTCGCCAGCACCAATCCCGCCGATTACGATGCCCTGGTGGTGCCCGGAGGGCGCGCGCCGGAGTATCTGCGCTTAGATAAAGACGTGCTTGCGATGGTGCAGCATTTTTTCGAGGCCAATAAACCCGTGGCAGCCATTTGCCACGGTGCACAGCTATTGGCCGCTGCGAAAGTGCTGGAAGGTAGGCAGTGTTCTGCTTACCCCGCTTGCCAGCCGGAAGTAGAGCTTGCGGGCGGTCACTTTGCCAATCTGGAAGTGACCGATGCGGTAACCGATGGCAACTTGGTCACGGCGCCCGCTTGGCCTGCCCACCCTGCGTGGTTGGCGCAATTTATGGCATTGCTGAATAAGTAGTTCGGCTAACGCTGATAAAACGGCCTGCACGCCCAGTATCCACTGGGCGTGCGGTCTATTGCCCGCTATGCTGGTGGTTGATGCTGCTTACGAATGTCGGGAGGTAATCGTCATGTGTAAACTGTTTATTCAAGCCGACCCCGAGCTATGGCGCAGCGCTACGCACTCGCTACGTATCGATGGCATGGTGACCAGCGTGCGCATGGAAAATTATTTCTGGCATATCCTTGAGGAAATTGCCCAGCGCGATGGCATGAATACCGCCCAGATGATTACCCGGCTTTACCATGAGTCTATCGATGCCGGGCATGATTTGGGTAACTTCACCTCGTTTTTACGCGTTTGCGCGCTGCGGTATCAGGCGCTTCAATTAAGTGGCGAGATTCCAGCACATCAGGATGTGCCCATCGCCACCTTGGATGCTGAGCAAATTTTAGTGCGTGAAGGCAGCAATAGACGCGACCCGTTGCATTGACTGGAGTGAGTAAGGCGCTATTGAAACGGTCACTCAAGTCGCGCTTCCAGCGCCGTTAAAAACTCGTTAATACGCGCTGCGTTGGTGCCCACATCACTGGCGCCTAGACGCGAAGCCGAGCGCATATCCACCTGCACCCCATTCTCAATCTCGGTGAGGCGAATGGCAACATCATCTTCAAAGCCAAACCAGCGCGTCGTTGCGGTGGCTTCTATGTGATTATTGCTAACCTGAGCAATTCGCCAGCCATTTTCTTCGACTTGCGCCTGGGCTGCGGCCAGCACCGTTGGCAGTGCGGCGTCTACCACCAGCGGTTCAATGCCGGGGTAGGCTGCCTGTTGCTGCTCTGCGGTGGCCTCTCCGGGGTAGTCGACGGCATTAGGCGCTGCCTTACGAGCGTCGGCTAAAGCTTCAAAGGCGGGGGGATTCTGCGTGTCGGTGGTGATGTCGTGAATGGCAGGTACCTCTTGGGCGCGTTGCCAATGCTGCCAGGGCACATAAAGCAGCGCTGCGGCGCCTACTATGGCCAGGCTGGCTACCACTGCTGGTTTAAAGCGGCGGGTTAATGCGCTGATTAACAGCGCCACCAAGCTTAACGCCACTGCGCCGCCAGCGGCATAAACCCCGTTGCGCAGAAAGCTAAACGCCTCGCCTAGCGAGATAAGCTCACCACGATAAGCAGGCCCAGAGCCTGCCATCATCAGGGCTGCCGCCGCGAGTAGCAGTATACTCAGCCCGGCTAACATAGCCGGCCAGAGGCCACCGCGGGGGCGTGTTGGGGTTGATCGGTTTGCCATGTTCGCTCCTTATCACAACGTATTCAGTTATTCTTAGCACAAACATTTCTACAAAAGGGTTTTTCTACAGATTTTTATGGATGATAAAGCCATAGCACTACGCCAATTGCTGCTCAGCGCACCGCGGGATTCACTACCCATGACCTACCAACAGGTGGCTAGCACGCTTGAGCTTACGCCGCCACGCACGATTGCCCAAGTGACTCAGGCGTTAGAGCAACTAATGCATGCAGATGCTGCCCAACAAAAGCCCTTTATCGCCGCCTTGGTTGTCAGTCGGCGCGGTGAGCAACTACCTGGTGCCGGCTTCTTTGAACTGGCAGTGGCGCTGGGGCGTTTTCCTGAGGACCCGGCGTTACATGCCGAGGCTTATCGGCGGGAGTTTCAGCAGGCCTTATGCGAGCGTGACGAGCGCGCCTGACGAAAGCGCGCCTGGGAAGGCTCAGCACTAAACCTCGCCACGTTGGCTGGGTGTCTTTCGCAGCGGGTCCAGTAGTGAGCCTAGCCCGTTGTGATCAATTTCGTGCATTAAATGCAGCAGATGGCCAATCTCTCCGGCAGGAAACCCTTCACGCGCAAACCAGTTTAAGTAGGGACCGGGAAGGTCGGCGATAAGGCGCCCTTTATACTTGCCAAAAGGCATGGTGCGAGTCACTAGCTTTTCCAAATCCTCTGGTTGCATCGCGGTTACTCCTTTGCTGTTACCTTAACGCTTTAATGCGATGATTAAACCGCCTACTGACCAGCGTTGTTAAGCCTATGGCAAATACAGCGTGGTAGCATAAAATGCTAACCACTTTATTAACCCAAGCAAGGAGAAGACGACTATGAGCCTTTCACCTTTTCATTTGGCGATTCCCGTTGACGATGTGCCTCTGGCGCGGGCGTTTTATAACGATGTGTTTGGCTTGGAAGAGGGGCGCTCCAGCGATCAATGGGTCGATTTCAATTTCTTCGGCCATCAGTTGGTGATTCATGAGCAGCCGAAAACGACTGCCCAAGCTAACGCCCACTCTAATCCTGTGGATGGCCACGACGTGCCGGTACCGCACTTTGGGGTGATTTTAGCGTGGGAGGAATGGGAAGCGCTAGCTGAGCGTTTGAAGGCGCGTGATATACAGTTTGTCATTGAACCGTATATTCGCTTTAAGGGCGAAGTGGGCGAGCAGGCCACTATGTTCCTGCTCGACCCATGCGGCAATGCGCTGGAGTTCAAAGCATTTAAAGATATGAGCCAGGTTTTTGCAAAATAAACGTTGCAAAGTAATCTTTGTAAAGTGATGTTGTGCGAGACCCAGCATCAGGCCCGTAAGGCCTGCTCTTTGCGGCGGTGCTGCAGCGGCGGTTCGCCAAAGTAGCGCTTATAGTCGCGGCTAAACTGCGGCACGCTGCGGTAACCTACCGCAGCGGCGGCCTGATTGACGTTGTGGTTATTTTGCAGCAGCAACTGCTGCGCTTTGATCAAGCGTAACCGTTTTAAGTACTGGGCAGGCGAGGAGCGGGTGATCTGTTTAAAGTGCTGGTGAAACGTAGAAGCACTCATATTCGCCTGTTGCGCGAGCTGCTCCACACTAAAGTCATCGGCAAAATTAGCATGCAGTTTAGAAAGCGCCTGCACGATGCGCGAGTAGTTACCGTGTCCCATTACCAGCGCCTGTAACGCGGGGCCTTGCTCGCCTTTCAACGCTTCAAATACCACATCGCGAATACGCGCATTGCCCATGGTGCTGCACTCCACCGTATCGTGCAGCGAGCGGGCCAAACGCAAGACCGCGTCCTGCATACCGTTGGTCATCGCTACTGAAGCCATCGGCAGTGGTGTCTGTGCGTGGTGGTTCAGATCACCCATTGCTGTCACCATTTCGCTTAACAGCGCCGGATCCAACCGTATTGATATCCCTAGCAGGGGAGCTGCTGGCGAGCCGTAAGTTTCGCACTCAAAGGGCAGCGGTAGCGTTTGAACGAGATAGTGGCCAGGGTCGTAATGGATTTCGCGATCACCCAGAAAGCCTACTTTTTGCCCCTGCGCAATGATGATCAGGCTCGGTTCGTAGAGCAGTGGCGTACGCATCTGGTAGCGGCTCAAGCATAACAACGATACGCCCGCTAGCGAGGTCGCCGTCATACCGTCGACTGTGATGAGGGATTTGATAACATCAGCCAGCGCATTGCCAGCCTGAGCAGTGGAGACCATGGTGGATTCTCTTAATAGTGAATGGCAAAGCGGAGTAACGGGGATTGCCTTGCTGATCAGTTTACTATTTTAGCTGTTATTGCATAATTATGACGTTTTTATCACTATTTTTGTTATTTTATCACATTGATTTGGATTTATAGGCAAAAATGTCGGAGCTTCGTTCATCGCTATCCCTGCCGTTTGGGCCAATACTGTTGGCATACCTCGCACGCGGGGAATGATTGCTTATATTGAAGACAAGCGTTTTTGAAGACAAGGAGTCTCACCGATGAGCCAAGCAAAATCCTATGCAGCCTTTGCCGCCGACAAGCCACTGGCACCGTTCACTTTTGACCGTCGTCAACCACGCCCCGATGACGTCGCTATTGAGATTCTCTACTGCGGCGTGTGCCACAGCGACCTGCACTTTGCGCGCAACGATTGGGGCATGAGCCGGTACCCGATAGTGCCTGGACATGAGATTGTCGGCCGGGTAACCGCTGTCGGCGATAAAGTGTCGCGCTTTAAGGCCGGTGACGTGGTAGGTGTTGGCTGCATGGTTGATTCATGCCGTACCTGCGCTGCCTGTAAAGACGGCGTAGAGCAGTACTGCCTGGAAGGCTTCACCATGACCTACGGCAGTGATGATCGCCAAGATGGCACCATGACCCAGGGCGGCTACTCTGACTCTATCGTGGTCAGCGAGCACTTCGTGCTGCAAATGCCCGATGGCATTGACCTGGCCTCGGCGGCGCCGCTTCTCTGCGCCGGTGTGACGACCTATTCGCCGCTTATGCACCATGGCGTAGGTAAAGGCCATAAAGTCGGTGTCATCGGCATGGGCGGCTTAGGCCATATGGGCGTTAAGCTGGCCAAAGCGCTGGGCGCGGAGGTCACGCTATTTACCCGCTCCAATGCCAAAGTAGACGAAGCCAAGCGTAACGGTGCCGACCATGTCGTTGTTTCCAGCGATCAAGCGCAAATGGATGCGGTCGCTGAAACCTTCGACTTCATGCTCGATACCGTGCCCGTTCAGCACGACCTTAACCCCTATCTCGCGTCGCTGAAGTATGACGGCACGCATATTATCGTGGGTCTACTTGAGCCCATTGAGCCGGCCATTGAAGCGTTTAATCTGGTCTTTAAGCGTCGTGTAGTCGCCGGTTCGCTGATTGCCGGTATTGCCGAGACCGAAGAGCTGCTCAAGCTGTGTGCCGACCAGGGTATTACCTGCGATATCGAGATGCTCGATATCAACAAGATTAACGAAGGCTTTGAGCGCATGGAGAAAGGCGATGTACGCTATCGTTTCGTGATTGATATGGCGACGCTGAAAGACACCGCTGCCTAAGTTAATATCGACGTTTAAGTTAACAACGAAGTCTACGTTAATAAAACGATAAGGCCCGAGTCCTGAAAAGGACTCGGGCCTTTTTATTTAGGCAGCCGCTTTAGCGCCTATTTATCTTTAGTACCTATTTATTGAGTAGCGCCTATGACATTTCAGCTTCGTGCTCGGCGCGTAGTTCTGGCGGCTACTACGCCGAGTAGCAGCATCAGGCCTGCTAGCAACCAAGCGGGCCAGCTACCCAAACGGGTGAAAGGTGTTAGGCCCTCCATGGCGTAAAACTCACCGGTGAGCGTTGTGGTTTCAAACTGGGGTGCGCGTTCAACAATGTGTCCGTTAGGGGCAATAATAGCGGTAATGCCGTTGCTAGTGGCCCGGACCACATAGCGGCCATTTTCTAGCGCGCGTAGGCGGGCCATCTGTAGATGTTGATGGGGGCCGATAGAGGCGCCAAACCAGGTGTCGTTGGACACCGTTATGATCACACCGCTGTCTTGAGCGCGTCGGGCGACCAACTGCGGGTAAATAATTTCATAGCAGATTGCATTACCAATGCTAACGCCGGCGGCTTGCATGGGGGGTTGTTCGTGCTCGCCTTTAGTAAAAGCCGACATGGGTAGATCAAAAAAATCAATTGCACCGCGAAGCACGCTCTCCAGTGGCAGGTACTCACCAAAAGGCACCAGGTGCTCTTTCTGGTAGCTGCCCGCTACATTTCCCACGCCAATCATACTATTAAAGTAGCGTTCTTGTTCATCGCGTTGAACGATACCGGTAAGCAAGGCAACTTCGGGCGGCAGGTTCGCTTGCACCCGCTCCAAAACCGGGCGGGCTTGAGCTTCCATCATGGGCAGGGCGGTTTCTGGCCATACAATTAGGTCAACCTCATCGGCTACCTCGCGGGTGAGGCCGCTGTAGGTATTAGCGGCCTGGCGTTGGCCTTCTGGCGTCCACTTTGACAGCTGCGGTAGATTGCCTTGCAGGAGGGCGACGCGAGTGGGTTCGTCCACTGGCGTGGTCCATTGCTGGGGGAGGGCCAGCGGGATCAGCCAAATAGCCGCGAGTGGGGCGAGCGCCCACCATCGGCGGCGTAACAATAGTTCAGCGCCGAGTGCGCCGCTTAGCGCTACCAGCAGTGAGAGCAGGTAGACCCCGCCAACAGGCGCCCAGGCGGCCAGCGGCGAGTCCACGTAGCCAGAGCCTAGCAGCAGCCAGGGAAAGCCGGTGAACAAATAGGTGCGCAGTACCTCGCCCAATACCCAGGCGCCTGCAAAGCTTGCAAACGCAAGCCGGGCAGAGGTGAAGCGCCGGTAGAGCCAGAAGGTGCCCGCAAAAAAGAGTGCCAGAACGGTGACGAAAAGAGTGGTAAGAAAGACCGCTAATGGAACGCCGGTATAGCCATAGTCGTGAATGGATACGTACACCCAGGAAGTGCCGCTGGCGAACAGCGCCACGCCATATAGCCACCCCTTTAGGGCCGCTTGAGCGGGGGTTAGCGTGTGCAGCCCAACATACAGCAAACCAATCGCCACCGGGCCCAGCCACCAAAGCTCAAACGGGGAGGCGGTTAAGGTGGTGAAGCCGCCCGCCACCAAAGCGGCAAGCAGCTGTAACAAAAACGCGGGGGGTAAACCCATAACGATAACCTATCGATGGTAAGGAGCGAGGAAGAGGATAGAGCGTGGTGACGACCAGTGACTAGTCGGGCTTGTTTTCTTGATCGTCATCCTCTTCGTCGTCACGGCGACTGTCGCGATAGGCTTCGAGTAGCCGGATGCGCCGCGTATCGGCGTTAAGAATTACAAACCGCCAGCCGCCCAGCACAGTGTGTTCACCACGCCGAGGTAAGTGACCGAACTGCTGCATCACCAAGCCGCCAACGGTATCAAACTCATCGTCAGAAAACTCGGTGTTAAAACGTTCGTTGAAGTCTTCGATAGGCGTCAGCGCGCGAATGGCGTAATGGCCGTTCTCCAACTCGCGGATATCGTCTTCTTCGTCGGTATCGTGCTCGTCTTCGATGTCGCCGACGATTTGCTCAAGTATGTCTTCGATAGTAATAATGCCGGCAGTGCCGCCGTATTCATCGACGACAATGGCCATGTGGTTATGGGTATCGCGAAATTCTTTGAGCAGGCTGTTAAGACGCTTTGATTCAGGGATAAACATTGCCGGGCGCAGGATGTCATCAAGTTTAAAGGCATCGCGCTGGGCCTGCGTTTGCGAAAGCAGCGGGAGTAAATCTTTTACCAGTAGAATGCCTTTAATATCATCCAGATTTTCACCGATCACCGGATAGCGCGAATGGCCGGTTTCCTGAATAAGCGGCAGGTAGCCGTCGCTGGTTTGGTCCAGCGCGATGGCCGAGACCTGCGAGCGGGGAATCAGTATTTCCCGTACCTGTTGGTCGCTGATGTCTAGCGCGCCCTCGATAATCATGATGGCGTCTTGATCCAGCTTTAATTTGCCTGCGGTATGGCGTAAAAACGTCATCAGCTCATCGCGTGAACTGGGTTCGTCATTGTCTCCGGAAAGGGCGCCAAAGAGTTTCTCGAGCCAGGATTTTTGATTAGGGTTGCTCGATCGGTCTTCGCTCATGCGTCAAATCTCTCGTTTGCGGGCGGACAGTTGCCATCTTGTTTACGACGTTTCAGGTAGCGTCGTCAGTAGTCGTTTTATCACTCAAGCGGGGGATGTTACCAGATTAGTCGCTACACGATTTAACGCACCCGTGATCAAGATAATAAAGGCGCTCAGCATTTAGTCGTCCTTGCTATTAGTCGCAGACGTATCGTTTGAGGTGTCAATGTCAGCGTAATTGTCAGCATAGGGGTCGGGGATGTTCAGCTCGGCCAGTAGCTCGCGCTCAAATTGCTCCATCTCCTCGGCCTCTTGATCGTCAATATGATCGTAGCCCATTAAGTGCAAAATGCCATGCACGACCATATGGGCGTAGTGATGGGCCAACGGCTTGCCTTGTTCACGGGCTTCCTGGGCGACAATCGCATGGCAAATCACCAAATCACCGAGTAGCGGCAATTCAACACCCGGCGGGCTTTCAAAGGGGAATGACAGCACGTTGGTTGTCTTGTCTTTGTCGCGGTAATCGCGGTTGAGCGTCTGGCTTTCATGCTCATCCACAAAGCGAATAGTGACTTCAAAGCGCTGATCGTCAGGGTGGTGGGCAAACACACAGCCCACCCAGTGGGTGAGCTGTGTCAGGTCGGGGAGCAGTGGTTCGTCGATCACCGCCTGGCGATCGACGATGACTTCAATAGCCTCGCTCATCGCGAGCTATCCCAGGAGTTTTCACGCGCCTGCATACGCGCATCGCGCTCTTGCTGACGCGCTTCACGCTGGGCACGCTCTTCCACTTCCTGCTGGGATTCAAACATATCGTAGGCTTCGATAATGCGCTGCACCAGCGGGTGGCGTACCACATCCTTGGCGGCAAAGTGGGTGACGCCGATGCCTTGAGTATCCTTCAACACGTCGAGCACTTGAATCAGCCCCGAACGCTGGCCTTTGGGTAGATCGACCTGAGTGACGTCGCCGGTAATCACCGCGGTGGAGCCAAAGCCAATCCGGGTCAGGAACATTTTCATCTGCTCCGGAGTGGTGTTCTGGCTCTCATCCAAAATGATGTAAGAATTATTGAGCGTACGGCCACGCATATAGGCCAGCGGGGCAATCTCAATTACCTGGCGCTCAATCAGCTTGGCTACTTGTTCAAAGCCGATCATCTCGTACAAGGCATCGTAAAGCGGGCGCAGATAGGGGTCGATTTTCTGGGCCAAGTCGCCGGGCAGGAAGCCGAGTTTTTCACCCGCTTCAACCGCCGGGCGCACGAGCAGGATGCGGCGTACTTCCTGTTGGTTGAGTGCCTCAACCGCGGCCGCGACGGCGAGGTAGGTTTTACCGGTACCCGCGGGACCAATGCCGAAATTAATATCGTGCTCGCGGATGCTGGAAACGTAGCGCTGCTGGTTAAGGCCGCGCGGTTTGATCATGGTACGTGGTGTACGCATGATCACTTCATCGCTGCCGCCGCCGTTGCCGTCGTCTTCCTCTTCCAGCGCTTCAAGCCCCGATTCCTGTAGAAACAGGTGCACGGTGTCGGCGTCCAGTTCGCTCGCTGCGGTTTCGCGATAGAGGTGTTCCAACACGTTGGCGGCTGCTTTGATGCGGTTGGCAGGGCCGGCAAGCTGAAAGACATTGCCCCGGTTACGCAGCGTCACGTCCAGTCGGCTTTCAATCAGCTTCAAATGCTCGTCCTGCTGGCCGCAAAGGCTAGCAAGGCGCTGCGGATCATTGGGTTCAAGGCTTAAGGTGATGATGCGATTGGCCTGAGGTGTTGGCTGGCTCAAGAGTGGGGAACCCCGCGTTAGTGTGTGTATCGTTCAGCTTACTGCCCCGCCCGAGGCGGGGCAATGATCTGGGATAAGTGAACGATCAATAGCGCTCGGGTGAGGCGAGTTCACCGCGTAGCGAATTGGGAAAGGCTTCGGTGATTTCTACATCCACGAAGTAGCCGATCAGCTCGGTGGGGTTGGCAGCACGGAAGTTAACCACGCGGTTATTCTCGGTACGGCCGGAGAGCTGGCCGGGGTCACGCGGCGAAAAGCCGTTAACCAGTACACGCTGTGTGCTGCCGACCATGCGGCGGCTAATTTGCGCAGTTTGCTGGATGATCCGCTCTTGTAAAATCGCCAGACGCTGCTTTTTGACACTTTCCGGCGTTTCATCCGGTAGGCCCGAGGCAGGCGTGCCGGGGCGTGCGGAATAAACGAAGCTAAACGAATGATCAAAGCCAATTTGATGAATTAAGTCCATCGTGGCTTCAAAGTCCTCTTCTGTCTCGCCCGGAAAGCCGATGATGAAGTCGGAAGAGAAGCTGATATCCGGGCGATTGGCGCGAATACGCTCCATCTTTTCAATGTATTCAGCCGCGGTATGCCCCCGCTTCATGGCGGTTAAAATGCGGTCTGAACCCGACTGAACCGGCAGGTGCAGGTGGCTCACCAACTCGGGAATATCGGCAAAGGCGTCGACCAGGCTATCGGTAAATTCCACCGGGTGAGAGGTGGTGAAACGAACACGATCAATGCCTTCGACTGCCGCCACGCAGGCAATTAGTTCGGCCAAATCAATCTCATCGCCTAGCTGATTCTCACCACGGTAGGCGTTGACATTCTGGCCCAGCAGGTTGACTTCACGCACGCCTTGGTCGGAAAGATGGATGATTTCATCCATCACCGCCTCGAAGGGCCGCGAAACCTCTTCACCACGGGTATACGGCACCACACAGAAGGTGCAGTACTTGGAACAGCCTTCCATAATCGACACGAACGCCGTCGCGCCATCGGAAGTGGGCTTGGGTAAATGGTCGAATTTTTCGATTTCCGGGAAGGTAACGTCCACAGCAGCAATCTGGTTGTTGCCACGGGCATCCAGCATCGAGGGCACGCGGTGCAGGGTTTGCGGCCCGAATACCATATCCACATGGGGCGCCCGCTTGCGTATGGCTTCGCCTTCCTGGCTGGCCACACAGCCACCCACGCCAATCACTAGGTTGGGGTTGGCGTCCTTGAGTTTTTTCCAGCGTCCCAGCTGATGAAACACTTTCTCCTGCGCTTTTTCGCGAATCGAGCAGGTGTTTAACAGAATAACATCGGCTTCACGCTCATTATCAGTGAGTTCGAGCTGGTGAGATTCGCCGAGCAGATCCGCCATGCGGGAGGAGTCGTACTCGTTCATTTGGCAGCCGTGCGTTTTGATGAAGAGCTTCTTCGCCATCGGTACCTGTCGTCTATGAGTCGTCTGGGGGACGAGGATGAATGGAATATTGTCGAGCGGCCAGGCTATCGTCATGCCGCTCTAGCATGAATGGGCGCATTATACGGACACAACCAACAGGCGGCTAGCATTGACGCGGAATCGATACTTGACCGTCTCATTTCTATGGGTATACTACGCACCGTGTTTGAGCAGTTCCTCGATAGCTCAGTTGGTAGAGCAAATGACTGTTAATCATTGGGTCGCAGGTTCGAGTCCTGCTCGAGGAGCCAATCGCTAAAAGTGTTTTAGTAGCGGCTTTATCTCATACACGGCAGCAAGTTAGTGCTATTTTGATTTAGTACTACGTTGTTCCTCGATAGCTCAGTTGGTAGAGCAAATGACTGTTAATCATTGGGTCGCAGGTTCGAGTCCTGCTCGAGGAGCC